>JAZKCB010000194.1:0-47595 GCA_040388335.1 Pseudomonadota bacterium | reverse complement strand
CCGGGGTCCTTGGACTGCTTCTTGGCGATGTCTTCAAACTTGCCGCCTTTTTTCAGGCTGGCGATGATGGCCTTGGCATCGGCTTCTTTTTCGACCAGGATGTGGCGGGCCTTGTATTCCTTGCCGCCGTTGGCCGCCGCGAACTTGTCGTACTCGGCTTTCAGGTCGGCGTCAGTTACTGGATTTTTGGCTTGCCAGGAGGCAAACAACGCACGGATCAGGATGGTCTGGCGGGCCAGTTCCATCTGCGTCTTGTAGTCTTCGCTGGTCGACAGGCCCTGTTTCTCGGCTTCCTGCAAGAAGACTTCGCGGGCGATGACTTCTTCGCGCAACTGGGCCTGCACGTCAGGGGTGATGGGGCGGCCTGATTTGGCGATCTGTTGGGCCAGCGCATCGAGGCGCGTCTTGGGAACAGCCTTGCCGTTGACGATCGCGACGTTCTGCGCGAAGGCGCCCTGGGCGGCAAAGGCGAGCATGCCTGCCGCGACGGTTGCCAGTAAAACCTGCTTTTTCATGGATGTCCTGTGGAGTTGTCTGTTTGTTTAAACGGGGGTTTCAATGATCTCGATGGCCAGCGCGTGCAGACCCTGATCGATGAAATTTTGCAGTGCATCATACACAAGCCGATGCTTTGCCACGCGTGTTTTGCCGCTGAAAAGCGGGCTCGCGATGCGGACGCGAAAGTGGGTGCCAAAGCCTTCTGCATTGGCACCGGTGTGGCCTGCGTGGGCAGCGCTTTCGTCCAGCACTTCAAGCCGTGTTGGCCTGAGGATGGCGATGAGCCGCGCCTCAAGAGCATTCGAGTGGATGGGCAAGGCCTCGCTGACCTCGCCAGCTTCGTTCAGCGCGCTCATGCGGTCGGGTCCTGCTTGATGTGTTTGTTCAGATAGATCGCCTGCGCCAGCACAAACACCACCATCAGTCCCATGCCGCCAAAGAGCTTGAAGTTGACCCACGCGGCGGTGGAAAAGTTGTAGGCCACCCAGATGTTGATGGCGCCCATCGCGGCGAAAAAACCAACCCAGCTGAGGTTGACCTTGCGCCAGATGGCATCGGGCAGATCCATCTGGGTGCCCATGAGCGACTTGATGCCGTTCTTCCTGAAGATCAACTGGCCAATCAGCAGCCCGGCACCCATCACCCAGTACAGAACGGTCGGCTTCCATTTGATGAAACTTTCGCTGTGAAAGTAGATGGTTGCGCCGCCCAGCACCGTGACAAGCGCCAGGCTGATCCAGAGCATGGTGTCGATCTTTTTGCCCCTTGCCTTGAGCCAGACGATTTGCGCCAGCGTAGCGACGATCACAACAACGGTTGCGAGCAGAACCGGCGCCTCGGCAGGCCCGACGATGCCGCCGGAAACCATGAAGCCCAGCCAGTCGGTGGCAGTTGCTGCTGCCCATTCCTTGTTGCCCTCGGCATACTTGAACATGCCGAAGAACAGGACGATGGGCAGGAAATCGAGAAGAATTTTCATGGCTGGATTATCGCGAACCTTGGCTGACCATCTGGTCAGGTTGGCTTGAAGTCGAGCGATGCCGAGTTCATGCAGTAACGCAAGCCTGTTTCTGTCGGACCATCGGGGAAAACATGACCCAGGTGCGCGCCGCACTGGGCGCAGACCGTCTCCGTCCGCGTCATGCCGTATTTGCGGTCCACATGCTCTTCAATCGCCCCCGGAATGGCCAGCGAAAAGCTGGGCCAGCCGCAACCCGCATCAAATTTGGTGTCTGACTCGAACAGTTTGGCCCCACAGCAGATGCAGTGGTAGCTGCCGTCAGCCCAGACGGCTTCGTATTTGCCGGTAAATGCGCGTTCGGTGCCGGCATGGCGGGTGACTTCAAAAGCCACGGGTTCCGCACCTTTTTCGGCCAACAGGGCTTTCCATTCGGCATCGGTTTTCTGGATTTTCGCGGTCATAGATGGTGTCCTTTAAAAGTTCAGGAACTGCAGCTGATTTCAATGGAAGAAGCCCAGTCGGGCGGAAAGCCGGCTTTCGCCTCTTGCGCTGGATGTTCCCCAAATGGGGATTGCAGCAGGGTCAACAAGGTATCGACCCCGGAAAAGTCCTTTAGTTTCGCGGCGCGTATGGCTTCTTCGCCCAGGTGGTTGCGCAGCACGAACTTCGGGTTTGTCTTGCGCATCAGTTCCGCGCGCGCAACCGCGTCCAGCTGTGTGATGCGCTCCGAATACTGCATGGCCCAGGCGTTGAAGGACTCGTGGTCAAAAAACAGGTCGCGCACCGGCTCGTGGCCGCTTTGTGGCGTGAAGCCGCACAGGCGGCGCCAGAAGATGGTGTAGTCCACCTTGTTGCTGGCCAGCAGCCTGAAGGTGCTGTCGATCAGGGCCTTGTCGTCTTCTTGCGCGTCTGGCAGGCCCAGCTTGGCGCGCATTTTGGCCTCCAGCGCAGCGGGAAAGATGGTCTTGTATGGTTCCAGCGCGGCGAGAGCCTGTTCCTGGTTGTCCATCAGTGGCAGCAGGGCCTGGCCGAGGCAGAAGAGGTTCCAGTAGGCAATATTGGGCTGCTTGTTATAGGCATAGCGGCCCTGGGTGTCCGAGTGGTTGCAGATGTGGCCGGGGTCAAACGCATCGAGAAACTGGAAAGGGCCATAGTCAATCGTCAGACCGAGAATGCTCATGTTGTCGGTGTTCATCACCCCGTGGCAAAAGCCCACCGCCTGCCAGGCGGCCATCAGGTGCGCCGTGCGTTCGCTCACGGCCTCCAGCAGCGCGGCATAGGGCTGGGCGGCATCGCGGCAGGCCGGGTAGAAGTTGGCTATGACGTAGTCGGCCAGGGTTTTGAGTTCTTCGTGCTGCTCGTTGTAGCTGAAATGCTCGAAGTGGCCGAAGCGCACAAAGCTGGGCGCGGTGCGGGTGACGACGGCGGCGGTTTCGATCTCTTCACGGCGGACCCTGTCGTCCGAGCCGGTCACGCACAGGGCACGTGTGGTCGGTATGCCCAGGGCGTGCATGGCTTCGGAACACAGGTATTCACGGATCGAGGAGCGCAGCACGGCGCGGCCGTCGCCCATACGGGAGTAGGGCGTGTGTCCGGCGCCTTTCAGCTGCAATTCAAGGTTGCCGGCGGATGTGTCCAGCCCACCCAGAAGAATCGCGCGGCCGTCGCCCAGTTGCCCGGCCCACTGGCCGAACTGGTGGCCGCTGTAAACGCTGGCCAAAGGTTGTGAGCCGTCAGCGACTTCGTTGCCGGTGAGGGTTTCAAGCGCGGCCTGCGATTCAAGCCAGGCTGGATCAAGGCCCAGCTCGCGTGCCATCGCCATGTTGCGGCTGACCCAGTACGGCGAACGCAACGCCGTTGGCGTGAGTCTGGTGAAAAACCCGGGGCCCAGCCGCGCAAACTGGTTGTCCCACTTCAGTCCGGCGGCTGCGTCGAGGGCGGTGGCTGTGGCTGTGGCTTGGTTCATGTCCTGATTGTCTTGTGATGCAAGCAGCCCTGCACAAAAGGGGTTAAACGGCGGCTTTGGCGAGCGGTGCGTCGGCACAGACGGCATGGGCCGTCAGGGCCTGCTCGTCCAGCATGGTGACGCGGCCCAGCGCCAGCGACACCAGGCCTTGCTGCTCCATGGATTTGAGTGCGCGATTGACCGTTTGCCGGGACAGGCCAACCAGGTGGCCCAGTTCTTCCTGCGACAGCACAAGGCGACGGCGCCCTTGCCAGAAAACCCGGCTGAGGTAAAGCGCCACGCGCTGTTCAGGTGAGCGCAGGCGGCCAGCTTCAATGATGGTCATGGCCTGTCCCAGGCGCTTGTTCAGATGCGCGACCAGAAAGTGGTTGAAAGGCAGGCAGTTGGCCAGCAGGTCGTCAAAGGTGGCGCGTGGCAGGCAAAACAACACGGTGTCGCGCAGGGCAATCACGTCGTAGCGGCGTGGCTCGAGCTTCATGGCGGAGCCTTCGCCGAACCACTCGCCATCGGGCACGCCCAGAAATGCCGATACGCGGCCCTCGCCGGAACTGCTCTGCAACTTGACCAGGCCCGACAGCACGGCATACCAGCCTTCAACCTCGTCACCGGCGTGCAGCAGGACCTCGCCCTTTTTGCCCTGACGGACAAAAACATCTTTCTCGACCCGGACCTGCTGCGCCTCGGGCAGTTGGCGAAACCAGGGCTGCACCCTGAGGAACTGGCTTGAAGACGTGCACGCGATATCAAATGGCATGGGGCTATTTTCTGCTGGTTTTCGCTCGCGCCTTTCGGCACGGGTTTTGGGCTGCATGGAAGTGCTTGAGAAGGGACTCAGGGTAAACGCGCACCAGATGTCGATATGACGACAGGGTTTGCGCTTTGTATGGAGCCCCATCACACTCGCTCTCGCGAATCAGCAGGGTTTTTCTTGTCAATCGGCAGCCGGCGAACCATTACGATGAAGGGTCTGAAACCAATGTTTTCCAAGGAGTTCCCATGCTGGGATTAATGCAAAGTCAGCCACTGCTGATATCGAGCCTGATTGAATTTGCCGAACGCCACCACGGCGATGCCGAGATTGTTTCGCGCCGCGTTGAAGGCGATCTGCATCGCTACACCTACAGGGAGTCCGCAAAACGCGCCCGCCGGGTTGCCAATGCGCTCGATGACCTCAAGCTGGCCTTCAGCGACCGCGTAGCAACTCTCGCCTGGAACGGCTACCGCCACTTCGAGCTGTATTACGGCGTCAGCGGCTCGGGCCGTGTACTGCACACCATCAACCCGCGCCTGCACCCCGACCAGATCGCCTGGATCGCCAACCACGCCGAAGACCAGGTCCTGTGTTTTGACCTGAGCTTTTTGCCGCTGGTGCAGGCCGTACACGCCAAATGCACAACGATCAAACACTACATCGCGCTTTGCGATGAAGACAAGCTGCCCAAAGACTCCGGCGTGCCCAACCTCATCAGCTACGAAAAATGGATTGGCGCGCAATCGAGCGATTACAAATGGCCCACGTTTGACGAAAACACCGCCTCGAGCATGTGCTACACCAGCGGCACCACAGGCAACCCCAAAGCGGCGCTGTACAGCCACCGCTCCAGTACGCTGCATGCCTATGCAGCAGCACTGCCGGATGTGATGAGCCTGTCGGCTCGCGACGCGGTGCTGCCGGTCGTACCGATGTTTCACGTCAATGCCTGGGGCATTCCTTACTCTGCTGCCCTGACGGGCGCGAAGCTGGTCTTCCCGGGCCCGGCGCTGGACGGCAAATCGGTTTATGAACTCATTGAGGCCGAGAAGGTCACCTACGCTGCCGGCGTACCGACCGTCTGGCAAATGCTGCTCGGCCACATGAAGCCGGCTGGCCTGCGCTTCTCGACGCTCAAGCGCACGGTGATTGGCGGATCGGCTTGCCCGCCGGCCATGATCCAGGCGTTCAACGATGACTATGGCGTCGAGGTGCTGCACGCCTGGGGCATGACGGAGATGAGCCCGCTGGGCACGCTTTGCACGCTCAAGAACAAGCACGACGCCTTGCCCGAAGCCGAGAAGATGAAGATACGCCTCAAGCAGGGGCGTGCGATTTATGGGGTGGACATGAAGATCGTCGATGCCGAGGGCAAGGAATTGCCGTGGGACGGCACGACGTTTGGCGATCTCTACGTCAAGGGCCCTTGGATAGTCCGCGAGTATTTCAAGGGGGAGGGCGGCGACCCGCTGGTGGATGGCTGGTTCCCTACCGGCGACGTCGGCACCATCGATGCCGACGGCTATCTGCAGATCACCGACCGCAGCAAGGACGTCATCAAGTCCGGCGGCGAGTGGATCAGTTCCATCGATGTTGAAAACATCGCCGTGGCGCACCCGGCCGTTGCCATGGCGGCCTGCATTGGCATGGCGCATCCGAAGTGGGATGAGCGTCCCATCATCGCCGTGGCGAAGAAGCCGGGCATGGATGTGACGCGTGAAGAGCTGCTCAAATTTTACGAAGGAAAGACGGCCAAATGGCAGATTCCTGATGATGTGGTTTTTGTCGATGCGATCCCTTTGGGTGCGACCGGCAAGATCCTCAAAACCCGTTTGCGCGAGATGCTCAAGGACTACAAACTTCCAACAGCTTGAGCCCCAGTCGCAACAGCGACATTGGCTAGGGCAATCCCTGACCCTTGCGGTTGGTTTTTGCCCTAACCTCTGCCCCGTGTGACGTTGAATTCGCCAGTGTTGATTCTTAAATATTCAGGAGACAAAGCATGACAACCCAGACTTATTTTGTACGCCGGCATTTCGGCATTGCGGTGGCCGCGTCTGCCATGCTGTACGGCAGCATGGCGTTTGCACAGGCCCCCGCCAAACCAGCTGCCGCTGCACCTGCAAAAGCCGCAGCGCCTGCCATGGCCAGTGCTGCAGCCTTGCCTGCTGGCGCCGTCAACCTGAACCAGACCGTCAAGATTGCATGGCTTGACCCCTTGTCCGGACTGATGGCTGCCGTCGGCAGCAACCAGCTCAAGGGCTTCCAGTTCCTGGCAGAGCAGTTCAGCAAAAAGAACAAGGCTGGCGTGAAGTTTGAAATCATCGGCATCGACAACAAGCTCAGCCCGCAGGAAACCACCAATGCGCTGAAGTCTGCGATTGACCAGGGCGCACGTTATGTCGTACAGGGCAACGGCTCCGGCCCCGCACTGGCCATCATGGACGCGCTGTCCAAGTACAACGAACGCAACCCCGGCAAGGAAGTCGTCTTCCTGAACTACGCAGCGGTTGACCCTGACCTGACCAACAGCAAGTGCGATTACTGGCACTTCCGCCTCGATGCAGACACCTCCATGAAGATGGAAGCGCTGACCGCCTTCATGAAGGACCAGCCCGAGATCAAGAAGGTCTACCTGCTGAACCAGAACTACTCACACGGCCAGCAGGTCGCCAAGTTCGCCAAGGCCAACCTGGCCAGCAAGCGTCCTGACATACAAATCGTCGGTGAGGACCTGCACCCGCTGGCGCAGGTGCGTGACTTCGCCCCCTACATCGCCAAGATCAAGCAGTCAGGCGCTGACTCCGTCATCACCGGCAACTGGGGCTCCGATCTGTCCCTGATGATCAAGGCTGCGAATGAGGCAGGCCTGAACAACGTCAAGTTCTATACCTACTACGGCGGTGTGACGGGTACCCCAACCGCCATGGGCGGCGCTGCTTCAGCCGGACGGGTTTACATGGTGTCGTACTTCCACCCCAACATGGGTGGCGATATCCAGGCGCTTCAAAACGACTACAAGAAGAAGTTCAATGACGACTTCTACACCGGGGCGATTTACCATGCTTTCACCATCCTGACCGAAGCCATGGCCAAGACCAAGACCACCGATGCAGCGACCGTGGCCAAGGCCATGGAGGGCATGCGCTTCAAGAGCTTTAACGGTGAAGTCGAGATGCGCAAGACCGATCACCAGCTGCAGCAGGGCCTGTTCATCGAGCGTTGGGAAAAGGCCGGCGGCAAGTACCCGGTGGACGCTGAAAACACCGGCTACACCTTTGTTCCGCTCAAGTACTATGAGCCCTATGTTGCCAGCACGCCAACGTCCTGCCAGATGAAGCGGCCTTCGTAAACACATTCGCCGCGTTCACCAGGCGCAAGGCCCGACCAACCCTCGGGCCTTTTTCTTTAGCTTTCCCGGCCCCGGTTTTCCCTCCAAGAGTCTTCATCTATGAATCTTGAGTTTTTCACCATCTCGCTGCTCAACGGGCTGAGTTACGGCCTGTTGCTGTTCATGCTCAGCTCGGGCCTGACGCTGATCTTCAGCATGATGGGTGTGCTGAACTTTGCGCACACCTCTTTTTATATGGTGGGCGCCTATATTGCCTACAGCCTGTCGCATGTCATCGGCTTCTGGTGGGCGTTGCTGGTCGCACCGGCGGCAGTGTTTGTGATCGGGGCGCTGTTTGAACGCTACTGCCTGCGCCGGGTGCACCAGTACGGCCACGTGCCCGAGCTTCTGATTACTTTCGGCCTGTCCTACCTGCTGCTGGAGCTGGTGCAACTGATCTGGGGCCGAGCAGCGGTCAATTACGAACTGCCGGTCGGCCTTCAGGGACCTCTGTTCACTATCTTCGGCACCAACTTTCCGAAATCACGCGCTTTCATCATGCTGTTGTCCATGCTCATGCTGCTGAGCATCTGGCTGCTGCTGACGCGTACACGCATCGGCCTCGTCATCCAGGCGGCATTGACACATCCTGAAACCGTGGAAGCCCTGGGCCATAACGTCCCGCGTGTCTTCATGCTGGTGTTTGGCGGCGGCGCCGCACTGGCAGGCCTGGCCGGGGTTATTGGCGGCAATACTTTTGTGACCGAACCCGCCATGGCCGGGTCGGTGGGCGCCATCATCTTTGTCGTCGTCGTCGTCGGGGGCATGGGCTCGCTGTCGGGCGCCTTCCTGGCCTCACTGCTGATCGGCCTGATACAGACTTTTGCGGTGGCGATGGACCAGTCGATGATCACGCTCCTGGCCCAGTTCAAGGTGGCAGTCACCCCGGAGACTTTTGGCTATCCCTTGCTCAAGCTCACCATTTCGCAGACAGCGCCCATCCTGCCGTTCCTGTTCCTCGTCCTGATCCTTATATTCCGGCCCAAAGGCCTTCTCGGTACGAGGGAAGGCTGATCATGTCCGCGAAATACTACGAATTCAAGCCGTTCAATGTTGGCCGCTGGGTGCTGTGGACGCTTTACGCCTTGCTGCTGATTGCAGCGCCGCTGATGTTCAAGAGCAGCCTGTCCCTGACCATGCTGTCGCAGGCAGGTTACCTTGTCATCATCTGCCTGAGCTACAACATCCTGCTGGGGCAGGGCGGCATGCTGAGTTTTGGCCACGCCGTGTACGCCGGGCTGGGCTCCTTCCTTGCCGTGCACGCAATGAACATGGCCGCCAAAGGCACCATCTACCTTCCACTCCCGCTGATACCGCTGGTGGGCGGGCTGTCCGGCCTGTTTTTTGCCGCATTGTTCGGCTATGTGACCACCAAAAAGGCTGGCACCACGTTCGCCATGATCACGCTCGGTGTGGGTGAATTGGTGTTTGCCATGTCGCTGATGTTTCCGGAGTTCTTTGGCGGCGAGGGCGGCATCACCACCAACCGTGC
The DNA here is from genome assembly GCA_040388335.1 of Pseudomonadota bacterium. Classification (GTDB taxonomy): domain Bacteria; phylum Pseudomonadota; class Gammaproteobacteria; order Burkholderiales; family Burkholderiaceae_C; genus Polaromonas. The sequence continues at coordinate 38,536 of JAZKCB010000194.1, read as the reverse complement.
CTATGGCAAGCCACTGTTTGGCATTACTTTCGGGCCGCAGATACAGGTTTATTACCTGATCGCGTTTTACTGCTTTGTCTGCACGGCCGCGATGTTTGCCTTTACCCGTACACCCCTGGGCCGCATCCTGAACGCGGTCCGCGACAACCCCGAGCGGGTCGAGTTCATCGGCTACAACACGCAAAAAGTGCGTTACTACTCCTTCATCATTGCGGGCTTTTTTGCCGGCATTGGCGGCGGGCTGGCCGCCATCAACGCCGAGATCGTGACCTCTGAAGTGGTGAGCGGCGTGCGCTCCGGCAGCCTGCTGCTGTTCACCTTCCTCGGTGGCGCGACCTTCTTTTTTGGCCCCATCATCGGCGCCGGCCTTCTGGTGCTGGCGCTTATCCTGCTGTCAGAGCTGACCATTGCCTGGCTGCTGTATGTTGGCCTGATCTTTCTCTTCATGGTGATGTATGCGCCGGGCGGCATTGCCAGCCTCATCATGATGAATCTTCGCGTCGCCAGTTTTGGCAAGCTCAGGGATTTGTGGGTGTCTTACCTGGGCCTGGCGGTCACGGCGCTGGTCGCGCTGGTTGGCGCCGCTGCGATGGTTGAAATGCTTTACCACCTGCAGCTCAATGCGGCCCTTGGCCCTGAGCTTGGCTTTATGGGCGCAAGACTCAACGCCACGAGCATCAACAGCTGGTTCGGCGCAGGTTTTGTGATGGTGACCGGCCTGGGCACGTTTGAACTCATGCGCCGCCACTTCCTGGGGCAATGGGGCGAGATACAGAATGAGATCGAAAAAGAAATCAAGCGCCGGGAGGCTTTATGAGCGATAACAACACGAATGGCGTGTATTCGCTTGAGCTTAAAGAGCTTCGCAAGAGTTTTGGCAAAACCGAGATCATTCGCGGCGCCAACCTCAAGGTCAACGCTGGTGAGCGTGTGGCCATCATCGGCCCCAACGGCGCAGGCAAATCAACCCTGTTCAATCTCATCAGTGGGCGCTTTGAGCCCACCAGCGGCGAGGTATTGCTCAACGGCCAGCGCATCAATGGCAAGAAGCCCTTTGAGATCAATCGCCTTGGGCTGTCACGCAGTTTCCAGATCACCAACATCTTCCCCAAGCTCAGCGTGTTTGAAAATCTTCGTTGCGGTGTGCTCTGGAGCCTGGGCTACAAATACACCTTTCTCCGCTTTCTGGCCGACCTTGAAGATGCCAACGATCGCGCAGACGAATTGATGACCATGATCAAGCTCGACAAAAAGAAGGATGTTCTGGCTGCCAACCTGACCTATGCCGAACAACGGGCGCTTGAAATAGGCATCACGATTGCGGGTGGCGCCAGTGTCATCCTGCTGGACGAACCCACAGCCGGCATGAGCCGCTCGGAGACCAGCCGATTCATCAGCCTGATCAAGGAAGTCACGGTCGGCAAGACCCTGCTGACTGTGGAGCACGACATGGGTGTGGTGTTTGGCCTGGCTGACAAGATTGCAGTGGTTGTCTATGGCGAAGTTATCGCCTATGACACGCCGGAGAAGGTACGTGCAGACCAGCGTGTGCAGGAGGCTTACCTCGGCTCGTCTGTAGCCGATCAACAGGCGGGGGGACACTGACATGCTCACCATCAAAAACCTCCACGCCTTCTACGGCAAAAGCCATGTGCTGCACGGCGTCTCGTTTGATGTGCAGCCCGGCGAGATCGTGGCCTTGCTCGGCCGCAACGGTTCCGGCCGCTCGACGACCGCAAAAGCCATCATGGGCCTGGTGGATTGCCAGGGCTCCATCAGCTGGAAGAACGGCGAAATCGTCGGCAAGAAGGCGTACCAGATTGCCCATCTGGGCATTGGCTATGTGCCCGAGAACCGCGACATCTTCCCCAAGCTCACGGTTCACCAGAATTTGTTGCTTGGGCAAAAAGGCTCGGGCAAGGGTTCACGCTGGTCGTTTGAAGACATGTACCAGATGTTCCCCCGGTTGCGCGAACGCCAGCACACAGAAGCCGGCGTGCTTTCGGGGGGTGAACAGCAGATGCTGACCCTGTGCCGCACCCTGATGGGCGATCCCGACCTCATCATCATTGACGAGCCGACCGAAGGCCTGGCGCCAAAGATTGTTGAACTGGTCGGCCAGTACCTGCAGACCCTCAAGGCCAAAGGCATATCTGTGCTGCTGATTGAACAAAAACTTACCATTGCCATGGCAATTTCCGATCGCGCGCTCGTTATGGGCCACGGCAGCATTGTTTTCCAGGGCACGCCTGACAGTCTAAGGGCCGACGCCTACACGCGCAAAGAATGGCTTGAGGTGTAAGCCTGGTTAAAAATCGTCCCGGCTTGTCACGACTGGGACAAAACTGGTACCCCGATGCTTGCGGTGTCATCTTGCCGCCCTACAATGGGAAAAGAACGGTCGTACTATTCCCGGGCGTGACTCTTCAGGAGTCTCGCTGACGGTACGACTGGCGGTCGGGCTGCGGCTCGCAATCGCGATCCCTGAAATCTTCATCCAAGGAAACAAGCGCACATGACAACTCTCTATGAAGTTCACGGCCCCGTGGCCGTCATCACCCTGAACAACCCTCCGGTCAACGGCCTGGGCCAGGCAACGCGCTTGAGCATCACTGACAACCTGCAAAAGGCCAATGCCGATGCCGCCGTCAAGGCCATCGTCATCACGGGTGCCGGCAAGGCTTTCTCGGGCGGTGCGGACATCAAGGAATTCGGCAGCCCCAAGGCGTTGGCCGAGCCCAATCTGCTGAGCGTCATCCGCACCATTGAAAATTCTGCCAAGCCCGTCGTGGCTGCAATTCATTCCGTCTGCATGGGCGGCGGGCTTGAGCTGGCACTGGGTTGCCACTACCGCATCGCAGCACCTGGCTGCAGCGTGGCCTTGCCTGAAGTCAAATTGGGCCTGGTGCCCGGCGCAGGCGGCACGCAGCGCCTGCCACGCGCGCTGGGCGTGGAAGCGGCCCTCAACATGATTGTCAGCGGCGAACCGGTCAGGAGCGAACTGCTGGCGCAAATTCCTGGTCAGAAGCTGTTCGACAAGATGGCCGCATCGGCCGAGTCGCTAGCCCAGGAAGCACTGGCCTTCGCCCAGTCAATCTCCGACACCCGTCCATTGCCCATGGTGCGCGACCTGCCTTGCAAGCACCGCAACGGCGACGCCTATTTCCAGTTTGCGCGCAATATGGTCAAAGGCATGTCCAAGGGCTTCCCTGCGCCACTGAAGTGCATTGAAGCGGTTGAAGCGGCCACCAAGCGCAAGTTTGAAGACGGCATGGCTTTCGAGCGCGAGCTGTTCATCAACCTGATCTGGAGCCCTGAAGGCCGTGCGCTGCGTCATATCTTCATGGCTGAACGCGCAGCGTCCAAGATTCCTGATGTACCTTCTGATACACCCAAGCGCGACATCAAGTCCATCGCCGTCATTGGCGCTGGCACCATGGGTGGCGGCATTGCCATGAACTTCCTGAATGCCGGCATCCCCGTGAAGATGCTGGAGATGAAACAGGAAGCGCTGGACCGCGGCATCGCCACCATCCGCAAGAACTACGAAGCCCAGGTCAAGAAGGGCAAGCTCAAGCAGGAGAAGTACGACGAGCGCATGGCGCTGCTGAGCACGACGCTGAGCTACGACGACCTGAAAGACGCCGACATGGTGATCGAAGCCGTGTTTGAGGAAATGGGTGTCAAGGAAAAGGTTTTCAAGGAATTGGACCGCGTCATGAAACCCGGCGCCATCCTGGCTTCCAACACCTCGACGCTGGACGTCAACCAGATTGCCGCGTTTACCAAGCGCCCTCAGGACGTGGTCGGCATGCATTTCTTCAGCCCTGCCAACGTGATGAAGCTGCTGGAAGTGATTCGCGGCGAGAAGACTGCCAAGGATGTACTCGCCACAGTCATGGCCATTGGCAAGAAGATCAAAAAGACAGCGGTGGTGTCCGGCGTGTGCGACGGCTTTATCGGCAACCGCATGATCGAGCAGTACGGCCGCCAGGGTGGCTTTTTGCTGGACGAAGGCTGTACACCCGAGCAGGTTGACAAGGCCATCGAGAAATTCGGCTTTGCCATGGGCCCGTTCCGCATGGGCGACCTGGCCGGCAACGACATTGGCTGGGCCATCCGCAAGCGCCGCTACCTTGAGAAACCAGACATGAAGTACAGCAAGACCGCGGACCTGCTGTGCGAGAAAGGCCGTTTTGGCCAGAAGACCGGCGCCGGCTGGTACGACTATGTAGCTGGCAAGCGCGATGCGATCCCCAATGCCGAAGTCGTGAAGATGATCGAGGACCATCGCAAGTCCCTGGGCATCACGCCGCGCAAGGTGTCTGACGAAGAAATCGTTCAGCGCCTGGTGTATTCACTGGTCAATGAAGCTGCGCACATTCTTGAAGAAGGCATTGCCTCCAAGGCCAGCGACATCGACATGGTTTACCTCATGGGTTACGGCTTCCCTATCTACCGTGGTGGCCCCATGAATTACGCAGATGAAGTCGGCCTCTTCAATGTGGTGCAAGCCATGAACCGCTTTGCGCAGAACCCGCTGGACGACGCCAAATTCTGGAAGCCGGCACCGCTGCTGGCAAAGCTCGCGGCTGAAAGCAAGACTTTCAACTGATTCATCAGAACATATTCCGGAGAAATACATGACTTCAGCTGTAATCGTTTCCACCGCCCGTACCCCGCTTGCCAAGAGCTGGAAGGGTTCCTTCAACATGACCCACGGCGCCACCCTGGGTGGCCACGCCGTCGAGCACGCCATCAAGCGCGCCGGCATCGAGGCCGCGGAAGTTGACGACGTCATCATGGGTTGCGCCACGCCTGAAGGCGCGACCGGCGCCAACATTGCCCGCCAGATCGCACTGCGAGCCGGCTGCCCCGTCACGGTGTCGGGCATGACCATCAACCGCTTCTGTTCGTCCGGCCTGCAGACTATTGCAACCGCAGCGCAACGCATCATTGCGGGCGAGGCCGACATCTATGTCGCCGGTGGTGTTGAAAGCATTTCCTGCGTTCAGCAGGAGATGAATACCCACATGATGCGTGACGACTGGCTGGCCAAAAACAAACCCGAGATTTACTGGAACATGCTGCAAACCGCAGAGCAGGTGGCCAAGCGTTACAACATCTCGCGCGACCGCATGGACGAGTATGGCGCCCTGAGTCAGCAAAAGGCCACGGCCGCGCTGGCTGCAGGCCTGTATGAAGCGGAAATCGCTCCCATCACGGTCACCGCGGGTGTGGTCGACAAGATCATGGGCCTGACGACCAAACAGGTCACCGTGAGCCAGGACGAGGGTATTCGCGCCGGCACCACCAAGGAAGGCATCAGCGGCATCAAGCCGGCCATCCCGGGCGGTGTGATTGCAGCAGGCAACGCCAGCCAGTTCTCGGATGGCGGCGGCGCCGTGGTCATCATGGATGAAAAAGTTGCCGGTAAAAAGGGACTCAAGCCGCTGGGCCGTTTCCTGGGTTTTGCCGTCGCCGGTTGCGAGCCGGACGAAATGGGCATTGGCCCGGTATTCGCCATTCCCAAGGTGCTGGCCAAACTGGGCCTGAAAATCGATGACATCGACCTGTGGGAACTGAACGAAGCGTTTGCCGTGCAGGTGCTGTACTGCGCCGACAAACTGGGCATCCCCATGGACAAGCTCAATGTCAACGGCGGTGCCATTGCCGTCGGCCACCCCTACGGCGTGACCGGCCAGCGCCTGACGGGCCACGCCCTCATCGAAGGCAAGCGCCGCGGCGTCAAGCGTGTCTGCGTCACCATGTGTATCGGTGGTGGCATGGGTGCTGCCGGTGTGTTTGAAGTGCTGTAACCGTCCCAGACCTCCATAGCCTGCCGACAAAGGGCCGAGCCTGCGACAACTTCCGCAGCCGGCCCTTTTTTATTTCACGACCGGAATGCCATGACACTTCGCACCACAACCGATTTCCTTCTTTACCAGTGGCTGGACGCGGAATCGCTGAACCAGCGCGAGCGTTTTGCCGATCACTCGCGCGAAACCTTTGATGCCGTGTTCGACACCTGCGAACGCATCGCACGCGAAAAATACGCGCCATTCAATCACACGGTCGATACGCAGGAGCCGCATTTTGACGGCGAAAAAGTCATCCTGCCGCAGGCGACACATGAAGCGCAGAAGGCCTATGCAGCATCCGGCATGCTCAGCGCCGCGCAGGACTACGACATTGGCGGCATGCAGCTGCCCTATACCGTTGAAGCAGCCGCCAATGCCTTTTTTGCCATGGCGTCGGTCAGCATAGGCTCGGGCATGCTGACCACCGGCAACGCCAACCTGCTGATGAAACACGGCACTGCGCTGCAGCAGGAGGTGTTTGCCAAACATGAGTTCTCGGGGCGTTTCTCGGGCACCATGTGCCTGTCAGAGCCGCAAGCCGGCTCGTCCCTGAGCGATGTGGTGACCAAAGCCACGCCCGATGGCGCAGATTTTGAGAGCGACCCGCTGGGCCCACGCTACCGCCTCAAAGGCAACAAGATGTGGATCTCGGCTGGCGAGCATGAGCTGACCGACAACATCATCCACCTGGTGCTGGCCAAGATCCCCGGCCCGGATGGCAAGCTGATTCCTGGAACGCGTGGCATCTCGCTCTTCATCGTGCCGAAAAAGCTGGTCAATGAAAAAGCAGAGCTGACCGGCGTGCGCAATGACGTGGCGCTGGCGGGTCTGAACCACAAACTGGGCTGGCGCGGCACGACCAACACGCTGCTCAATTTTGGCGAGGGCAAATACCCGGTCAACGGCGCACCGGGCGCCATTGGCTATCTGGTCGGCAAGCCGCACGAGGGCTTGCGCTGCATGTTCCACATGATGAACGAGGCGCGCATCGGTGTCGGCATGGCTGCGACCATGCTTGGCATGGCGGGCTACGAAGCCAGCCTCGATTACGCCAAAAACCGCCCGCAGGGTCGACCTATCGGCGTGGGGGGAAAAGACGCCGCACAGCCGCAGGTACGCATCATCGAGCACGCAGACGTCAAGCGCATGCTGCTGGCCCAGAAGGCTTATTGCGAAGGCGCACTGGCGCTGGAGCTTTACTGTGCCAGGCTGGTGGATGAACAGCACACAGGTACACCCGAAGCCGCTGACGATGCGCGCATGCTGCTGGAAGTGCTGACGCCGATCGCCAAAAGCTGGCCCAGCGAATGGTGCCTTGAGGCCAATTCCCTGGCGATACAGGTGCACGGCGGCTATGGCTACACGCGCGACTTTCCGGTCGAGCAATACTGGCGCGACAACCGCCTGAACATGATCCACGAAGGCACGCACGGCATACAGGGCATGGATCTGCTGGGCCGAAAGGTGCTGATGGAAGGGGGCAGGGGACTGGCCCTGCTGGCGGCTCGCATCAACGCGACCATCGAGCGTGCGATACAGGTGCCTGAACTGGCGCAACAGGCCAATGACCTGGGCAAGGCATTGCAGCATGTCGGCAGTGCGACCAAGGCGGCCTGGGCTACTGGCCAGCCCTCCGACGCGCTGGCCAATGCCGTGCCTTACATGCAGGCATTCGGCCACACGGTGCTGGCCTGGATCTGGCTGGACGTCTCGCTGGCGGTGCTGGCGGCAGATAGCGCAAAATCAACGCCTGCCGCTGCAGGTCGCCTCGGCGCCGCGCAGTATTTTTATCGTTACGAATTGCCGAAAATCGGGGCATGGCTCAAGGTTGTTGAAACACGCGACCAGACCTGTGCCGAACTGCCGGAGGAGGCGTTTTAATGGGATTTTTCAAACCGTCGTCAGAGCCAGTATCGAACAAGGCCATCGCACGCCTTCAGTCGCTGATCTGGATTCTGATTTATGGTGGCCTGCTCACGCTGGTGCTGGGCATTTTTGTACAACGCACCAGCGATCCAGTCGGCTGGTCCATGGTGGTGACGGGCGGCATCGTCGCGGCGGTCGGCTTTGTGCTGATTTACGTCCGCTCAAGAATCAACCCCAGCCCTTGAGTCACCCCCAGGACACTGCTGCTGCAGACGCCTGCAATGTTGTGTTTTACTAGGTATTGAACGCCGGATACGCTCATCAATTGGCGGCATCCCCACCCCATCCAGACAACAGGAGATAGAAAAAATGAACCGTACCATCCAGCAATTGTTTGACCTCAAGGGCAAGACGGCACTTGTGACCGGCGGCTCCCGCGGCCTGGGCCTGCAGATGGCTCAGGCGCTCGGCGAAGCCGGCGCAAAAATCATTCTCAGCTCGCGCAAGGCCGAAGACCTCAAAGAGTCAGCTGCAGAACTCAAGGCCGCCGGCATTGACGTTGACTGGATTGCCGCCGACTGTTCGAAGGAAGACCAGATTCGCGCGCTGGCCGATGAGGCCATCAAGCGCCTGGGTCATGTCGATATCCTGGTCAACAACGCTGGCGCGGCCTGGGGTGCACCCGCCGAAGACCATCCCGTAGAAGCCTGGGACAAGGTCATGAACCTCAACATCCGCGGGTACTTCATCCTGTCGCAGCACATCGCCAAACACAGCATGATCCCGCGCAAGTCGGGCCGCATCATCAACCTGGCCTCCATCGCCGGCCTGGGCGGCAACCCCAGCGGTATGACCACGATTGCCTACAACACGTCCAAGGGTGCAGTCGTCAACTTCACCAGGGCACTGGGCTGCGAATGGGGCAAGTACAACATCACGGTCAACGCCATCTGCCCGGGTTTTTTCCCGAGCAAGATGACCGTCGGCACGCTGAAGGCGCTGGGCGAGGAAAAACTCGCATCCCACGCACCGCTGGGCCGACTTGGCGATGACGAAGACCTCAAGGGCCTGTGTGTGCTGTTTGCATCAGATGCCGGCAAACACATCACCGGCCAGTGGATGGCAGTAGACGGCGGCGTATCAGTAGTGACAGGTGGTTGAACACGTGAGCAGCTTCAATAAAAAAGGAGCCGTCGGCTTTGGTGTCGACATTCCTTTTGTCACGCATCTCGGCTTTGAGCTTGAGCTGTTTGATGGCGGTGAGTCTGTCATCAGCTACACGCCAAAACCCGAGCATCTCAACACCTTTGGCGTGACACATGGCGGTGCCTGCATGACCTTGCTGGACGTCACCATGGCCCTGGCCGCACGCAGCGTTCAGAAGGACATGGGCGCGGTGACGATTGAAATGAAAACCAGCTTCATGCGGGCGTCGCCCGGCGACGGCACTGTGCTCACTGGCAAGGGCCGGATCATGCATCGCACGGCGACCATGGTTTTTGTCGAGGGCACGATCTACGATGTGAAGGGCAATGCCTGCGCCCACGCAACGGGGACCTTCAAATACGTGAAGCGCCTGCCTGTGGGTTCAAAGACCGTCAATGGCATGAACCCCGAAAAAGAAGCGTCCGGCGACGGCCTGGGCATTATTTCCACCGACTAGAGACATCCAACATGCCAAAAAACCTGCAAATCCTTCTGGATAACCGACCCACAGGCGAAGCCAGCACCACCAACTTCAAACTGACCAGCAGCGAAACTCCTGAACTCCAGGACGGCCAGGTGCTGGTCAAACACCACTACCTCAGCCTGGACCCCTACATGCGCGGCCGCATGAACGACAGCAAGAGCTACGCCGTGCCGCAGGCACTGGGGCAAGTGATGGGTGGCGGCACGGTGGGTGAGGTGATTGAAAGCAGATCGACGAAGTTTGCTGTCGGTGACAAGGTCGTTGGCATGGGCGGCTGGCAGCAGTACGGTGTCTTCAATGCTTCGCAGCCGGGCGCGCTGCGCAAGGTTGACACCATGCATGTACCGCTGTCGCACTACCTGGGTGCGGTCGGCATGCCGGGCGTTACGGCCTGGTATGGCCTCATCAAGATCATCGAGCCGCAGGTCGGTCAGACCGTTGTGGTCAGCGCTGCAACCGGGGCGGTTGGCAGTGCGGTGGGTGCATTGGCGAAGGCACGCGGCGCACGCGCGGTGGGCATTGCCGGTGGTCCTGACAAATGCAAATATGCGACGGAGGAACTCGGTTTTGATGCCTGCATCGACTACAAGCTTCACAAGGATGCGACCTCGCTATCTGCCGCGCTGAAAGAGGCCTGTCCCAAGGGTATTGATGGCTACTTTGAGAACGTGGGCGGCATGGTGCTTGACGCCGTTTTGCCGCGCATGAATGACTTTGGGCGCATTGCGGTCTGCGGCATGATCGCCGGCTATGACGGCCAACCGCTGTCGCTGGCCAACCCGGCGCTCATCCTCATCAGTCGCTTGAAGATCCAGGGCTTTATCGTCAGTGAGCACATGGAGGTCTGGCCCGATGCACTCAAGGAATTGGGCATGCTGGTCGGGACCGGAAAACTGAGGCCCCGCGAGTCAATTGCGCAAGGCCTCGAAGCCGCGCCCGAAGCTTTTCTCGGCCTGCTCAAAGGCAAAAACTTCGGCAAGCAACTGGTCAAGCTGATCTAGATTTCAAACCGGAGACCGATATGGACGCAACCCATGAAGTCTTCAACCAGCCTGCGCCCCTGGTGGGCCATAACCTTTTTGAGCACAACGAACCGCTGCGCGACGCGCTGAAGTTCAACGCGCCGTCGCTCGATACGGCTGCTCTGGCGAAACTTGGCGCCACTCTGGGCACCGCAGAGATGCAGACGCACGCGCGGCTGGCCAATATCAATGCGCCAGTGCTTCATACGCATGACCGCTTTGGGCATCGCACCGATGAGGTCGAGTTTCACCCGAGCTATCACGCGCTGATGAAGCTGGCCGTCGGCAACGGCCTGCACGGTACCCCATGGGCTGAACAGACCCCCACGCTTGTCGCTTCGCGTGCTACGCTGCCCCCCGAGGGAGCTGCTGCGGCTTGGGGCGGCCCGGCGCCGCAGCCTCACGAAATGGTTGCGCACGTGCAGCGCGCAGCAGGCTTTATGCTCTTCACGGAGCTGGAGCCGTCCATCCTCTGCCCCATCTCCATGACTTACGCGGTCACGCCCGCGCTGCGCAGCAACGCCGCCATTTATGCCGACTGGGGTCCCGGGCTCACAGGCCGTGACTACGACCCGGGCCTCAAGATGTGGGAGGGCAAAACCGGCCTGACCATGGGCATGGGCATGACGGAAAAGCAGGGTGGCTCGGACGTCCGGGCCAACACCACGCATGCCGAAGCCATAGGCAGCGACACCTGGGGCGAGCGTTATGCTGTCACCGGCCACAAATGGTTTTTCTCGGCGCCCATGTGCGATGCCTTCCTCATCCTGGCGCAAACAAAAAGCGGTTTGAGCTGCCTCTTTTTACCGCGCGTGCTGCCTGATGGAAGTCTGAATGCCATCCGCATCCAGCGCCTGAAAGACAAACTGGGCAACAAGGCCAATGCGAGTTCTGAAATCGAGTTTGAAAACGCCCAGGCCTGGCTGGTCGGCGAAGAAGGGCGCGGCATTCCGCAAATCCTCGAAATGGGCACCATGACGCGGCTGGATTGCGCCCTCGGTACCACCGGCCTGATGCGGCAGGCGCTCAGCCTGGCGCTGAACCATACGTCGCAGCGCAAGGCTTTTGGCAAGCTGCTGATTGACCAGCCCCTGATGCGCAATGTGCTGGCCGACCTGGCGCTCGAGTCCGAAGCCGCCACTGCGCTCGCCGTACGACTGGCCCGCGCCTTCGACAAACCTGATGATGCGCACGAAGCCGCCATGGCGCGCCTCCTGACGCCCGTGGCCAAGTTCTGGATCTGCAAGCGCGGCAGCCACTTTGCGCAGGAGGCCATGGAATGCCTGGGCGGCAATGGCTATGTGGAAGAGGGCGGCGAAGGCGTCATGGCCCGCATCTACCGCGAGATGCCACTCAACTCCATCTGGGAAGGCGCGGGCAACATCATGGCACTGGACCTGCTGCGCGCCTTGCGCAAGGCCGATGCTGCCGTGGCACTGGCGTACGAGCTTGCACCCGCCAAAGGTGCACATCCGGCGCTCGACAAACTGGCCGCGGCCTTGCCACTGCGGGTTGAAGAGATGGCAACAGAGATGGAAGCGCGCCGGCTCGCGCAGGATGTCGCACTCGCCGTGCAGGCTGCCTTGCTCTGCCAGACAGCACCTTCATCCGTGTTCACAGCCTTTTGCGATTCACGCATCGCAGGCAACTGGGGCCAGAGCTTCGGCACGCTGGGGGCACAGGCCGATTTCGACAGCATCATCCGGCGGGCTCTACCCATCCGCGAACTGAATTGACAACAAACAAGGAGACACCATGAGCGATATTTTTCTTCACCACTACCCCATCTCGCCCTTTGCAGAGAAGGCGCGCCTCATGCTGGGCCATAAAAAGCTGGCGTGGAAGTCCGTCATGATCCCCGTGATCAGCCCCAAGCCCGACCTGGTCGCGCTGACGGGCGGCTACCGCAAGACACCGGTGCTGCAGATTGGCGCCGATATCTACTGTGACACCGCGCTGATCGCCGATGTGCTCGAACACCTGCAGCCTGACCCCAGCCTCTACCCCGAGCCCAGCAAGGGCATGGGCCGCACCCTGGCCAACTGGGCCGACAACACGCTCTTCTGGACGGCGATGGCGTTTAATACCCAACCCAAGGGCCTGGCTCAAATGTTCGGCCACCTGCCGCCTGAAGCCGGCAAGGCCTTTGGAGAAGACCGCAAGGCCATGAACATGGGTGTTCGCCTCAGGCCTGCCGACGCGGCAGCCGCCTATAAATCCTATCTGCGCCGCATCTCCGATATGCTGGACGACTGGCCTTTTCTGCTGGGGGAAGCCCCGTCGATTGCCGACTTCGCCGTCTACCACCCGTTGTGGTTCACGCGCCACCGCACATCCGTGCTGGCAGGTGTGTTCGACAACACGCCTGCCGTGCTGGAGTGGATGGACCGCATGGCCGCCATTGGTCACGGCAGCTTTGAAAAAGCAACGGCGGCCGATGCCATCGCCGCTGCGGCAGCAGCGACACCGCTGCCACTGCGCGACGACGTTTTCCAGGATGACCACGGCATTCCGCTGGGCAGCCAGGTCACGATCACGGGCGAAAGCTTTGGCCCCGAGCCCACCACCGGTGAACTGATTGCCGCAACACGCATGCATTTCACGCTGCGCCGCACAGATGAGCGCGCCGGGCTGGTGCACGTGCACCTGCCGCGTATTGGTTACCAACTGCGCGCAGCCTGACAAAACAAGCAGTTAAAGAGGAGACGGAATGATCACGGATTTCAAAGGCAAAACGGCCGTATTGACAGGTGCAGGCTCAGGCTTCGGGCTGGAGTGCGCGCGCATAGGTGCAAAACTCGGCATGAACCTGGTGTTGGTCGATGTGCAACAGGATGCCCTCGACGCCGCCAAAGCGGAAATGGAAGCGGCCGGCGCGCAGGTACTGGCCTTCAAACTCGATGTATCCAGCGCAGACCAGATGGAGGCCATGGGCGCTGCCGTCTTCAAGCGCTTTGGTGCGCCGCATCTCGTCTTCAACAATGCGGGCGTCGGTTCGGGCGGCCTGATCTGGGAAAACTCGCTGAAGGACTGGGAGTGGGTGATGGGCGTCAACGTCATGGGTGTCGTGCACGGCGTGCGCATCTTCACGCCCATGATGCTCGACGCCGCAAAGAAAGACCCGGCCTGGCGCGGCCACATCGTCAATACCGCCAGCATGGCCGGCCTGCTCAACCCGCCCAACATGGGCGTGTACAACGTCAGCAAACATGCGGTGGTGTCACTCAGCGAGACGCTTTACCAGGACTTGTCGCTGGTGACCGACCAGATCGGTGCCTCGGTACTGTGCCCATTCTTCGTGGCTACCGGTATCGCCCAGAGCCACCGCAATCGCCCGGCTGACCTTGGCGCGCAAAAGCCAACGAAAAGCCAGCTCATCAGCCAGGCCATGACGGGCAAGGCAGTGGATTCGGGCAAGGTCACGGCTGCCGGCGTGGCGCAGCTGGTGTTTGACGCTGTGGCCAGGAACCAGTTCTACATCTACAGCCACCCCAAGGCCATCAAGTCTGTCCAGACCCGCATGGAAGACGTGCTGCAAATGCGCAACCCGACCGACCCGTTCGCCGACAAACCCGCTATCGGCGATCAACTCAAGGCGGCGCTGCGCGCAGACTGAATCTGGATGCCAGCTGCCGGTTTTGCGCTGTTTGAAACGGCTATCGGGCCCTGCGGCATCGCCTGGAATGCAGATGCCAGCCTGGCCGGCTTGCTTTTGCCCGAGGGGAGTTTCGAGGCGACGCGAACCCGCATGCAGGCAAAGTTCAGCGGCGTGGCCGAGACAGCGCCGCCGCCAGAGGTCGAAAAAATCACTGTCCGCGTCGCCGCCTTGCTTAATGGTGCGCAGGATGACCTCACCGACGTTTCACTCGACATGACCGGCGTGCCGCCTTTCCACCAGCGCGTGTATGAAGTGACCCGGGCCATCCCGCCGGGCCGAACGCTGACTTATGGTGAGGTGGCGGCCAAACTGGGCGAGCCACGCGCCTCACGCGCAGTGGGGCAGGCGCTGGGCCACAACCCGTTTGCGCCCATCGTGCCTTGCCACCGGGTGCTGGCTGCGGCCAATGGCTCAGGCGGGTTTTCAGCGGGCGGCGGTGTCTCCACCAAACTGAAGATGCTGGAGATCGAAAAAGCCCGCTTTGGTTTGCAGGCAGGATTGTTTGATCGATAGATATGGGTGGAAGACAATTTTTAACGTAGACATTAAAAATTGAATGTGTACGTTAAATTTTTGCCGTATACCGCAAAATATTTATTTTTGACCATTGGGACGCCCGCCGATGGCCTGAAAACCGTCAAAATGGGCCGGAAAAGGCCATTTTCAGGCATGAAATTGGCCTTCAGACCAATGGATACGGGCGTGAGCAGCTATCAAAAAAGAAGCAAAAGCCAGGCGCTGGAAGGTGCGTGGCCTCTGCGCGCCCGAGCTCCGCCTGGGGGCTAGCGCCCCAGTGCCTTGGCGCTCTTGCCGCCTATGCCCCAATGCGTATTGGGGACTTCTTCCACCAGCACACGGATGGTCTCGACAGGCGCGTCCAGCGTACGTGCAGTCGTTTCAGTCAGCGCTGCTATCAGCGCTTCAATCTTCTCGGGCGATCGGCCTTGCATCACCTTGACGAGCAGAAATGGCATGGGTGTCTCCAGTCTTTCAGGTAAAGCGCATGGACACCGAGCCAATGTCCTGGAAGCGGGCCGTGATCGAGTCGCCACGCGCGACAGCGTAAGCCTCCGTGACGCCGCCGGTCATGACAAAGGTGCCTGCCGGAATGTGTTCACCGCGCTTGCCCAGCATGTTGGCCAGCATGGCGACGCTGGCCGCCGGGTGGCCCAGCACCGCAGCGCCCGCAGCCGTGGCGATGACCTCGCCATTTTTCTCAAGCACGATGCCCATGTTGCGCAGGTCCAGGTCCTGGGGCTTGCGCGCGTGGCCGCCGGTCACAAACCTGGCGGACGAGCAATTGTCGGCCACCACGCTTTTCAGGTCGAACTTGAAGTCGCGGTAGCGGGAGTCGATGATTTCCACCGCCGGCAAGATGAAGTCTGTGGCGGCCAGCACGTCGCCCACATGGCAGCCCGGGCCCGACAGGGGTGACTTGAGCACAAAGGCAATCTCGGCTTCGACCTTGGGGTGAATCAGCTGGTCAAACTCGATGGCTCCGCCGTCCATGCGCACATAGTCGCTGACGAGAAAGCCGAAGATGGGCTCTTCAACGCCCATCTGCCTGATCTTCGCGAATGAGGTCAGGCCCATTTTCAAGCCGACCAGCTTGCTGCCGCGATCAAGTTTGCGTTTGCGGATGGCGTACTGGATGGCGTAGGCGTCTTCCCAGTCCATGCCGGGGAATTCATCGGTGATCTTGACGATGTCGCTGCGCTGCAGTTCGGCATTTTCAAGACGTTCGGCGAGCGCGAGGATTGTTTTTGGATCGAGAGACATGTGAATATTTTCCTGAGGTCTACGAGAACCGGCAGGAGGCCGAACCCAGCTTGCCGATGGTCATGCGCAGGTGGTCGCCGGCCGCAATGGGGAACATGATGGACAGTGAGCCCGACAGCACCAGCTCACCGGCCTTCAGGCCAATCCCGTAAGCGCCCAGCGCGTTGGCGAGCCATGACACCGCGTTCGCCGGGTTGCCCAGCGTCGCAGCACCTGCACCGGTGCCGATAATTTCGCCGTTTTTCTCAAGCACCATGCCCAGCGTGGTGAGGTCGAGTTTGGTGGGGGAGACAGCGTTGTCGCCGACCACAAAGGCGGCCGACGAGCCGTTGTCGGCCACGGTGTCCTGCACCTTGATCTTCCAGTCCTGGATGCGTGAGTCCACGATCTCGAAGCAGGGCACCACACATTCAGTGGCGGCAATGACATCGGCATTGGTGATGCCAGGGCCCATGAGGTCGCGCTTGAGAATGAAGCCCAGCTCGCCTTCGCCCTTGGGCTGGATGAATTTTTTGCTGTCGATGGTGGCACCGTCCGAATAACTCATGCCCGACAGAAGGTGGCCGAAGTCGGGCTGGTCCACACCAAAGATGCGCTGCACCACGCCTGCCGTCAGGCCGACCTTTTTGCCGACGTGGCGCTCGCCCGCCTCGATGCGGCGCGCGATGGTGCGCAACTGGATGCGGTAGGCATCGTCCACCGTGATGCCGGGTATGCGCTCTATCAGCGGTGCCAGCGTGCGGTTGCCTTTCCATGCGTCGTAGAGCTCGTCGCCGAGCTCATCGCAGAGTTTGTCGTTCAGTGCCATGTTTGATCTTGTGCCGTTCTTGGTAGCGTTATCAGAGTTTGACGCAGACGTTGCGCAGTTCGGTGTAGAACTCCAGCGAATGCACGCCGCCTTCACGCCCGATGCCAGAGAGGCCCTGGCCACCGAATGATGTGCGCAGGTCACGCAGAAACCAGCAGTTGATCCAGGTGATGCCGACGTTGATCTTGCCCGCCACGCGGTGGGCGCGCGCCAGGTCCGTCGTCCAGATCGTGGTGGCCAGGCCGTAAGGTGTGTCGTTGGCCATGTTGAGCGCCTGCTCTTCAGTGTCGAAGGGTTCCAGGTGAACGCAGGGGCCAAAGATCTCTTCACGGATCACGTTTGAGTCCTGCGGCAGGCCGGTCCAGATGGTCGGTTGTACCCAGTGGCCGCCTTCATATTCAGCCGCCACCTTCGGCACGCCACCGCCGGTGATGATGGTCGCGCCCTGTTTTTTGGCGGCCGCAAAATAACCCAGCACCTTGTCGCGATGTTCCTTGCTGATGAGCGGACCCATGGTCGTGGCCGGGTTCATCGGGTCGCCGAAGACAAAACTTTCTGCCTTCTTTTTCAGCGCCTGCGCAAATTTGTCAAAAATGCTTCGCTCGACGAACACGCGCTCGGTGCCCAGGCAGACCTGGCCGCTGTTGGCAAAGGCAGCGCGCGAGATGCCGTCCACTGCCGCATCAAAATCCGCATCCGCAAACACAATACCGGCATTCTTGCCGCCGAGTTCGAACGACACAGGTCGCACGCCGTTGGCGGCAGCTTTCATGATGGCCTCGCCGGTTCGCGTCTCGCCGGTGAAGGTAATGGCGTTGACATCAGGGTGCTGTGTCAGCCATTCACCGGCGGAATCCGGGCCGAAGCCGTGAATGACGTTGTAAACGCCGGGCGGTATGCCCACCGTGTTCATCACTTCGCCAAGCAGGGTCGCAGTGGAGGGCGTTTCTTCAGACGGTTTGACCACCACGGTATTGCCGCAAGCGAGTGCCGGGCCGACTTTCCAGGTCATGAGCAGCAGCGGCAGGTTCCATGGGCTGATCACGCCGATCACGCCTTTCGGAACCCGAATACCATAGTTGAGCGCGCCCCGGCCGTCGGGGGTGTCCAGGTGAAAACTCTCGGTCGGCACGTTCTTGACGACATCGGCAAAGACCTTGAAGTTGGCCGCGCCGCGCGGGATATCGATGTGCGAGGCAATGCTGGTGGGCTTGCCGGTGTCGGCAATTTCAGCGGCAAGAAAGTCGTCAAAGCGGCGGGAGATTTCTGCAGCCACGCCGTGCAGAAGGTTGGTACGGGTCTCGACCGGCATCTTGCCCCACGGGCCCGTGAGCGCAGCCCTGGCTGCCGAAACAGCCGTATGCACATCGGCTTTGGATGCTTCGCAGATGTCGCCGTTCAGTGTTCCGTTGATCGGGTTGATGTTGGGGAAAGTACGGCCGGAGGTGCCGGTCACAAACTTTCCGTCAATGAATTGCGGCGTCTGCTTTGCGCTGGATGTCATGTATTTCTTTTCGCTTCTGGCTATCTTTGATGTGGCGCAAGACCTTTGCGAAGCGCAGGGCTGTGCTTCGGGTAGTCGCTAATTGACTGGCAAGGACGGCCAACGGAAGATAGTGTCGTTGTGCTTGCAGGCCTTGTCCATTGCCAGATGGAAATGGCGACTATTCGCCGACTGAATGGCCCACACGGGCTTTTCGCCGGGTCTTGGTGGCAAGATACCGACGCTCCGAATCACCTATGAAACTCAACTCCCTCGACCTCAATTTACTGTTGGTGTTTGAAGCCATCCTCAGGACGGAAAGCGTCACACGCGCAGCCGATGACGTCGGGCTTTCACAGCCGGCCATGAGCAATGCCCTCACGCGCTTGAGGGAGTACTTCAACGACCAGCTGTTCGTCAGGACCCAGGGGTCCATGCAGCCCACGCCGCTGGCCTTGCGCCTGGGCGTTCCCGTGCAGGAGGCATTGCTGCAACTGCGCCAGGCCCTCGAGGACAAGCGGCATTTTGATGCTGAAACATCGAACCGCTGCTTCAAGGTTTGCATGACCGAAGTCGCACAGCGCGTGTTTCTGCCCCAGCTCATGAGCAGCTTCCAGACAGTTGCGCCTGGCGTGCAGCTCGCCACCGTGGACATGTTTCCCGATCACACGCAGGTCGCACTCGGTACCGGTGAAATCGATCTGGCCATTGGCTACTTTGCAGATTTCGGCCCCAATTTTTATGCGCAGTGCATCTTCAAGGAAAACTATGTGGTGATGTTGCGGCGCGGTCATGCCGCGACCAGCAGCGGCAGCCTGACACTTGAGGCCTATCTGGATGCATCCCACATCGTCTACCTGCCTGCCGCAGCCAGCCACCACACGCTGGAAGCCATGCTGGACCAGGAGTTTGCCAAGCATGGCGTCAAGCGCAGGGTGGGTTTGCGCGTCGCGCATTCCATGGGCCTGTCGAGCATTGTTGCGGGCACCGATCTGATCCTTACCATCCCGTCGCGTCTGGGCCAGGCTTTCTCGGGTCTGGTGGATGTCCAGCTCTTTGACTTGCCGCTGGATGTGCCGCGCATCGACATCAGCCAGTACTGGCATGCACGTTTTCACCAGGACCCGGCCATCCAGTGGCTGAGGTCACAGTTCCAGACCAATTTCCAGGGCTGAGACAGCCTGCGCACGGCAGCTTGCGTGCAAACATTCAAGCGCTCAATAGCGCAAATTGGGCATGGTGGCTGGTAGAGCCCGGGGTGCACTGATAACGTTCAGTGATTAGATTTGACCCTGCATTGCCAAGGAGCAACGTGATCCATTTGCATGATATTCGGTATGTCCGCCTGGGTACGGCTGACCTGACCGGAACCACGCGTTACGCAGAAAAGATACTCGGCCTTCGTGAAGGTGCCAGGCGCGGCAACTCCAAGACCTCTGAGCAGGTTTACTTTCGCAGCGACGATCGCGACCACACGCTGGTGTATTTCAACGGTGATCCGCAGGACCACACAACCGGGTTTGAGGTCGTGGATGAAAAGGTCATGGAGGCTGCGGCCAGCGAACTTGAAAACGCCGGTCATCGCGTGCACCGGGGGACTGCTGCGGAATGCGACGAGCGCCGTGTTCGTGCCTTCATCAACTTCAAGGATCCCAGCGGCAACTCGATAGATCTGGTCGCCGGGCCACACCACAGCGGCGAGCGCTTCTTCCCGACGCGCGATACCGGCAACGAAGGCTTCTCTCATGTGGGCATGCGCACCACGCATGCCGTCAGAGACGAGCGCTTCTGGACGGAAATCCTCGGTGCAAAAGTCAGCGACCGGATTGGCCAGGCGCCCTTGCTGCGCATCGACGAGGTACACCACAAGATTGCGCTCTTCCCCTCGACCCACCCCGGTGTGCAGCACATCAACCACCAGGTCAAATCCATCGACGACATCATGCGGTCCTGGTACCTGCTTCAGTCCGAGGGGATCAAGGTTGTTTTTGGTCCCGGCAGGCACCCTACATCGGGCGCCATGTTCCTTTATTTTGAAGGCCCGGACGGGGTTGTGTATGAGTACTCCAGCGGCGTATGCTCCATCACGGACCCCGACTACCAGCCGCGCCAGTTCCCCTTTGAGCCCAGTTCCTTTTGCATGTGGGGTTCGCGGCCGGATATTCCGGAATTCAAAAAATAAAGCCAGAAAAAGCAGGAGACAAATTGCCTACGATCACGCTTCAGCCCTCAGGGCACACCTACGAATGTCCGCCAGGCGCACCCATTCTCAAAACCGGCCTCGATGCTGGCCTTTTCATGCCCTACAGCTGCCGCTCGGGTGTCTGCAATACCTGCCGCGGCAAGGTCATCAAGGGCAGTGTCGACTTCGGGCCGGTGCATCCGAAATACCTGTCTGATGAAGACAAGGCCAAAGGTTACGCACTGCTGTGTTGCGCCACCCCGCTGGAAGATGTTGTCATTGAGGTCAAGGAAATCGATGCCGGTGACGCCATCAAATCCAAATACATGCCGGCACGCATTCTCAAGGCAGAGAAGGCTGCGCCCGATGTGATGCTGGTCCGGGTGGGCATGCCCATGAACGAGCCGCTGGTGTTTCGCGCCGGCCAGTATGTCGAATTCGTTCGCAAGGACGGGAGCCGCCGCAGCTACTCGATTGCCAACCCGCCGACCAACAACGGCGTACGGCAACTGGAACTGCATGTGCGGCTGACGCCGGGCGGCAAGTTCACCGACTACGTCTTCAACCAGATGAAAGTGCGAGACATTCATCGTATAGAAATTCCGCTGGGCTCTTTCTTCCTGCGCGAGACGAGCGAAAAACCCATCGTGATGCTGGCGTCCGGTACCGGTTTTGCGCCCATCAAATCGATCATTGAATACAGCCTGCGCAAGGGGTTCACCCGACCCATCACGCTGTACTGGGGCGGGCGCCGCAAGGAAGACATCTACATGAAAGACCTCGCAGAAGGCTGGGCCCAGGCGCATCCGCACATCACCTTCATCCCGGTACTGAGCGAGCCCGCAGCCCCGGACAACTGGACAGGCCGCACCGGCTTTGTTCACCATGCCGTAATGCAGGACTTTCCGGACATGAGCGGCCTGGAGGTCTACGCTTGCGGATCGCCCGTCGTGATCGACTCCGCCCGCCGCGACTTTGTCGCCAAAAACAAATTGCCTGAAGCCGCCTTTTACGCAGACGCCTTCCTCACCACGGCCGACAAGGCCGCCTGATCCGTTCTGATCTTTTTTCAAGGAGACTGCCATGCTGACATTGCCCGACAACTGCCGCGTCGATCTTCCCAAGACCAAATCCATCGTCAAGCCTTTTTGCCTGAGCCACGGCACGCTGGAGTGCTACAACCTGGTGGAATCGCGACGCTTTTATGAAGAGTTCCTTGGCCTGGAATGTGTCCGTCACGGCAAGCCTGCGATGGCCATACGCCTGGCCATGCGCTTTCACATAGTGTGTGTCGAAGTCGGCGAGCAGCTCAAGCCGGTCCACCTGCTGAATCACTGGGGCGTGGACGTGCAGACCCGCGAAGAAGTGGATGCAGCTTATGAAAACGCCGTCAAGTACCAGGAAAAGTTCAAGATCCGCAAGGTGATGCCGCCACAGGACATGCACGGCGTCTATTCTTTCTACATGGTTGATCTCGACCACAACTGGTGGGAGATCCAGTACTACGAAAGTGGCTTCCAGCACGACGACCTTTTTGACTATGGTGAGCGCTTCGCCATGAAGGATGGCAGAACCTTTCAGAGCCTGGAAGAAATCGAAGTACGGGCGGAACTCGCCTGATGCTGCAACTCGTCACGTTTGAAATGCCCGAAGGCAGCAAGACCGGTCTTCTCACCAACAACAAAACCTATCCTTCAGGACGTTTTACGCACACGATGGAAGTGCTGGCCGACTGGGCTGATGCCGATTCAAAACTCGATGGTCTCGCCGACAAACTGGCGCAGCGCGAGCCTGTGCCATCTCCCAAATTCCTTGCGCCGTTGCTGAACCCGCGCAACATCTACTTTGCCGGCGCCAATTACCGCGACCATGTCGCCGAAATGAAGGCCACGCTGGGCATGCCGCTGGATGCAGACCCGAAGAGCAAGGGTCACAAACCGTGGTTCAGCCTCAAGGCCACGGGTACGACCATCGTTGGACCTGGCGCCAGCGTTGCCTTGCCGCGAGGCTCGCAAATGCTGGACTGGGAGCTTGAGCTGGCTGTTGTTATCGGCCGGGTGGCGAAGAACGTGGCTGCCAAGGATTTTGCAGATTACGTGGCGGGCTATACGGTGGCGAATGACCTGTCTGCTCGCGACCATGTGGGCCGTGACGGCGTACCTGTTGAGTCGCCTTTCAAGTGGGACTGGATAGGCCAGAAGTCGTTTGACGGTTCCTGCCCCATGGGTCCGGCCATCACCCCCACGCGATTTATCGGCGACCCCATGAACCTGGCCATGAAACTCTGGGTCAATGGTGAGTTGATGCAGGACTCGAATACCGGACAGATGATCTTCAGCATTGCCGACCAGATCGAGCATCTGTCGTCATGTATCACTTTGCAGCCGGGCGATGTCATCCTGACCGGCACACCGGCTGGTGTCGGCATGGCGCGCAAGAAGTTTCTGCGTCCCGGCGATGTGGTGAAGCAGTGGATCGAGAACATCGGTGAGTTCGAATTTTCGATCACCGCCTGATTTGATTTGGTTTGAGATAACGGACGAAGAAAGAATTTATGAGCAGAAAAATCAGGGTCGCCATCGTCGGCTCGGGAAACATCGGGACCGACCTGATGATCAAGATCATGCGCCACGGCAAAAGCCTGGAGATGGGCGCCATGGTCGGCATAGACCCGGCATCGGACGGTCTGGCACGGGCCAGGCGGCTGGATGTAGAAGCCTGCGACAGTGGGGTTGAAGGCCTCATCAAGCTGCCCGTCTTCAAGGACATCGACATTCTTTTCGATGCGACCAGCGCCGGTTCGCACATCAAACACGAAGAAATGCTGCGCAAGGCCAAACCCGGCATCCGTGTGATCGACCTCACGCCCGCCGCCATTGGCCCTTACTGCATTCCGGTAGTCAATCTCGACGAGCATCTGGGTGCACTCAACCTCAATATGGTCACCTGCGGCGGCCAGGCAACCATCCCCATGGTCGCAGCGGTATCGCGTGTGGCCAAAGTCCATTACGCGGAGATCGTTGCGTCGATCGCCAGCAAGTCCGCAGGCCCCGGCACACGCGCCAACATCGATGAATTTACCGAGACCACCTCGAAGGCTATCGAAGTCATTGGCGGTGCAGGCAAGGGCAAGGCCATCATCGTGATGAACCCGGCAGAGCCGCCGCTCATCATGCGCGACACGGTGTACTGCCTGTCAGAAGATGCATCGGAAGCAGAAGTCGAAGCTTCCGTCGAAGCCATGGTCAAAGCTGTTCACAGCTATGTGCCCGGCTACCGCCTCAAACAGAAGGTGCAGTTTGAAAAAATTCCGGCAGACAAACCCCTGCACATTGCAGGCCTGGGCAAGTTCTCCGGCCTGAAGACATCGATCTTCCTGGAAGTCGAGGGCGCGGCGCACTACCTGCCGTCTTATGCCGGCAACCTGGACATCATGACTTCTGCAGCCATGGCCGCAGCCGAGCGCATCGCTGCAGAACTTCTCAAGAACAGTCCGGCCGCAGCGGCTACGGCCCTGGCCTGAACGGGAACCACACCATCATGAAACCGAACAAGAAAATCTATATTTCCGACGTCACGCTGCGCGATGGCAGCCATGCCATCCGCCACCAGTACACAACAGCCCAGGCGGCCCAGATCGCTGCCGAGCTTGATGCGGCAGGCGTTGACTCCATTGAAGTTGCCCATGGCGATGGCCTGCAGGGCGGCAGTTTCAACTATGGCTTTGGCGCCCACACCGATATTGAATGGATTGAAGCCGTCGCCGGTGTGGTCAAGCGCGCGAAGATTGCCACACTGCTGCTGCCGGGCATTGGCACTGTGCACGATCTCAAGGCCGCATACCAGGCGGGCGCCCGCATTGTGCGTGTTGCAACCCACTGCACTGAAGCGGATGTTTCGCGCCAGCACATCGAATACGCCCGCAACCTGGGCATGGAGGCGGTCGGCTTTCTGATGATGAGCCACATGCAGACGCCCAAGGGCCTTGCCGAACAGGCAAAACTGATGGAAAGCTACGGCGCCACCTGCTGCTATGTGGTCGACTCGGGTGGCGCCCTCAGCATGAATGATGTGCGTGACCGTTTCCGTGCCTTCAAGGATGTGCTCAAACCTGAAACACAAACCGGCATGCACGCCCACCACAACCTGAGCCTGGGCGTGGCCAACAGCATTGTTGCAGTGGAGGAGGGCTGTGACCGGGTGGATGCAAGCCTTGCCGGCATGGGGGCAGGTGCAGGCAACGCGCCCCTGGAGGTCTTCATTGCCGCGGCAGCACGCCTGGGCTGGGAACACGGCTGCGATTTGTACCGCCTGATGGATGCCGCCGATGACATCGTGCGGCCCTTGCAGGACAGGCCGGTTCGTGTGGACCGCGAGACGCTGGCGCTCGGTTATGCCGGTGTGTACTCCAGCTTCCTGCGGCATTCCGAAGTGGCTTCAAAAAAATACGGCATTCCGACCGTGGATATCCTGGTCGAGCTGGGCAAGAGGCGCATGGTCGGCGGGCAGGAAGACATGATTGTTGACGTTGCGCTTGACCTGCTCGCGCAGCGGGCAGACGCAGCCACAGTGAAAAAAGCAGCGTGAGCAGCGCCGGCGAAGAACAGCAGCGGCTGGTCAGGGTTGCCGCCAGGGCACTGGCGAAAGCCGGACTGGTGACCGCATTCGGCCATTGCAGCCAGCGATTGTCGGATGCGGAGTTCCTGGTGTGCGCACCGCAACCCATGGGCCTCATCCAGGCCGGTGAACCGGGCACGGTGGTAGGAGTTGAGGGTCCTTTGCCGGAAGGCGTGCTCGGTGAGGTGCGGATGCACCAGCAGATCTACCGGCGCCGCCCGGAGGTCAAGGCAATCTGCCGTTTCCTTTCACCCCAGGTGATGGCGCTGGCTGCCATGGGCATGAGCCCGTCTGCCCGTCATGGGTTTTCTTCATACTTTTACCCGCGTGTTCCGATGTGGACAGACCCGGCACTGGTTCGCAACGATGCTGCAGCCAGTGGTGTTGCCGACGCCATGGGGGATGCCTGCGCCGTCATCGTCGGTGTCAATGGCGCCGTGACCGCTGCCGACAGCATGCAAAAGGCCGTATCGCTCGCATGGCTGCTGGAGGACTCGGCGCGCGTTGAACTCGCCGTGCGCGCGGCTGGCGGTGAAGCGCATGTCACGTTTCCTGATGAGGCATCAGCGAAGAATCGCGCCACCTGGGATGGACGGATTGCAGAACGCCTTTGGGACTACATGACGGCTGGTGACCCAGAACGGGCCTGACCGACAGCGCCCGAATGCGGGCCGCTGCCTAGCGTGTTCGGGCAAACACCCCGTCGAAGGCTTCGTAACAATTTTTCAGCCAGGTCTTGACGCGCTGGCGTTCCAGCAGGCCGAGGGCATCTTCGCTGTCGCGGTCGTTGACGGCTTTCCAGAAACTGGTGTTGTGCTGGTCGATCTTGCGCATCGCCGCATCGTTCAGGCGCGGCAACTCAATGACCTGAGCGCCGACCGCTTCGGCCTTTTGCAGCGCATTCGAGTTATGCAGCATTGAAAAGTTGGAGCCGCGGCCGTGGTTTTGCACCACGACATAGTTGGGGCCGGGGCCGTAGGTATCGACGAGGCCGCCGAGCAGGTCCACCGCGTCACGGCCATCGTCCATCACATGCCAGAGGTTGACGCTGACGCCCATCTCGGCAAACACCTCGAACAGGCTGGCTTCCTTGATCCATCTAGACAGCGGCGCCGAGGTCTGTGCGGCCAGGTCGACGATGACGCTTTGTTCAGGGTTGTCCTCAAAGGCTGCAACGATCAGGTCCAGACCTTCGTAGCTGTCCACCACGACGGGTGAGGCATAGTCTGCATAAAAGCGGTTGAAGGAGTGGTGTGATCGGTCGGTATCAAACCCCGTGAACGCCACGCCCTTTTCGATGAAATACTGCGCCAGCACCCGGGCGGTGACTGATTTGCCCACACCGCCTTTTTCGCCACCCATGAAATTGATTGAAGCCATGATGTTCCAGTTGTTGACCGTCGATTCTAGGTGGCAGGCCACGCAGCTTCCATGCCATCAGCCGCAAAACCTACATGGATTTTTCGAGCATCTCTTCGTAGTCGGTAACGGAAGCAATTTTCGGATTGGTCTTGTGGCAATGATCGGCCAGCGCGCCTTCGATGATTTTGCCGAATGAGGCCGCCTCGACGCCCATCTCCCGCAGGCCTGAAGGCAGGCCCAGCCGCGCATTCATGTCCTTGATGGCGGCCTGAATGTCTCCGGCAGATGCCAGCCCCATGGCCGTGGCCATACGTGCCAGTCGATGCTCCTTCTGAACCGATTCAGCACCGGCGTTAAAGGTAATCACCGCGGGCAGAAACATGGCGTTCAGGGTGCCGTGGTGCAGGCGCGGATCGACACCGCCCAGGCTGTGGCTCAGCGAATGGACGCAACCCAGACCCTTCTGAAAAGCCATCGCCCCCTGCATGGAGGCACTCATCAGGTTGAAGCGCGCTTCCCGGTCACTGCCGTCACGCGTGGCGCGTTCGATGTGCGCCCAGCCGCGCGCCAGCCCATCCAGCGCAATACCGTCAGCTGGCGGATTGAAGGCGGACGACATGAAGGTTTCCATGCAATGTGCGATGGCATCCATGCCGGTGGCGGCGGTCAGCTTTGCGGGCAGACCCAGGGTGAGTTCGGGATCGCAAATTGCAGCCTTTGGCACCAGATGCCAGGAGTGAAAGCCAAGCTTGCGGTGGTCATTGACGATGATGATGGCGCCGCGTGCCACCTCGCTGCCGGTGCCGCTGGTGGTGGGAACCGCGATGAGCGGCGCCGCACGTTCGGTGATTTTGGGCGAGCCGCCTTCAATGGTGGCATACGTGGTCAGAGGTCCTTCGTGGGTGGCAGCGATGGCAACGCCCTTGGCGCAGTCGATGGCCGAACCGCCGCCGACGGCGATGAGTCCGTCGCAGCCGTTCGCCTTGTAGAGCGCTGCCGCAGCCATGACGGCGGCTTCCGTGGGGTTGGAGGGTGTCTGGTCAAAAACGGTGACAGGCATGCCTTGCAACACATCGAGCGCTTTTTGCAGCACGCCGGCAGCCTTGACGCCGGCATCGGTCACAACAAGCGGGCGTGAAATGCCGACGCGGGCGCATTCTTCTTTCAGGAGCTTGATGGCACCAAAATCAAACTGGACCTGGGTAACGTAATAGATGAGGGACATGGTTGTTTTGCAGTCTCTTTGAGCGTTGTACGATGTGCCGGCTTTGGGTGTTGTTTGCAACATCCGCCGGCGGGCAGAAACCCCTTACTTTAATGCTTGAGCCAGCAGACATCATGAAACCCCCGACAAGTCCCTCATCCCTGCTCACGCCTGCCATGCGCGATGTGATTGTCCGCATGGAAAGAGCCAACCGGCCAGCCTTTGAATCCTTGACGCCCGCTCAGGCGCGGGCTGCCTACGAGGCGGGTTCAGGCGTGCTTGAAATCCCGAAACCGGTTGTGGCCAGGGTTGAGGACTTTGAAATCCCGGTGCGGGGCGGGCACACAGTAGCCGCAAGGCTGTATGCCCCGGTTGGTGAAAGACTGCCGGTGCTGATGTACTTCCACGGCGGCGGGTTCACCATTGGAAGCATTGCGACGCATGACATTTTGTGTCGGCAACTGAGCCATCTCGCGCATTGCGCAGTGATTTCGGTGGATTACCGCCTGGCGCCGGAGCATCAATTTCCCGTCGCTGCGAACGACGCCTGGGACAGCCTCCAGTGGCTCGCAAGCCATGGCGAAGAGCGGGGCCTGGATGCGCGGCGCATGGCGGTTGGCGGTGACAGTGCCGGCGGAACGCTGGCGGCCATGTGTGCCATCCTCGCGCACGATGCGGGCATCAGGCTGGCATTGCAGCTGCTGATTTACCCCGGTTGCGCAGCCCATCAGGACACGGACGCCCATCGCCGCTTTGCCAAAGGCTTTATTCTTGGTGAGGCGCAGATCACCTGGTTCTTCAACCAGTACGTACGCAGCCCGGCGGACCGTGACGACTGGCGTTTTGCGCCGCTCAATGCGCCGGATGTCGATGACCTCGCTCCCGCCTGGATAGGCCTGGCAGAGTGCGACCCGCTGGTTGACGAGGGGCTGATGTATGCAGACAAGCTGCGCGCTGCGGGCGTGGCCGTTGACCTGGAAATATATCGAGGCGTCACGCACGAATTCATCAAAATGGGGCGCGTCATTCCAGAGGCGCGAAAGGCGCATGCCGATGCCGCATCCGCGTTAAAACAAGCTTTTGGCCTTTAAAGGATCTTCCGCATGAACCGTCAGGACTTCCGCTTTTTTCACCCGCTTCGTGTCCGCCGGGTCGAGGTGGACATGCAAAAAATTGTCTTCAACGCCCACTACCTGATGTATTTCGACAGCGCCATATCGGACTACTGGCGAGCCATGGCTTTGCCTTACGAAGAGGCCATGCATGCACTGGAAGGCGACCTGTATGTCAAAAAAGCAAGCCTTGAGTACCATGCCTCCGCCCGTTTTGACGACCGGCTGGATGTTGCCCTGAAGTGCTCACGTATCGGCAATTCATCGATGGTGTTTACCGGCGGCATCTTCCGGGGCGATGAGCTATTGATCTCATCGGAGCTAATTTACGTCTTTGCCGATCCGGTGTTCCAGAGATCAAGACCGGTCCCTGAGGGTTTGCGCAATGTGCTTGCCGCCTTTGAGGCCCGCAGCACGATGACGACGGTTAAAAGCGGAAGCTGGCAGGAACTGGGCACGGATGCCTCAAGGCTGCGAACGGAAGTCTTTGTTGAAGAACAGGGCATACCGGTGGCCATGGAATGGGATAAGGAAGACGCTACGGCCATTCATGCGGTTGCCTACAACCGGATCGGGATGCCTGTGGCGACTGGCCGCCTCCTGCAGCATGACCCGCAGACCGGCCGGGTTGGGCGAATGGCCGTCAAGCGGGTCTTGCGTGGCGCGCAGCTTGGATGTGAAATATTGCACACTTTGATGAATGCTGCGAAGGCGCGTGGGGATCGCGAAATCATGCTTCACGCGCAGCGCGGCGCCGAGGCGTTCTATGCAAGATCAGGCTTTTTGCCCCGCGGAGAACCTTTTGAGGAAGCCGGCATCCCGCACATCGAAATGTTCAGGCGCTTTTAAAGCTGTTGCAGACTTTGCCCGGTAGGGGAAAAGTCAGGTTCAAGCAGCGACAATAGGAACTGAACAGGCCGGGGTAATTCGCTCCCCGGTGTCAGAAGGTTGATCTATCTCCATGGCCAAGAAAAAACGTATTAACAGCAGGGTCGGCAGCGGCGGCAACAACGGCGCTCAAAGTGCTGCGATCACGGCGGATCCGCAGGATTCCCCGAAACCTGTTCCCCCAGCCAGCAATGGCAAGAGCCGCACCACTGCCAAAAGCCTTCTCTCCGCCATATTGCCAGCTGAGGTCGAGAGAGGTGACTGGACGGTTGCCATTCTCGCGTTCATGATGTTCCTCACGCCCGCCATTGGCGTTCCGAATGAGGAAATGCTGCAGGACACGCTGAAGTCCATCGTTGCTTCTTTTGCGGCCGTTTCCGCCGGCCTTCTGTTTTTCTGGCAGCAGCGCAACCGGCGTGAAGGCCTGCGCTGGCATGCGGTGATGTGGCTGCCGCTCGCGCTGATGGTGTATGCCCTGGGCAGCATGGTCTGGTCGCATACCTATCTGGGCGGCGTCGAGGCCATACGCTGGTTTATTTTCAGCCTGATCCTCTGGCTGGGCCTAAATACACTGTCCCGTGAACGTATCCCTTATCTGGCTGAAGGCATTCACTGGGGTGCTGTGGTCGCATCCCTTTGGGCAGTGCTGCAATTTCTGTTTGACTTCGCCTACTTTCCGCAGGGCCCCAACCCGGCATCCACGTTTGTGAACCGCAACTTTTTTGCGGAATTTGTGGTGTGCACCATGCCTTTTACGGTGTACCTGCTGTTTAACGCCAAAGGAACCGCGCGAATTGCGCTTCTGTCCTTCACGCTGGGTTTCAACGTCGTCGCGCTCATGATGACGGGTACCCGGGGTGCCTTGAGCGCCATGTGGCTGCTGTTTGCTGTGGTGATTCCCGTCATTGCCGTGCTTTACCGCAAGCAGTTTGCCTTTATCAAATGGGATGCCGGCAGGCGCATTCTGGCCTTCGGTATCCTGATCACGACCGTGGTCGGGCTGGGCATTATCAACACGGGTAACCCGAAAATCGGCGTCGATTACACCAATGCATTTGACCGGGCTTTCAGGCGAACCGCCTCCATCTCCACAGATGACTATTCGCTGAATATCCGTCTGATCATGTGGAAGGCAACCGGCCGCATCATAGAGGCCAAGCCGCTGACGGGCGTCGGAGCGGGTGCATGGGAAGCCATGCTTCCCCTGTACCAGACCGAAGGGTCACAGCTTGAAACCGACTATTACGTGCACAACGAGATTCTGCAGTTGCTGGCCGAATATGGATTGACTGGCTTGATCTTCCTGTTGGCCTTGTTCTCGTACCTTCTCTATGCGGCCTGGCGCACCCTCAGAAACCGGAGTCCCGAAGGGCTCTCCGAGGGGCCGATGCGTTCGATTGCACTGTCGAGCCTGCTGGCCTTCCTGATTGTCAGCAACATCGGATTCCCCTGGCGACTGGCGAGTACCGGTTGTCTTTTTGCGCTGGGACTGGCGTTACTGGCTTCTTCTGACGCCCGGATGCAGATCAGGGGTCCTGCTGCGGCAACGAGGCTGTCCTGGCGGCCAGCTTATTCGCAGGTTCTGGCCGTTTTCATGATGGCCTGTATGGCCTTGACGGTCTATATCTCGGTCCAGGCTGCTGCGGTCGAACAGAAGATTGTGCGCGCGGTCAAGATGTCACTGGGGATTTCCCAGTCCGGCGACTTCAACAACCCCAAATGGGACAAAACCAAAAAAGAGATCCTGACCCTGACCAAGGACGCAGTCACCATCAACACGCATTACCGCAAGATCACGCCTATGGTTGCGGATGAGTTTGCGAAATGGGGCGACTGGAAAAACGCTGTCTGGATATGGGAGTCTGTAGCGATCTCGCGTCCCTACGTTGTGGCGATCATGTCCAATATTGCCCGGGGTTATGCCCAGATGGGCAACAACGAAAAAGCGCTCGAGTTCCTGGCGCGCTGTGAAAAACTTCAGCCCAAGGCGTCATCGGTACGCTCACTCAAGGTCATCCTGATGAGCCGGAGCGGCAAGGAGCCGGAAGCAGCCATTCTTGCCAAACAGTACCTTGAAGAAGGTACTTATGATTTTGACCTTGTCAACGCAGCTTATGTGCTGAGCATGCGCAAGGGCGACTTCGATACCGCTATCAAGAGCCTTGAGATACGCAACAAGTACTGGTCCAACCTCAAGGGCGATTCTTTCCTGAAGATGGGCACCATTTATGCGGCCCGCAAGGAAGAGGCAAAAGCACTCGCTTCCTTCAAGTCCGCCGTTGATGAGACGCCGGCGCCCAACAAGGACGCCATGCGCAAGCAGATCCCGCCAGCCTACCAGGCAAAACTCTAGGCGCGGCTCAGGCCGGCCAGCGCAGGTTCTGGCGCATGATGCGGCTGCTGTTCTCCGGTATCCGGCTGGGCTGAAAGGTTTGCTCCTGGATCTGGAGATTCAGGAGGGCTTGAGGCGTGTCGTTTTGTTCACCAATCAGCAGGGTACTGCAGCGGGTGCCATATGCCCGCTCCGGGGCATAGACAAACGCACTGGACAGCGCTTTTTCCATCTGCAGGGGTACGCCCGTGTCTGGCAGTGATCCCTCTTCGGCCTCCTTGCGACTTGCCAGTGCTTGCCACAGTATCGATTCCAGCCCATTTGCTGACTGCCCGGCCTGAAGTGCATCGGCCAATGCAGCTCTCAAGGCCATTGTCTTGGGCCAGGGTGTGTCCAGAGCGGCGTTTGAAAGTCCATAGATGCCTGGCGCAAGATCGCGAAAGGCCCAGCCTGTCTTGTCGCCCGAGCCTGAAGCCGGACGGTTGCCAAGCCAGGTCCATGCCTGTGTTTTCCAGTCACCGACGACCAGGTTAAACCCGCCATAGTGAACCGGGTTGATGAAGCGCCTGAACTCGGCCGCAGGGATGTCGCTTTCCAGCCAGCGCATGACAAGATCTCCGCGGGATTTGGGTGCAGGGATGGCAGAGGCCAGTCCCTCGCGGACGTTGGTGAGAAATGCGGCACGTCCCGCCTGGCTGACGCCCATCCATGTTCCGCCGCCACGAAGGTCACGTCCCGAAAAAATGGTTTCACCCGAGGGGCCTGTCCAGCGCTGAAGCGGCAGGGTCGGGCGGTCAAAAGCCTCGTCCCGATTGGCAGCGATGACCAACGGCCAGCGCTCGGAAGCGTGGATGGCAAAAGCGACAAGGCACATTCAGGCGGCCCCTTTTAGTTCGACCGGGAACAGCTCAGATGTCTTCGAGCAGAGGGTAGGGCAGCGACTGAACGTCCAGCGCCGGACCGGCAGGACCACCCAGCGTCAGCCTGCCTGCGGCAGCATCGGCCGCGGCAGAGGTCTGCATGGACACAATCAGGTCAAAGCCACAGCCGGGATTTGCTGCGCTGGCAGCCACAAGACCGCAGGGCTGTTCCGCATCCCCAGCATGAAAAACCTCCTGCCCGATGGCGGCTGCTGCCTCGCCATGGACCAGATAGGCACGGCGTTTGAGCGTGCCCCTGAACTGGCTGCGCGCCACGATTTCCTGCCCTGGATAGCAACCTTTTTTAAAGCTGACACCCCCGACGGACTCGTAGTTCAGCATTTGCGGCACAAAGGCTTCAAACAGCGGCAGTGTAATCGTGGCGATGCCCGATTGCACTTCCAGCCAATCCCATAAACCCTGCGTCAGGGCGGGAGCTTCAGGCAGGCTCGTGCCTGTCGGCGCACACCACAGCGCGCGTTTAACGCCAGCACCGGGATACAGAAAAATCTTGTGCGCACCATCAATATCCAGCTTTGACCACGGGGTATGGTTCTCGCCAACTACGACATCGCCCGCAAGACCGTACAACAAAAAATCGGCTGATGCATCGGTCAGTTTTGCCTTTGCACGCATGACAAACATCGACAGCCGCTTGAGCGTCTGGGCCAGGAGATCCCGGCTGCAGACCATGAGGATGTCGTCTTCGCTGCGCTTGAAGACCACAAAGCTGGCCTGCATGCGACCTTTGGCGTTGCAAAATGCTGCCAGCCGGGCTTCAGACAGGCCGATCAATGCGACGTCCTGGGTCAGCTGGCCCTGCAGGAATTTGACAGCGTCTTCACCCACCACCCGGATCACACCCAGATTTTCCAGCTGTGCAATGCCAGAGATCTCCCGGCACAAAAGGGGGGCGTTGAAAGCCTCACGATGAAGCGTCTCGGATGTCGATGTATGCATGCCTGAATTATCATAGGCTTGCGTCCTGACTGTGCGGGGCGAAAAGTAGCCGGAAAGGGCCACGGGTTTTGCGCCGCGTTTTTACAAGTTTGTTGCTACTGTTGTTTGTTGCGGCCCTCCTTGCCTTCGGTGGTGGTCTGTGGTGGCTGCACGAACCCATGCCGATCAGATTGCCGCCCGGCGCCCAGGTGCTGGACCTTGAAATCGAACCGGGTAACCGTGCCGACGCCGTGGCCGAGACGGTTGTCAACAGCGGCGTCAATGTTCCGACGCCCCTTCTCCGGCTGTGGTTCAGGCTGTCCGGCCAGGCCAGGCAGATCAAGGCTGGCAGCTACGAAATCGTGCCCGGCACCACGCCCCGAAAACTCCTGAACATGCTGGTTCGCGGCGAAGAAGCCCTCAAAAGCGTCACCCTGGTCGAAGGCTGGAACTTCAACCAGGTCAGGGCCGCCCTGCTGAAGGCCGAACAGCTGACGCCGGACACACAGGGGCTCAGCCCCGAAGCCATCATGGAGAAGCTGGGCCGTCCCGGTGTGCACCCTGAAGGCCGGTTTTTTCCTGACACCTACACTTATTCCAAGGGCGCGAGCGACCTCGCCGTGCTCAAGCGCGCAGCCCGCGCGATGGACAAGCGCGCTGAAGCTGCCTGGGCGCTGCGTAGCCCGGATACGCCGCTCAAGACACCCGAGCAGGCCCTGATTCTGGCCAGTATTGTTGAAAAAGAAACTGGCAAACCGGCAGACAGGGCGCAAATCGCTGGCGTTTTCACCAACCGCCTGCGTATTGGCATGCCGTTGCAAACAGACCCGACCGTCATCTACGGCATGGGCGACAGGTTTGACGGCAACCTGCGCAAACGCGACCTGCAGACCGATTCGGCCTACAACACCTATCTGCGCATCGGCCTGCCACCCACACCCATCGCCATGCCTGGCAAGGCCGCACTGCTGGCAGCGGTGCAGCCGGCTCCCACGCAAGCCCTTTATTTTGTGGCGCGGGGCGATGGCACCAGCCAGTTCAGCAGCAACCTCGACGACCACAACCGCGCCGTGAACAAGTACCAGAGGGGCCAATGAGCATGGCTGCAAAGGGTCTCTTCATCAGCTTTGAGGGCATTGACGGTGCTGGCAAATCGACGCACATCAGTGCGCTGGCTGAAGCCTTTCGCATGGCGGGCCGTACCGTAACGCTGACCCGTGAGCCCGGTGGCACGCCGCTGGCCGAGAAACTGCGCACCATGGTTCTGAACGACGCCATGGACCCCTTGACCGAATCCCTGCTGATTTTTGCGGGTCGCCGCGACCATTTAGTCAACATCATCAAGCCAGCGCTGGCGCGCGGCGAGGTCGTCCTGTGTGACCGGTTTACCGACGCCACCTTTGCCTACCAAGGCGGCGGCCACGGGTTTGACATGCCGACACTGCAAACACTGGAGCATTGGGTGCAGGCAGCGGTGGATGGCGCGGGGTTGATACAGCCGGAGTTGACCGTCTGGTTTGACCTGGTGCCTGAAGAAGCCGCAAAACGCCTCGCAGGCGCACGCTTGCCGGACAAATTCGAGGCCCAGCCCGTCGAGTTTTTCCGCCGCGTCGCCCGGGGTTATGAAGATCGCCGGCAAGCCGCACCGCAGCGCTTTGCGCGTATCGATGCAGCAAGGACACGTGAAGAGGTCTGGGCCGATGTCAAAAATGTGTTCGTCGCGAAAGGCTGGCTTCCATGACAAATCCCGTCCTGGCGCCCTGGCTGCAAACGCAGCTCAAAAGTCTTTTGAACCAGCGTGGACACGCCTGGCTTTTAAGCGGGCCTTCAGGGCTTGGGCAATTCGAACTGGCCCTGGCGCTGGCAAAAACCTGGCTGTGCGAGACCCCGACGGCACAAGGTGCCTGCGGCGTATGCGGCAGTTGCCATGCCGTTGAGGTGCACACCCATGCCGACCTTTGCATGTTGCTGCCCGAGACCCTTTCCCTTGAACTGGGCTGGCCACTGGACGAAAAAACCCAGGACGACCTGGACGCCAAAAAGCGCAAACCCAGCAGGGAAATCAAGGTCGATGCGGCGCGCGAAGCCGTGTCTTTCACGCAGTTCACGCGCTCGCGTGGCGATACGAAAGTGGTCCTGGTGTTTCCGGCAGAACGCATGAACGGCATCACGGCCAATACGCTGCTCAAGACGCTTGAAGAACCGCCTGGCGCGGTCAAGTTCATCCTGGCCACAGAAGCCGCCCACCAGTTGCTGCCGACCATACGCAGCCGCTGCCTCGGTCACACCATGGACTGGCCTGGTTTTGATGAAGGGCTGGCCTGGTTACAGGCCATGAGCAAGATGCCCGAAGGTGAGGGCAGTGCCAAAAAGGGCGGCAAACCACCCTCTGCAAATGACCTCAGGACCTTGCTGATCGGCTCCGGTGGTCGTCCGGCAGACGCGCTGGCATGGATGAATGCCGGCAACCCGGGTCAATTGGCGCAGGCTTGGCAAGCCTTGCCAAAGGCCATGATGCGTGGGGATGTATCAGCACTGGCAGACTGGGCGCCAGCGCAGGCCGTCGATGCCCTGCAAAAGCTTTGCCATGATGTCTGGGCCGTGAACAGCGGCGCACAGCCCCGGTTTTTCAGCGTTGAAGACCTGCCGTCAGGGGCCGGCGTCAGAAACGGCA
Organism: Pseudomonadota bacterium; assembly: GCA_040388335.1. Lineage (GTDB taxonomy): Bacteria > Pseudomonadota > Gammaproteobacteria > Burkholderiales > Burkholderiaceae_C > Polaromonas. The sequence continues at coordinate 2,139 of JAZKCB010000194.1, read as the reverse complement.
TGTATGCCCTGGCAGCCTGGTCAAAGGAGCTTGCCCAGACCGCAAGAACGGTTGAGCACCCTTACAACCCGGGCTTGATGCTCGAAGCATTGGTGAGCCGGGCGAGGCTTGCACTGGCTGCGAAATAAAGCCGAAAACCTTTCCGGCGTATTCCCAAAAAGATTCAACTCGATAAACTAGGCCCATGAGTACAACGCCCCCCGCAAGTGCAGCCGGTGCAGCCCGACCCAGCGTCGTCCAGCTCGCCATCAAGGAAAAAGCAGCCTTGTACGCGGCGTACATCCCACTCTTCAAGGAGGGTGGGGTGTTTATCCCTACTTCACGTGAATACCAGCTTGGGGCTGACGTTTATGTGCTGCTGACCCTGCCTGAAGACACGCAGCGTTACCCCGTCGCTGGCAAGGTGGCCTGGGTGACCCCGGCCAAGGCAGCCGGAAACCGTACACAGGGCGTCGGTGTCCGCTTTCCAAACGATGAGAAATCGCGTTTGCTGAAACTGAAAATCGAGGAAATCCTCGGTGCCCACCTGGCCTCGGACCGGCCCACCCAGACAATCTAGGCTGCTCCGCGCCTGGAGCCGCAACCCGGCTCTAACTGATATGTTTACAGACTCCCATTGCCATCTCAGCTTTCCTGAACTCAAGGCCAGGCTGCCGGAAATCCGCCAGGCCATGAGCGATGCAAGGGTTGATCGCGCCCTCTGCATCTGCACCACGCTTGAAGAATTTGGGGACGTGCACGAACTGGCCACCACCTACGACAACTTCTGGTCCAGCGTCGGGGTTCATCCGGATAACGAAGGCGTCACCGAGCCGGATGTGGCGGGTCTGGTCCGCCTTTCTGCACTGCCCAAAGTCGTGGGCATTGGGGAGACGGGTCTTGACTATTACCGTCTCGGCGAGCGGACCATCGCCGACATGGAATGGCAGCGGGAGAGGTTTCGTGTGCACATCCGCGCAGCTCGCCAGGTCGGCAAACCCCTCATCATCCATACCCGAAGCGCATCCGATGACACCATCGCCATCCTGAAAGAGGAGGGCGAGGGTGCTGATGCGCCAGGCCGGGCAGGTGGTGTTTTTCACTGCTTTACCGAAACCGAAGCCGTTGCACGCGCCGCACTCGACCTCGGTTTTTACATCTCCTTTTCAGGCATCCTGACCTTCAAGACAGCGGCCGACATCCGCGAGGTCGCCCGGTTTGTGCCCATGGACCGCATCCTGATCGAGACGGACAGCCCTTACCTGGCACCTGTGCCTTATCGCGGCAAGACCAATAATCCGTCTTATGTGCCGTATGTTGCCAAACTGATTGCCGAACTCAAACAGCAAAGCGTTGAAACCATTGCAGACGCCACGAGTCAAAACTTCGAACGGCTTTTCAAAGGGGTTTTGGTATGAAAAATATCTTCACAAGATACATTAAGTATTCCGCATACCTTTATGTTTTTATTGGATTTTCACACGCTTACGCTGGATCTTACGAGGATTTCTTCAGGGCTGTGAAAATGGACGATGACCGAACCGTCCAGGGCTTGCTGGTGCGCGGTTTCGACCCCAACACCCTAGATCCTCAAGCCCAGAATGGCCTGCTACTGGCGATCCGAGAGCCTTCGCCGAAAGTGGTCAAGGCGCTGCTGGCAGCCCCTACGCTTGATTTGAATGCGCTGAACACCAAGGGCGAGAGTCCCCTGATGCTCGCCGTCTTCAATGGCGACCTTGATCTGGCCGCCCAGATGATCAAAAAAGGCGCCGACGTCAATAAGACCGGCTGGACGCCGCTTCATTACGCTGCCACCAAGGGACATTTGCCGCTGATCAGCCTGCTGATCGAAAACCACGCCTACATTGATGCAGAGTCACCCAACGGCAGCACGCCGCTCATGATGGCCAGCATGTACGGCTCGGCCGAGGCCGTCAAGCTGCTGCTCGACGAAGGCGCAGATCCGCAGCTCAGGAACCAGCAAGGCCTGACCGCCACCCAGTTTGCCCAGCGCGTCAATCGACAGGACGTGGCGGACATGATCGCAAAGTCGATTCGCAGCAAGCGGCCACCCGGACAATGGTGAATATCCGTGCTGGCAGCCAACGGTTACAGCAGCTTGCTTGAGCCAGAGGCACCGGATTTCTGCTTTCCTTGTTT
>JAZKCB010000193.1:0-3653 GCA_040388335.1 Pseudomonadota bacterium | reverse complement strand
CGGGTTGCGGTATGCCTCGGACATCTGGATCTTCGCGGCCTCGGCTTCACCGCCATTGCTGCCAGAAGATCCGCCGGGGTTGACGCTGGTGTCCTCTTTCAACTGCATCCCGACAACAGCCATGATCTTGTTGAATGCGGGAATGTTGCCCAGCTGCGTGTTGACTTCATCCAGCGTCACGCCGGCCGCCGTGGCAAGCTGCTCGGTTGCGCGCCAGGCTGCTGTCCCGTTCTTGGCATAGTCGGCGCCCCATGATTCCTGCAGCGCTTTGACGGTGTCGGCCTCGTTGAATTGCATCCCGGCGTTGACCAGGGTCGGCGCCATCTGCAGGAATTCACCGACAGCCATTTCAAACTGACCCTGCGAGAAACCGGCCTTGTGCGCCTTTTCGCGGAAAGCATTGGCCAGCCCCTCATTGATCGGCATGTCCTTCAATTCCGCGGGCAGCTCGGGCAGCTTGTAATCGGCCGCGGCCTTGGGTCGGGCGCTGCCTTCACCCATGCGCTTTTCCAGCGCCGCGTGCGCGTCGGCTACCTTTTTCGCCGATGCCGCCGGGTCGAGCTCGCCCTTGTCGTTCTTGACCTGGTATTTCTCGGGGATGAAACCCCAGGGCGTGGCAGCACCAGCAGCGCCAGCAGCCCCCGCATCCGCACCGCCTGCATCTGCGCCGGCGCCAGCGGTAAGTGCACTGCCGCCTGTAGCACCGCTGCCAGCTGCCGCAGCGTCCGCGCCTCCTGCGCCAGCTCCACCAGCACCAGCGCCGCCTGCTCCTGCTGCGCCAGCAGCTGCTGCAGCTCCAGCGTCTGCGCCAGCGCTTGCCGCTGCCGCTCCATCCGCGCCGCCGCCCGCTGCGCCTGGTGTCGAGTCCATGAAAACATGGTGTTTGCCCTTCATGATGTTGCCTTTCTGTGTGGTTAATCGGTCGGAATTTCTACGGGCAGAGGCTCGGCGCCGTTGGCAATGTTGATCTGGCCTGCAATGAACTGCACTACTTCCTGGTTGCCCAGGTTCTTGTATGTTTTGTAAACAGCGTTTTCGCCGTTGGTGACTGCACCTTTGCTGAACATGGTCAACAGCTGCTCGAGGATGGCCGCGCCGCGCTTGTCAACCTCGAAAACTTGTCGGTACAGCTCCGGACTTACGGGAACGTCACGCATTTACGCGGCCGCCGGCAGTGCCGACTTAATCATTTGCTCGCTGGCCATGCCTGCCATCTGGGCGTTTTGGGCTTGGGCTTGCGCTGCATCGGCCGCCTGCGTGCGTGCATCGCGCCGGGCCTTGATCTGGTCGGGGCTGCGCATGAGACTGGCGGCTACACCCAAAGCCTCGGCGCGCTTGCGTTGTGCATCCGGCATGATGATTAAATCCAGCACGTCCTGCGCCCCCGCGGGATCCAGCGCTATCGCCTGAACCATGCCGGCTATCACGTTATCAATGGCCGTCACTTCCTCCAGGCGCTGCGAGCGCGCCATGGGGCTGGTGTATTTCACCGTGAAATTACGGCCGCGCAGGCTGTCCGGGACCTTGCCCAGGATGCCGGCGCGCAGGGCGATAAAGAAACATCGCACAATCAACGGCTGCAGGAATTCGCTTTGCAGGCGGGCGAAAATTGGGGCCAGTTGCTGCCGAATCAGCTGCTGCCTTGCGTGCACCTCTGTTGCCGTCATCTGCGGGCCATCTTGCGGCTGCAGAATATCTGCCAACAATGTTTGGCGAATGCTCGCGCGCAGCTGGTCAGCTTTGGAAAACGCGACATTGAAGTCCGCGCCGGTTTTCAGCGGCTGGAAGTTGTCCATGTTTGCCACCATCACGACCTTGCGCGCGCCCAGGCGGGTGGTCTTGGAGTTGTAAACCCCGTCGTTCGTCGCTTTCCACATGCCGCTAACGGCTATGTCCATGTTGGCCAGCTCAAGCTCAATGATCTGGTTGAGCGTCTTGATGTCGGGCAAGGCATCGGAGCCGGGGCCCATGGCATAGGGCGTGCCTGGAACCAGCCGCCAGCGGCCGACAGCACAAGGGAACTCGTCATAACCGGACTCGCGTACCATTTTCTTGGTGGCCACCTCATGGTGGCAGGACGCGAAAGCCTTGTTTTTTGCCAGCTTGGCGCCGCCCTCCACATAGATGGACCGGGGGTAAATCGCCCAGACAAACCATATTTTTTCGCCAAGCGCTTCGCCGCCCAGCTTGTATTTGTCCTGCAGCGATTGGGACAAACTGGTCAGGCCGTACTCGTTGACGGCCTGCTCGAGCGTCAGCTCAAATTCACGGTAGATCGTGTCCACCATGTTGCCGGGCTTGCTGCAGGCGATGTAACACTGCGCCAGTGGCCACTGCTCGAAGTTGTAGCCGCCTTCTTCCTTCTCGGAGGTGTACAGGACAAACCAGCCGGCCGGGCCGAGGTCGGCGTGGCACTCGCTGGCCGCGGCGTCGAAGTTGCCCGCGTGGATGTTCTCGAAGATGATCCGGGCCGCCTGGTCGAAAAACTGCTTTTCTTCCTCGTTTTCGCCGCCGGCATCCATGCCAAACCAGATTGAATTGGCGGGATGCAGGCCTGACGCCATGCCAGACGAAAACAGGCGGCCGGAATCCACGGCGGTGCTGTCCAGCACCTTCGCCTTTTGGGCCTGGATGTCGGTCCCAGAAACCACGTTGCCATTGAAACCATGCGCGCGCTCGGGCGCCATGTATTCGAAGACATTGCGCCACACGGGCTCATGCGGCAGGCGCTCGCTCTTGAGCTGCGCCAGGCGCCGGACATCCTTTTCAGCGGATTCTGACAAGGGTCAGCCCCCCAAGGTTTTTTTACCGGCGCTCAATGCGGACGATGGCGCCAGGCCGGCACCGGTGGACAGGGCGCTCCCGCGGCGGGCCACACGACGGGCAGCAATCTCTGTGTTCGTTTTGGCCGTGGCGTCGGCGTCGATCTTCTCGGCCTCCACCTTTGGGTCAACCTTGACGACTTCGGGCACAGGCACCTGGGCAGCCGGCACGATGGCAGGCGCTGGAGCCGAAACTGGAGCTGGAGCGGATCCACCGAGGCACATGGTTTAACCCTTGTTGGCTGGGTTCGCGCCGAACGTAGGCGGCACGTAAAGGCCTTTATCCGTCATGGTCGGCGTGGTGATCTTGGACAGGTCGCCCAGCTCTTCCAGGGTGGGGTGCTTGACTTCCACGGGCATGGATGCCACGGGACGCGCGGCATTTGCCTGCATCTGCTGCATGGCGGCCATCATGGCTTCGATCTGCTTGGCCTGCTGCGCGACAACGGCGGCCAGGTCGGACGGATCCACGGGCTCGGCTGGGGCTGACAGGTCAGTCTGGACAGCCTGGAAGGCGTCAGGGGATGCGGCAGGAGCGCCGGGTGTCTCGAGGGTGCGGGAGGGCTTGGCCATGTCTGAGGCTTCCTTGAAGTGATGCCGCACACGGCGGCGGGTTGGAAGCCCCAAGTCTGGTTTAGCCGGCGTGTTGGAATCCCGACTTTTTGCGGTCCGGCGCATGGGCGCGCGCGGCTGAAATCAGATCCTCCACGTTCAGCGGCAGGGCTGCGCGTGGGTGCTGCTGCTGCTCGGCGGTCAGGGTCGGGCCGACAACCTGGATCCAGAGGTTCACCAGCGCTTCACCGCCGGCATGGCTGGGCTCGGCGTCATAGT
>JAZKCB010000192.1:0-11580 GCA_040388335.1 Pseudomonadota bacterium | reverse complement strand
CTGAAAGCCGGTTATTTTCTGAAAGTCGCGGGCCCTGTGGCGTAAAAGCCATGGCCGGCCGGAGACGGCCGGAAATCAGCCGGGTGGCGGGCCGGGCTTGCGCGCCCAGCGGACGGGGTGGACCCGCGCGGCCTGCCCGGACGCCGGGGCGTCGCTGCCGCAGCCGCTGCAGCCCGAGGCGCAGCCGGCCGCCGGTTGTTGCGCCAGCGCCTGCAGGATGCGCGAGGCCTGCAGGCGGCCCGAGCGGGCCAGCAACGCCCGCGCGGCGCGCTGCTTCAGCCCGGTGGGCATAAACACCCAGAGGCAATAGACAGCACAGCACACGACCAGTGTGTAGACCGCCAGGGCTTCGAACAGGCTTTGCATCAGGTGGTCAGCGCCAGCACGACGCGGTAGGTGATGAAGGACGCGGCATAGGCCAGCGCAAACAGGTAGGCGGCCATCAGCAGCGGGTAGCGCCAGGAATTGGTCTCGCGCTTGACCACGGCCAGCGTCGAGATGCACTGCGGCGCAAACACGTACCAGGCCAGCAGCGAGTAGGCGGTGGCGGTGGACCAGCTCTGCGCAATCAGCGGACTCAGGGCCGCGGCTGCGTCGTCGCCGGCCGCGGACAGCGAATACACCGTGCCGAGCGCACCAACCGCCACTTCACGCGCGGCCATGCCGGGCACCAGCGCGATCGAGATCTGCCAGTTGAAACCGATGGGCGCAAAAATCACCTCGAGCGCCTTGCCTATCATGCCGGCGAAGCTGTACTGGATGGCTGCGCCGGTCGCGCCCTCGGGCGGGCCGGGGAAGGTGGAGAGGAACCACAACACCACCATCAGCGCAAAAATGATGGTGCCGACACGGTGCATGAAAATCTCCACCCGCTGCCACAGGCCCAGCAGCAGGTTGCGCAGATTCGGCACGCGGTAGGGCGGCAGTTCCAGCATCAGCGGCTGGTAGCTGCTTTTGGCCCAGGTGCGCTTGAAGACCCAAGCGACAGCCATGGCCGACACAATGCCCAGCAGGTAAAGCGCAAAAAGGGTCAGGCCCTGCAGGTTGAAGATGCCAACTTCGCGGTCCGGAATGAAGGCGCCTATCAGCAGGGCATACAGCGGCAGCCGGGCCGAGCAGGTCATCAGCGGTGCGATCATGATGGTAGCCAACCGGTCGCGCCAGTGCGGAATGGTGCGTGTGGCCATGATGCCGGGAATCGCGCAGGCAAAACTCGACAGCAGCGGAATGAAGGCGCGGCCCGACAGGCCGACCTTGCCCATGAGGTTGTCGAGCAGGAAGGCGGCGCGCGGCAAATAGCCCGAGTCTTCGAGCAGCAGGATGAAGAAAAACAAAATCACGATCTGCGGCAAAAACACCAGCACGCCACCAACACCGGCGACGATGCCGTCGACCAGCAGGCTTTGCAGCAGGCCGGGCGCAACATGGCCCTGCACAAAAGAGCCGACGGCGGCGACGGCTTCCTTGATCAGGTCCATCGGCAAATTGGCCCAGGCAAACACCGCCTGGAAAATCAGGAACAGCACGGTGGCCAGCAGCAGCAGGCCGGCCACCGGGTGCATCACAACCGCGTCGATGCGGTGGTTGAAACGTTTGACCTGGCCGGCGTTGGGCACCGCTGCGGCCAGGATGGCCCGGACCTGCACCTGCAGGGCGGCCATGTCCGGTGCGCCATGCGCTCCTGTTTTGATAGCTGCTGGCGCAGAAGGGGATTGGGCTGGAGGCACAAAAACCTCATGACTCTGCGCCGCAAAGGCTTCCTGGGCGGCTTGCAGCAGAGCCTCACGCCCACTCGCGCCGGCCTTGCCGCGCCAGGCGGCAAACCAGGGGTTGTGCACCGCGACGGTTTCCACCACCGGCATGCCGAGTTCGGCCGAGAGCCGGGCGATGTCGATCTGCAGGCCACGCGCGCGCGCCACGTCCATCATGTTGAGCGCCAGCACCATGGGCCGCCCCAGCGCGCGCAACTGCAGCACCAGGCGCAGGTTCATGCGCAGATTGGTGGCATCCACCACGGCGATGATGCCGTCGGGCCGGCTTTCACCGGCGCGCAGGCCCATCACCACGTCATGCGTGACGACTTCGTCGGTGGTTGCCGGGTTCAGGCTGTAGGCGCCGGGCAGGTCCATCACAGCCAGTGCGCGGCCGTCGGGCAAACGGGCGCGGCCTTCCTTGCGTTCGACCGTCACGCCGGCGTAGTTGGCGACTTTCTGGCGTGCGCCGGTCAGCAGGTTGAAAAGGGCGGTCTTGCCGCAGTTCGGGTTGCCGACCAACGCAATACGCAGTGGTCCTGCTACGGCACTGGAAACTGCGGCGTTCATGCCTTCACCTGGATGCAGCTGGCCTCATGGCGACGCAGCGCAAACACCGTGTCGCCTACCTGGACCGCAATCGGCTCGCGGCCGCCCGGGCCGCGCTGCAACACGCTGATGGTTTCGCCGGGCATGAAACCGAGCTCGCTCAGCCGTTGCAGCACCTGGGATTGCGCATCGCCGTCTTCGGCTTCCCGCAGGCTGATGATGGTGGTTATCCGGTTGGGGGGCAGATCGACCAGGGACAGGGTCGTCGCCGCCATGGCGGGGGCGGAAAAGGTGGAGCTTACGGCGAGGTTCATGGGCTGGTTCTGGATCTGTCTGGCAGTTGGCGGGCGGCAAGGTGAAGCTTGCTTGCAACGCTGTTCTTTATGAGAATCATTACTATTTACATCTTATCGCAATCCGGCAGGGTCGAGGTGTTTTCGCCGGCTGGCGAGTGTGGCTGTCCTCAGGACAATAGGCTTGTCTCCCCCGTCGGCAACGCTCATGGGCGGAGCTTGAAGCACCGGAAAGGCCGGGCCCGCAGCCAGTGCGGCCGCCAGGTCAGGGTCAGGGCAATGCTCATGGCCGCGGCGCAGACCAGCACCACCCACAACAGGCTGCCGAAGCCGGCGCCTTCCGCGGCAAGGCAGACGGGCATGCCCAGACCGATGGCCGTGACACCCGTTGCACGCTGCGCCCGCAGGCCAGGCGCCGGACGGGCGTGGTGCCCGAAAACACGTTCCACATGGCGCTCCTGGCTCAGGGCCAGCAAGGCAAATCCCCACAGGGCCAGCGCGAAGGCGGCGAGCGTCAGCAGCAGATCACGCACGGCTGATGCTTTTGGCTGTGCCCAAGGTGCCCTGCGTCACGGCTGGAGCAAGTGGCGCCTGTTGCGCAAGGGCGGCCTTGCGCCCCAGATGCCGTGCCGTGCCGGCCGCCAGGCCTGCGAGGGCCAGCAGCAGCAGGTCCATGCCCGCCACCGCCCACAAGCCACGGTCCAGTGTGTGGGCGAGATGGTGGCCGGTGGTGGCCCAGTTCAGCGCTACCGCCAGCAGGGCCAGCCCGGCCACCGCCCAGGCCTGTTCGCGCCAGGCGGCGCGGCCGCGCAGCGCGGCATGGCCCAGCGTGCCGAGCCAGGCCAGGTAAAAGGCCCAGACCTCGATCTCGCTGCGGTCCCAACCCGCCAGCGCAGCATTGGCCGGCAGCATCCGGTTGGCGGCAAAAAACACCATCGTGGCGACGATGATGCCGGGCACGCTGGTGACCGTGAGCGCCTCCACCACACGCACGCCGGCCAGCCCTTTTTTTGCATGGCTGGCGCGCCGGCCTTCCAGCCAGAACAGGCTGCCGGTGGCAATCAGCACGCAGCCGGACAGGCCCGCCAGGAAGTACAGCCAGCGCAGGGTCCAGTGTTCGAACTGGATGAAATGCAGGCCGCTGATGAAACGTTCCACGGTCATCACCGGCGCGGCCTCGAAGTTGCTCAGCACGGTGCCCGTTACAGCGTCGAAGTAGAGCTGGTCGAGATTCACGGTCACCATGTCGGGATAACCGCGGCGCAGTTCCACATAGCCGTTGGCATCGCCCGGGTGCCATACACGCACGAAGCTGGCCCGGCCGCCTTGCCACTCCTGCTCCGCCTTCGCCAGCATCGCGTCAAGCGACGCCAGCGGCCGGCCCGGTGTATTCGTCTTGGCCCGGCGGTATTGGCCGAAGCCCTCGGCGGCAAAAGCCTGCCGCGGATTTTTGGCCTGCGCATAAGTGGCGTGGTAGGCGCTCGGCCAGTAGATGGTGAACAGGATCACGATGCCCGACAGGGCGATGGCAAAGTGAAACGGCAGGGCCAGCACGCCGGTGAGGTTGTGCAGGTCCAGGCTGGCGCGCTGAAGGCGCTTTTTGGGGCGGAACAAAAAGAAGTCCGCAAAAATCTTGCGGTGGATGATGACGCCGCTGATGATCAGCAGCAGCATGGACATCCCGGCCAGGCCGACCAGCCAGTAACCGACATCTTTCCAGCGGATGTGCAGGCGGTAGTGGAAAGGAAAGATGAAGCCGGTGCCGGCGAGCGTGTCGGTGTGTTCGAGCACCGCGCCGGTTTGCGGATGCAGGTAGCGCCGCTCGGTGACCTTGGTGGCTTCGTCGCGCCAGCGCAGCTCCAGCGCCGGCACGCGTTCGGTGGGCAGGCGTACAAACCATTGCGACGATCCCTGGGCCAGGCGCTGGGCCTGTTCGGTCACCGGTCCATCCAGCTTGAAAGGCCGCGCAGCAGCGGACGGCGCGAGCCGTGTGCCCGGCATCATCCAGCGGTCGATCTCGCGGTCGAACACACTGAGCGTGCCCATCCAGAAAATCGCAAACAACAGGCTGCCGATCACCACCCCGGCCCAGGTGTGTAGCCAGGCCATCGATTTGCGGAAAGTGGGTTCCATCGCACGCGTCTTTCTTTTTTTAGCGAATCAGTTGAAGCAGAACCAGGACCAGGGCCGTGCCCCCTGCCAGAACGGCCCAGAGCCACGCCAGGCTGCGCACGCTGAAGGCCCACAGCAGCACCAGCAGGTAGAGCACAAAGCCCAGCATCGCGGCGCTCACCACGGCTTCGCTGCGTGCCAGGCCCAGCAGCGGCAGTGCGGCGGCCAGCAGGGCCACCAGAGCCGCGGTGAAGGCATACCCGCCCGGCAGCGCCGCGATGAGGCGCAGCACGATGCGCACCCAGGGGCGGGCAGCCGCGCGGCGCAAAGGCGGAGGCACGAGAGCCGCGATCCATCCGGCCACAGACATCGGCTTCAATTTCTGGATGGGTTCAAAAAAGATAGCGGCATGCGCCCGCCCCATTAGGGCTGGAGGCATATTTCCCTTGTTGTTTTGAAAAAAGGGGCGCACGCCGGAAGCCTCAGTTCATCTTGTTCGGTGTTGCCGCGGGTGAGGCAGGCAGGGCGGCCAGGCCTTCGGGCTGGTTGATGGTGAGCGAGGTCACATAGCTGGCGCGGTCGTATTTGTCGGTGCCGCGTTCGCCGGCGCTGGTGTCGGCATGTTTGACTTCGAGCACGTAGCTGCCTTTCCACGGCAGGCTGAGTTTGAGCCGGCCCTGGTCGTCACCGCGCAACGCCTTGCCCCAGCCCGAAGGTGTGACCACCTCGACCTTGGCCTTGGGCAGCGGCTGGCCCTTGTAGAACACCTGCACTTCGACGCCGTCGGGGCCGTTGTTGCCGGTGGGCACCAGGTCCAGCGTGAGATGGGGGGCCTGCTTGTCGAAGGTGTTGACCAGGCGGGCCGCGGGCACGTAGAGGCTGCGCACCAGCTTGTCGCCGTCCTTGCGTTCCGAAACCGGGTAGTGCGCATCTTCCGCCACCAGGGACTCGCCTTTGGCCGCACTGCCCGACAGGACAAAACCCCTGGGCGTCTTGCTCAGGGTCAGCGGCTGGGCCGCGGCAGCGCTGATGCGCTGCGCGACGGGCGCAATGAATTTGTCGAGGTAGCCGGGTGAGGTCTCGCGCAGGTTTTGACCAAACTCGCCGAAGTACAGCGTGGCGCCGTTGGCGTCCTGTTCCAGCCAGACATGGTGTGCCTGGGCGGTGGTTGCGGTGGCGGCGGCGAAGAGAAGGGCGATGAGGCCGAGGCGTGGGAAAGACATGGTGATGGCGTCCTGCAGGTTGAAGGGGGGAGGGTGTTTTTCCTGTTTTTTCATGAGGATGTTCAGAACTTGATGCGCATGCTGACCTGCAGCTCACGCGGCGCGCCAGGCAGGATCAGGTTGTCGTTGCTGCCGTGGCTGGAGACGATGTATTTTTTGTCGGTGACGTTTTTTATGTTCACGCCGAATTCGTAGCGGCCGGTCCGATAGATGCCGGCCAGGTCACCGGTCAGGTAAGCCGGCAGCACGACGAGGTTGGTCAGCGAGGCGAAACGCTCGCCCATGTAGTTGAGGCCGCCGCCCAGGCTGAAGCCGTTGCCCAGGTCTTTCATGGCCCAGAAGGAGGCCGAGTGGCGCGGCGTCAGCGCGGGAACCTTGCCCAGCGACGGCACCGAAACAACCGGCAGCTGCAGCGACGTGACACGCGCCACCGACTCCACCATTTCGCCGTCCAGGTAGGCGTAACCCGCGCTCACGTCCCAGCGGCCCGGCAGGCGGCCGCTGGCCGTGAGTTCCAGCCCGTTGGTCCGCTGCGTGCCCACATTGATCTGCAGGCTGGGGTTGGCCGGGTCGGTGTTCTTGATGTTGCTGCGCTCCAGATTGAACAGGGCGGCCGTCACGCTGAGAGCGCCATCCAGGAAACCGAGCTTGCTGCCGATCTCGACGTTGCGGGTGATCTCCGGTTCGTTGGCCACGTTGCTGCCGGCCAGGGCAAAGGTCTCGGCCGAGGGCTGGAACGAGCGGCTGTACGAGAGGTAGTGCGACTGTGCATCGGTGGGCTGCCACACCAGGCCGGCGCGCGGGCTGAAGGCGCGGTCGGTGCGGGCCAGCGGTGCGAGCTTGCGCTCAAACGTGGTGGACTGCTTGAACTCGTCGTAACGGATGCCTGCCAGCGCCTTCCAGTTTTTCGCCAGCGTGACCTGGTCCTGCAGGTACAGGCCCTGCACGTCCTGCGTGGTGTTGTTCGGTATGGCGCTGTCGGCCGCCCTGGCGGCCGCGGTGAATGCCGGCACCGACACCAGGCCCGGGTTGAAGATGGACACGCGTGCCACCTGGCCGGCCGAGATCGATTCGGACCGGCGCTTCTGCTGGCCCATCTCCAGGCCGAACAGCCATTCCTGCTTGAAGCCGCCCAGCGTGTTTTTGTAGGTGAAGTCGGTCTGGTTGAACCAGCCAGACTCGTCGCGGAAGACGGCGCTGCGGGTCAGCCCGATCGTCAGCGCCACCGGGTCCGCGGTGCCGCTGGGCAGGGTGTTGTAGCGGTCCAGCTCGTAGCTGTAGTAGCGGGTGGTGTTGCGCACGCTGAACGCATCGTTGAAGCTGTGGTTCAGGGTGGCGGTGTAGGTGTCGACCAGGCTGGTGCTGGTGTCGTCGCGCCGGGCATTGCCCGAGCCGTAATAGGTGCTGGCGGGTACATCGACCGGGCGGCCGTTGAGCGCCGGGATGCCGAAGTCCGTCACGCGCTGGTCGCGCGCCCTGGTGTATTGCAGCAACAGCGACGTCTGGCTGCTGAATTTGAGCGCTAGCGACGGCGCAAAGCTGTAGCGGTCCACGAATTGCTGGTCGCGGTAGCTGCCGGAGTCCTCGCGCGCCGCGTTCAGGCGGAAGGCCGCGGCTTCACCCAGCGGCAGGTTCACGTCGGCTTCCACGCGCCTGAGCTGGTTGCTGCCCAGGATCAGCGCGGCCTCGCCCGAGGTTTCGCCGAATTTCGGTTTTTTGGTGATGCGGTTGATCAGGCCGCCCGAGGAGCCCCGGCCGTACAGCACGGCGGAAGGGCCCTTGAGCACCTCGACGCGCTCGACGTTGGACAGGTCGCGGAAGTACAGGGCGTCATCGCGCAGGCCGTCGGAAAACTGGTCGGCAATCGCCGTGAAGCCGCGGATCATCACCTGGTCGCGCTGGCCGTCGCCATGGCTGGCTGCCACGCCGGGCACATTGCGCAGCGCATCTTCCATCGAACGGGCCGCCTGGTCGCGCAGCAGCTGGCCGGGCACCACGTTGACGGTCTGCGGTATGTCGCGCAGCGGCGCGCTGCTTTTGGTGGCGGTGATGCTGCTGGACGGGGAGTAGCCCTGTTCGGAGTCGGCGCGGATGGTGATGTCCGGCAGGACCTGGGCGCCCACCAGCTGCGCCGCGCACAGCGCGAGCGAGGTAAGGGCGAATTTTGCTACTAAGTTAGTAGCTGATGGCGCCCGGATGACGGGGGCTGCGAGGGTTTTTGATGCAAGAAAACGGGAGGTAATGGACATGTGAAGCACGGCTCAGACAGGTTGCTGGCTGGCTTCACATTCCTGGGAGATGTCGGCTGGCGATTTACAAATTCTAACTCAATAATGAGAACTATTCGCGTTTAGGTGTTTGCAAACCACCGCCTTTGACGGCAAAAAACGACACCTTCCTCGTGCGTCAGAAATAGAACGTGGTGCTCAGCGCGAAGCTGCGCGGTTCGGCCGGCGACACCACGTTGGCGTTGATGGCGCCCGCGTAATACACCTTGTTGAACAGGTTCTTGATGCCCGCCGTGACGCGAAAGCGGTCGCCCTGGTAACTCAGCGAGGTGTCGGCCACAAAGTAGGAAGGCAGCGTGAACGGCAGCGCGCCCACCTGTTCGCTGACGTAGCGCCCGCCCAGGCCCACGGTCACGCGTTTGAGGTCCTGCAGGCGGTAGGTCGCCCAGGTGGCCAGCGTGTGTTTGGGCGTCAGGTTGATGGGTTTGCCGACGATGGCGGCGTTGTTGTCGCGGGTGACTTCCGCGTCGGTGTAGGCGTAGGCGGCGGTCAGCTTCCAGCCCTTGCGCAGGTCGGCGCCCAACTCCAGTTCCAGGCCGCGCGACCGCTGCTCGCCGGTCTGCACGCTGAAGTTGGTGTTGACCGGGTCGGCCGTTGTCACGTTCTGGCGGCGCAGGTCATACACCGCCAGCGCGCCGGTGACCTGCCGGTTGGCCGCCTCGTACTTGAGGCCGGCTTCCCATTGCTGGCCGGTCTCCGGAACGAAAGCGCTGCCGTCAAAGGCCAGGCCAGACACCGGGAGGAAGGACTCGCCATAACTCGCGTAGGTCGACCAGCCCGGCACAAATTCGTAAACCAGGCCGCCCGAGAAGGTGTTTGCCTTGTCTTTTTGCAGCGTGCGCCGGTTGGTCAGCCGGTTCTCGGTGTCGGTCGTTGAACGGTCGTGGCGCAGGCCCAGCAGCGCCGTCCAGCCCCGGCCGAACTTGATCTGGTCCTGCAGATACAGTCCGGCCGCGGTGAGCTTCGATGGCGCATCGGTCGTGAGGTTGGCGGGGCAGGTGGCCTGCACGCCGTAGACCGGGTTGTACAGGTTCATGGGTGCAATCGTGCAGCTGCGGCTGGCCTGCGAGCTGGTGCCGGTGCGGGCGTCCAGCCCGGTGACCAGGCGGTGTTTCAGGCCCAGCGCCTCGAAGGTCGTCAGCAGCGAGGTGTCTGTGGCCAGCAGGTCGTAGTCCATGTACTGGCGGGTGGCTGTGCGGTTCTGCAGACGCCGGTTGGCCTGCAGCGTGCCGTTGGCCACAAAGTTGCCGCTGCCTTTTTCTTCTTCATAACGCACGTTCTGGCGCAGCACGACGTCGGGGTTGAACTGGTGTTCGAGCGAATAACCCACGGTGGTCTGTTCCATGTCATAGGCACCGAAGCCCGGATCACCGGTGTAGCGCGTCAGCGGAATGGAGCCATTGGGATTGGGCAGCAGCGTGCCGTACGGCGTGATGCCCTGCTGGCGCATCCACTGGCTGTGGCTGTAAGTGGCAAAAAGCACCAGGTCGGTTTGCGGGCCGAGGTCCAGCGCCAGCGAGGGCGCCACCCAGCGGTCCTTGCGGTAGACCAGGTCGGTCGGGTCTTCGGAGTCGGACACCTGGGCGTTGATGCGAAACGCCGCCTTGCCCGAATCGGACAGCGGGCGGTTCAGGTCGGCCGACAGCGTCTTGAGGCCGAAGCTGCCCAGCTCCAGCGAAGCCTCGGACAGTGCTTCCTTTTTGGGCCGCTTGCTGACGGCGTTGACGATGCCGCCGGGCTGCACCTGGCCGTACAGCACCGAGGCCGCGCCCTTGAGCACCTCGAAACGTTCATAGCCATAAGGCGTCAGGCGTGTCCACATGCCGGGGCTTTGCACCAGGCCATCGATCAGGATGGACTCGGTCGAGCGGAAGCCGCGGATGTTGATGTCGTCAAAGCCGCGCCGGCCGAAGTTGACCGGGCTGACGCCGGCGACGGTCTGCAGTGCTTGCTGCAGGTTGGTCGCCTGGCGCGATTCCATCTGCTCGCGTGTGACCACGCTGATGGACTGCGGCGTCTCCAGCAGGCGCATCGGCGCCTTGCCGGCGCTTTGTGCCTGGTTGGGCGCGAAACCTTCGTCTTTTTCGACAGTGGCGTTGATGCGCACCTCACGCAGCTGCGGCAGCTCGCTGCCGGCAGGTGCGGCGGTGGCCGGAGCCGGCGGCGTTTCGGCCCGGGCCAGTTGCGCCACACACAGCGCCAGCGGCGTGAGGACGAAGGTTGCTACAAATTTGCTAGCTGCTTGCGCTCGCTGCGCATGGGCTGGAAGGGTTTTTGGGTAAGAAAAAGAGGAGGGGAGTGACATGGTGAAACACAGGCCGGTTGCTGGCTGGCTTCACATGAACATGTCGGCTGGCGGGGGCTATAGTCTAACCCGTAAATGAGAGTTGTTCTCATTTGAAAGAGGCGCTGGCCGCCATTCGAATCAGGCAGGGCCTTGTCGGCCAGGAAACAAGGCAGCGCTTGCGGCGCTGCGCAAGGTACAGCCTAGCTCAGTTCACCCATCTGGCTTTGCAGGTAGTTCTGCAGCCCGACCTTGGCCACCAGCTCGATCTGGGTTTCCAGGAAGTCGATGTGTTCCTCGGTGTCGTCGAGGATGCCCTGCAGCAGGTCGCGCGAGACGTAGTCACGCACGCTTTCGCAGTGGGCAATGCCGTCCTTGATCGTGGCCTGCGCGCCGGTTTCGGCCTTCAGGTCACAGTTGAGGGCTTCCGGCACGTCCTCGCCGATCATCAGTTTGCCGAGGTCCTGCAGATTGGGCAGGCCGTCGAGCATGAAGATGCGGTCCATCAGTTTGTCGGCGTGTTTCATCTCGCCGATGGACTCCTCGTATTCCTTCTTCGCGAGCTTGTCCAGGCCCCAGTGCTTGTACATGCGGTAGTGCACGAAATACTGGTTGATGGCGGTCAGCTCGTTCTTGAGCTGGGCCTGCAGGTGGGTGATGACTTGTGCGTCGCCTTTCATGCCGAATCCTTTTTTTGGTTTTGAATGCCCTGATTGTCGGCAGGCCGGCCCCATTGGGCAAGAAGAAATGCATAACCCTTCGCGCGCGTCATGAGCACGAATGGGGTTGATGGGCGTTCCTCCTGGTGGAGATGGAGCGGCGGCGCGCGCCGCTCCATCAACGGTCAGGCCACCGGTGCCGAGGTCCGCATCAGGTGGTCGAAGGCGCCGAGGGCCGCCTTGGCACCGTCACCGGCCGCAATGATGATCTGCTTGAAGGGCACGGTTGTGGCGTCCCCCGCGGCAAACACGCCGGGCAGCGAGGTCTGGCCTTTGGCATCGACGATGATCTCGCCGTGTTTCGAGAGCTCGACCACGCCCTTGAGCCAGTCGGTGTTGGGCACCAGGCCGATCTGGATGA
>JAZKCB010000191.1:0-6317 GCA_040388335.1 Pseudomonadota bacterium | reverse complement strand
GCTCGTCCATCATGCCGCAGAAGAAAAACCCCGACGTGCCCGAACTCGCACGCGGCAAGACCGGCCGTGTGGTTGGTCACCTGATGGGTTTGATCACGCTGATGAAGGGCCAGCCGCTGGCCTATAACAAGGACAACCAGGAAGACAAGGAACCGCTGTTCGACACCGTCGATACGCTGAAAGACACGTTGCGTATCTTCGCCGAAATGGTGGGCGGCATCACGGTCAAGCCGGAGGCGATGGAACAAGCCGCGCTGCGAGGTTACGCCACCGCCACCGACCTGGCCGACTACCTGGTCAAAAAAGGCCTGCCCTTCCGCGATGCACATGAGATCGTCGCGCACGCCGTGAAGGCCGCCACCTCACATGCGGTCGATTTGTCGGAACTGCCGCTGACGGTTCTGCAGGAGTTCAACCCGAAGATCGAGAAAGACGTGTACGACGTGCTCAGCCTGCGCGGCTCACTCAATGCCCGCAACACCCTGGGCGGCACGGCCCCTGCGCAGGTGCATGCGCAGATCGCACGGCACCGCGCGCGGCTGGGCTAATTTCTGGGATGGCGCTCAAGCCTCGCGGCCAATCACCTCATGACCGGCCTGCGCTGACAACCTCAGGTAGGGCAGCAGGCTCAGCACACCAATGATGCAGACGCCCGCGAAGGCGATGCGGAAGTCCGTCACGCCCAGCGCCGCGCCGCCGTGGAAGGCTTGCGCACCCGCCAGCAACAGCGCCGATGCGGTGATGCCCAGTGTCTGGCCGAGCGACTGTGATATCGAGGTCAGCGTAGCGGCATGGCCGCGCTCTGCATTGCTCACATCGACAAATGCCAGTGTGTTGATGGCGGTAAACAGCATGGACCTGACGCCGCCGGCCAGCATGAGCACAGCCACTGTCAACACCATGGGGGTTTGCGGCGTCAAAAAGCCGATACCCGCAATCAGCAGCATGGCCACGAGCCCGTCGACCAGCAGCACCTGTTTGAAACCAAAACGCCTGAGCATGGGGCTGGTGATGGACTTCATCACCAGGTTGCCCAGAAAGTAAGGCAGCATCATGGCGCCGGCGGCGGCTGCACTCAGGCCAAAGCCAAGCTGCAGGCCCAGCGGCAACAGGTAGGGCGTGGCATGCAGGCAGGCCGATGAATAAATACCTGCGGATGCGGTCGCCAGTCTGAAGGTGTCGGCCTTGAGGGGCGCCAGGCTGATGACAGGGTGCTGCGCTTTCTTGAGGTGTCTGAAGGCCAGCGCCAGCAGCACGGCACCCGTCACAACCAGGACGATCGCGACAGGCCAGCGGCTTTTTTCGGCAGCGGCAATCACCGTCATCTCCAGCCCACCAAACAGCGCGGCCAGACCGGTGCCGGTCATCGCGGCACCGGGCCAGTCCATCGGCAAACGCCTTACGGCACCGTCACGCGGTACAAACTTCATCGTGAAACCCAGGGCGATGAGACCCAGCGGCACATTGATCAGGAAGTTCCAGCGCCAGGAAGCATAGGTGGTGATCAGCCCGCCTATGGGCGGCCCAAGAACAGGCGCCAGCAAGGCCGGCCAGACCAGCATGGAGGTGATGTTCAGCAGATCGGATTTGGGGGCATCACGTATGGCCAGCGTGCGACCGACGGTAAACATCAGCCCGCCGGCTGCGCCCTGCACCACGCGCGCGGCAATCAATTGCCAGAGTGCCATCGATGCACCGCAGGCGGCAGACGACAGCATGAAGATGGCGATCGCTGCCAGGTACACGCGGCGCGCGCCAAACTTGCCCGACAGCCAGCCCGAGAGCGGCATCGCCACAACCGATGCCAGCAGGTAGCCGGTGATGGTCGGGCTCAGGGCCAGGGGTTGCACGCCCATGCTGCGTGCGACCTGCGGCAGCGAGGTATTGAGGATCGAACTGTCGAGCAGAAGCAGGAAGAAGACGCCTGCCACCGTCAGGACTGCAGCACGCGAGCTGCTGGATTTCGGCGCCGGTGCAGCCGCTTCGGAAATGGTCATTCCCCAATCTTACGGGGGACAGCGATAGCGCGTGGCATCTCAGACCCGCCTAAGATTCAGGCGGCATACTCACGGTCTGAAAGACAACGGGACAACCACGGGACAACGCATGCGCTTATTGCTGGTCGAAGACGACGCCATGATCGGGGACACGGTGCTCAATGTGCTGCGCAGCGAGCACTACGCCGTGGACTGGGTGCGTGACGGCGCCATGGCCGACCAGGCCTTGCGCACTGCGGAATACGACCTGGTGCTGCTGGACCTGGGCCTGCCCAAACGCGACGGCATTGAGGTCTTGCGCGCCCTGCGCAGCCGCCGCAGTACCGTCCCCGTGCTGATTGCAACAGCGCGTGATGGCATCACCGACCGCATTGCCGGGCTGGATGCAGGCGCTGATGACTACGTTGTCAAACCCTACGACACCGATGAACTGCTGGCCCGCATACGCGCCCTGCTGCGCCGAAGCGCCGGCCGTGCCGAACCGGCTTTTGAGCACCGCGGCGTCAGCCTCAACCCCGCCACACGAGAGGCATCGGTCAACGGCCTGCCCGTGTCGCTTTCAGCGCGTGAATGGGCCGTGCTGGAACCCCTGATTGCGCGGCCCGGCGTGGTGCTGTCGCGCACCCAGCTGGAAGAAAAACTCTTCAGCTGGAAGGACGACGTCAGCAGCAATGCGGTGGAGGTTTATATCCACGGCGTGCGCAAAAAGCTGGGGAATGATTTCATCCAGACCGTGCGCGGGCTGGGTTACCTGGTGCCGAAAGCATGAAGCCTCGCCACTTTCATTCACTGAGGGGGCGGCTGCTCGGCTTTGTGCTGGTGGCGATTTTGCTGGCTGCCGTCCTGCAGGCCATCACGGCCTACCGTGGCGCGCTGCAGCAGGCAGACGCCATGTTCGACGACCACCTGCAGCAGGTGGCGCGCTCCATGCGCAGCGGCGCGCCACTGGGCATGTCCCCCGAGGACAGCGGGGACGAGACCGGGTTTGACCTCTATGTGCAGATCTGGGGCCCCGACGGCAGGCAGCTGTTTCGCTCATCGCGCTCCGAGCTGCCGCCGCGCGCCGTGCTGGGCTTTTCGGATGTCGAGGCCAACGGCAACCGCTACCGCGTTTACTCGCTGCAGACACCGCTGCAGACCGTGCAGATCGCGCAGGACCTGAGCGCCAGAACAGCGCGTGCGCGCGCGCTTGCCGCCAAAGCGGTCTTGCCCTTCGCATTGCTGACGCCGCTGCTCATGCTGGCCGTGTGGTGGGTGATCACCCGGTCGCTGGTGCCCATAGAACGTGCGCGCAGGCAGGTCGCCGGTCGCGCGGCCGATGACTTCTCGCCGCTCGACAACACCGACCTGCCCGATGAGGTCAGACCGCTGGTCGACGAGCTGAATCTGCTCTTCGGGCGGGTGCGCGGCGCGTTTGATGCGCAGAAGAATTTTGTCGCCGATGCCGCGCATGAGCTCCGCTCGCCGCTCACCGCGCTCAAGCTGCAGGCCCAGGC
Source organism: Pseudomonadota bacterium (assembly GCA_040388335.1). Taxonomy (GTDB): domain Bacteria; phylum Pseudomonadota; class Gammaproteobacteria; order Burkholderiales; family Burkholderiaceae_C; genus Polaromonas. The sequence goes on along the minus strand of JAZKCB010000191.1, from coordinate 2,824 downwards.
TTTGCGAAAACCCGATGAAGACCCGGCCACGCGTGAAGCCGGTGTCGCCAGGCTGAACCAGGGCATAGACCGCGCCATCCGGCTGGTCGAGCAATTGCTGGCGCTCGCACGTGCAGAGGCGGCAGGCGCACCGGCAGGCAGCAAGGCACAGGCCGTACTGCAGGATGTGGTGAAACTGGCCGTCGCCGACGTGCTGCCGCATGCCCAGCACCGGCAGGTGGACCTGGGCCTGGCGGGCAGCCTGCCGGACGAACCCGTGCAGGTCAGCGGCCAGCTTGAAGCGCTGCGCGTGCTGCTGCGCAACCTGCTGGACAACGCCGTCAAGTACACGCCGGTGGCCGGCAGCGTGGATGTGTCGCTGCAGCTGGATGGCGGCCAGCCCCTGCTGCGCGTGGAAGACAGCGGCCCCGGCATTGCCGAGGAAGAACGCGAGCGGGTGTTCGACCGTTTTTTCAGGGGCAGCCAGACCGTGGCATCCGTGAACGCGGGCGAAGAAGATCAGACCAAAGAATTGCCAGCAACCGGCAGCGGCCTGGGGCTGGCCATCGTGCAGGCCATTGCAGCCCAGCATGGCGCAACGCTGCAACTGGGCCGATCGGAGCGCCTGGGTGGGCTGCAGGTCGATGTACGCTTTCCGGCGGGCGCAGCCGGGCGCTGAGGCAGACCTTCAAATTGCTATTTATTTGATAGCTGCTTACGCCCGTATTTATTGGTCTTCAGGCATTTTTGGCACCTGAAACTGGCCAAAAACCGGCGTTTTTGGGGCTTCAGCGGCCTGCTTGATGGCCGGGACCTCCAAAATGTAAAGTAAACTTTACATCACCAGAAACCTCCGGGTATCTCCACGCATGAACAACCGCATCCACGAACTCCGGCTGGCCCGGGGCCTGTCGCAGGCCGCAATGGCTGAACAGCTTCAGGTCTCACGCCAGACCATCAACGCCATAGAAGCCGGCCGCTCAGACCCCAGCCTGGCACTCGCCTTTGCCATTGCACGGCTGTTCGGCACACGCATAGACAAGGTCTTCCAGGACCAGGCGCCCAGCCTGTAAGACCCACGCTGTAAGAACAACCGGCCTGCAAAGAAGCGGTGTCTTCGCGAGCAGGGGCCGCAGAACTGGCTTCGCCAGGCTGCAGGCGCAGCGCCCCCTCGGGGGGGGCAGATGGTTTTTGGGGTCAGAGTCCAAATTCGCCAAGCCTTGGCTTGCCCGAAGGGTGCGGTGCGTGCACCGCAGCGAAATTGGCGTCTGACCCCAATAACCATCGTGGGGGCTCTTAAGCCCCACCTAAGACAGCATCCTCATAGTTATGGGTACCGGCACCAAGGTGTGTGCCATCAACCTCTCAAGGATGAACCCATGAAATCTGCAGCCCTGAAAAATACCTCGCTGGTTGCCGCCCTTCTGACAGCCGGCGCCATTGGCGGTGCTGGCGTGAGTGCATTCAACGCATTGCACTCGCCATCCCTTGCCGCACCTGCACCCATCGTTGCAAGCGCAGCTGGTGTGGCCGGCAGTTCTGCACTGCCTGACTTTCCGCAAATCACCGAACGTTACGGCCCGGCCGTGGTCAACATCAGCGTGACCGGCACCACCAAGGTGTCTGACGACGACGCTCTGGCCCAGGGCGAAGACGGCGCGGGCATGGACCCCTTCCTCGAATTCTTCAAGCGCTTCCAGCAAGGCCAGGGCATGGGCCAGGGCCAGCGCCGCGGCACGCCTCAAGAGGTGCCCACACGCGGCCAGGGCTCGGGCTTTATCGTCAGCCCTGACGGGATCATCCTGACCAACGCCCACGTCGTCAAGGACGCGAAGGAAGTCACCGTCAAGCTGACCGACCGCCGCGAATACCGAGCCAGGGTGCTGGGCTCCGACCCCAAAACCGACGTCGCCGTTCTGCGCATTGACGCCAAAAACCTGCCCGTGGTGTCCATCGGCAAGACCTCCGAACTGCGCGTGGGCGAATGGGTGCTGGCCATCGGTTCGCCCTTCGGTTTTGAGAACACCGTCACCGCCGGCGTGGTAAGCGCCAAGGGCCGTTCCTTGCCTGATGACAGCGCTGTGCCCTTTATCCAGACCGACGTGGCCGTCAACCCCGGCAATTCGGGTGGCCCGCTCTTCAACGCACGCGGTGAAGTGGTGGGCATCAACTCGCAGATCTACAGCCGCAGCGGCGGTTACCAGGGTCTGTCGTTTGCCATCCCCATCGATATCGCCAGCAAGATCAAGGACCAGATCGTGGCCACCGGCAAGGCCGAGCATGCACGCCTGGGCGTAGCGGTGCAGGAAGTGAACCAGACCTTTGCCAACTCCTTCAAGCTCGACAAACCCGAAGGCGCGCTGGTGTCGAATGTGGAAAAAGGCGGCCCTGCCGACAAGGCCGGCCTGCAAGCCGGCGATGTGATCCGCAAGGTCAATGGCCAGCCCGTGGTGTCGTCCGGCGATCTGCCTGCAGTCATCAGCATGGCGGCCCCTGGCGAGACGGTCAAGCTGGAAATCTGGCGTCAGGGGGCGTCGAAAGAGTTATCTGCCCGCCTTGCCAACGCCAACGAAAAAACCAAAGAGGTCGCCAGCAAGAGCGAAGCACCGGGCCAGGGCAAGCTGGGCCTGGCACTGCGCCCATTACAGCCCGATGAAAGGCAGGAAGCCGGTCTGGACAGCGGCCTCGTCGTGCAGCAGGCCAGCGGCCCGGCGGCCCTGGCTGGTGTGCAGTCAGGTGACGTGCTGATTTCCATCAACGGCCTGCCGGTCAAAAACATCGACCAGGTGCGTGCCGCCGTGGCGAAATCGGACAAGTCCGTCGCCCTGCTGATACAGCGCGGCAG
>JAZKCB010000190.1:0-15448 GCA_040388335.1 Pseudomonadota bacterium | reverse complement strand
CAACCGCCTCGACTTCAGCCATGCGGCGGTTGTCGCTCAGGTACCAGCGCACCACGTCCTGTGGTTTCTCGTAGCTGGCAGCCAGTTCTTCAATGTGAGCCTTGAGCTGCTCCGGCTTGGCCTGCAGTTCGTTGGAGCGAACCAGTTCAGCAACCACCAGACCCAGGCGAACACGCTTTTCAGCCTGTGGACGGAAGATGTCATCGGGAATCGGTGCCTTGTCGGCATCCTTGACGCCGCGCTGCTTGAGGTCTGCACGGGCGGCTTCAATCATGCGGTCGAGTTCTGCCTGAACGCTGGAGTTCGGCAGGTCGAGTTCGGCTTTGGCAACCAGCGCGTCCATGACGGCGTTCTTGTTGCGGGCCAGCACGCGGAACTTGACTTCGCGTTCCAGGTTCTTCTTGATGTCGCTGCGCAGGCCTTCAACGGTCGCGTCGGCGATGCCGAGGGACTTGGCCAGTGCCTCGTTGACTTCAGGCAGGTGCGCAGCTTCGAGCTTTTTGACGGTCACGAGGAAGTCGGCCTGCTTGCCGGCAACTTCCTGGCCGTGGTAGTCGGCGGGGAAGCTCAGCGGGAAAGTCTTGCTTTCGCCGTTCTTCATGCCGCGCACGGCTTGTTCAAACTCTTTCAGCATCTGGCCGTCGCCGATGATGAACTGGAAGTCTTCAGCCTTGCCGCCGGCAAAAGGTTCGCCGTCGATCTTGCCTTCAAAGTCGATGGTGGCGCGGTCGCCGTCCTGGGCCGGTGCATCGGCGGCGCGCTGCGCAAAGGTGCGGCGCTGCTTGCGCAGGATGTCCAGGGTCTTGTCGATGGCGGCGTCGCTGACGTCGGCGCTGACTTTTTCAATTTCTGCGGTCGCCAGGTCACCGATCTTGACTTCGGGATAGACCTCGAAGATGGCATCAAACTGCATGTCGCCTTCAGGCGCGCCTTCTTTTTCGCTGATGCGGGGCTGGCCTGCAACGCGGAGTTTGGCTTCATTGGCAGCCATGGCAAATGCCTCGCCGACCTTGTCGTTCATGACTTCGTAATGAACCGAATAGCCATAACGCTGGGCCACAACATTCATGGGCACCTTGCCTGGACGGAAACCGTCCATCTTGACGGTGCGGGCCAGTTTCTTCAAACGGGTATCAACTTCAGACTGGATGGTGCCAACAGGCAGCGTCAGGGTGATCTTGCGTTCCAGCTTTTCAAGGGTTTCTACAGTCACGGCCATGGTGGGCTCCTAAAAAACGAATAATCAGTCAAAAGAGGGCTGCCGAAGATCGGGTTGACATCGACAAGCCTGCAATTTTCAAGGGTGGTGCGCGGGGGGGGACTCGAACCCCCACATCCTTGCGGACGTCAGGACCTAAACCTGGTGCGTCTACCAATTTCGCCACCCGCGCGCCGGAAACAAAAAACGGGAATACAGCCTGCCGGAGATTTCTCTCAAAGGCCTGGCCGAACTCCCGCCTGAAATCGGTCAACCGCGTATTTTAGCCTGTAAAGACCGCCCTTTCGGCAGCAGCTTCATGCAGGCCTTCAGCTCAGGTTGCAACCGGTGTTTCGCGTTTTACCCTGAACCAGGCTGCATACATCGCCGGCAAGGCCAGCAGGGTCAGGGCCGTCGCCACAATCAGCCCGCCCATGATGGCCACGGCCATCGGGCCCCAGAACACGCTGCGTGACAGCGGGATCATGGCCAGCACGGCAGCTGCTGCGGTCAGCACGATGGGCCTCAAACGGCGCACGGCGGATTCGACAATCGCATCCCAGGCCGGCACACCGCGAGCCCGGTCCTGCTCAATCTGGTCAATCAGGATCACCGAATTGCGCTGGATCATGCCCATGAGCGCAATCACACCCAGCAAGGCCACAAAACCAAACGGCCTGCCCAATACCAGCAAGGCGCCAGCCACACCGGCTATCCCCAGCGGCCCGGTTAAAAAGACCAGCAGCGCGCGGCTAAAGCTGTGCAACTGCAACATGAGCAGCGTGAAGGTCAGGAACAGCATGATGGGTACGCCAGCCACGATGGAGGCCGAACCCTTGCTGCTTTCTTCGACAGCGCCAGCCACCTGGATGCGGTAGCCGTTCATGCCGGCGGCGTGCCACTTTTTCTCGAGTGCATCTAGTTTGGGCTTGAGTTCCCCCGTCACCGTCGCACCCTGCAGGCCTTCAACGATGTCACTTTGCACAGTGATCGCGTAATCGCGGTTCTCGCGCCACATCACGCCCGGCTCCCAGGTGAACACTGGCTTGGCGATCTGCGTCAGCGGTATGGACTTGCCAGACGCTGTCGGCAAATAAGCGTTGCCGATGTCGGTAATGGCATTGCGCTCATCCTGCGGCTGGCGCAAAACGATGTCAATCAATTTGTCGCCTTCCCGGTACTGGCCCACTGTCGTGCCCGACAGAATTGTGCGTGAGGCCTGCGCGATCGACTGGCTGGTGACACCCAACGCACGCGCCTTGGACTGGTCCACTTCCAGCCGCAGCACCTTGACCGACTCGTTCCAGTTGTCGTTCACGCCGCGCGTGTTGGTGTTCTCACGCATGACGGCCTTGACCTCATCGGCGCGCTCGCGCAGCACCAGCGGGTCAATGCCGATCACACGGAACTGGACGGGGTAAGGCACAGGCGGGCCATTGGGCAGCAGCTTGATGCGCGCCCGTACCTCGGGGAATTCTGTAGCCATGAGCGCAGGCAGTTTGATGCGCAGCGATTCGCGTAATTTCAAATCCCTGGGCAACACAATCATTTGCGAGACGTTGGACTGCGGAAACACCTGGTCCAGCGGCAGATAAAAGCGCGGCACGCCCGAACCGACCCAGGTGCTGACAGAAGTCACACCCTCTTCCTTCATCAGGCGGGCTTCAACACGTTTGGCCACCGCCTCGTTCGCGGCAAACGAAGTGCCCTCGGGGAACCAGATGTCCAGCATGATTTCCGGCCGGCTTGAATCGGGGAAGAACTGCTGCTGCACCTTGCCCATGCCGACAATACCCAGCGCAAACATCAGCACCGTCGCACCGATGGTGATCCAGCGGTATTGCACACACCAGTTCACCGCCTTGCGGAAGACGTTGTAGAAGGCCGAGTCGAACATCTCATGCTCGTCCCCGTGGCCCGGTGTGTGGTCGTCATGGGCCTTTTCAACGACGTGATCCGGCTTTTTAAGCAGCAGGGTACCAAGGTAAGGCACAAAGTACACCGACACAATCCAGCTCAGCACCAGCGCAATCACCGTCACCGCAAAAATCGCGTAGGTGTATTCGCCGGTGACAGACTTCGCAAGCCCGATAGGCAGAAAGCCTGCAGCCGTGATCAGCGTGCCGGTCAACATCGGCATGGCTGTGATCTCATAGGCAAAGGTCGCTGCGCGCACCTTGTCGTAACCCTCTTCCATCTTGCGCACCATCATCTCGACGGCAATGATGGCGTCATCGACCAGCAGGCCCAACGCGATGATGAGCGAGCCCAGCGAAATCTTGTGCAGACCGATGCCGAAATACATCATTGCCAGGAAGGTGACGCTGAGCACCAGCGGAATGGTGATGCCAACCACCAGGCCCGGCCTGATGTCGATGTAATAACGTTTCCACCACGGCAGCCGCCCGTTCACGCCTTCCGGGCGCTTGTGAAAACCCAGGCTGATAAAACTCACCGCCAGCACAATCACCACGGCCTCAATCAGCACGCGCACAAACTCGTTGACGGATGAAGAGACTGCCGTCGGCTGGTCCTGGATCTGCACCAGCGTCATGCCGGCAGGCAGCGTTTTGCTGATATTGGTTGATAGCGCCTTGAGCGATTTGCCCAGTGCAATGATGTCGCCGCCCTTGGCCATCGAAACACCCAGCGCAATGACTTCCTTGCCCTGATGATGCACCTTGATGGCCGGCGGGTCGACATAACCGCGCTTGATCTCGGCAATATCGCCCAGTTGCAACTGGCTGCCCGACGTTCCGCGTATCGGCATCGCACGCAGTTGCTCGACCGCCTGGAACTGACCCGCGACGCGCACCTGCACGACATCCAGCGGTGTCTGCACAGCGCCTGCAGATTCCACCGCATTCTGCTGGCCGAGCTGGTTCAGCACCTGATTGAAATCCAGCCCGAGTTGCGCCAGGCGCTTCTGCGAAATCTCGATGAAGAGTTTTTCATCCTGCACGCCGAAAAGCTCGACCTTGGCCACATCGGGCACGCGCAGCAGTTGCTGGCGCACATCGTCCGCAAAGACCTTGGTCTCGGCATAGCTGAAGCCGTCGGACTCCAGCGCGTAGATCACGCCATAAACATCACCGAACTCATCGTTAAAAAACGGCCCCTGGATGCCGCCCGGCAGCGTGCTGCGCATGTCGCCGATTTTTTTACGCACGCTGTACCAGACGTTGGGCACATCGGCAGCTTTGGACGAGTCCTTGATCTGGAAAATGATCTGCGACTCGCCGGGCTTGGAATAACTGCGGATCTTGTCGGCGTAAGGCACCTCTTGCAGGGTGCGTTCAAGCTTGTCGGTGACCTGCTCGGCTACCTGCTGCGCCGTAGCGCCCGGCCAGTAGGTGCGGACCACCATGGCGCGAAAGGTGAAAGGCGGATCTTCGTCCTGCCCGAGCTGGAAGTAGGACGCAAAGCCCAGCAGCATCAGCACCACCATGAGGTAGCGCGTCAGGGCCGGGTGATCAAGTGCCCATTTGGAAAGGTTAAAACCTTTTGCAGGTTCAGAGAAACCTGGCGGAGGAGTTTGTGACATGACCGCCCCTTACTTTGAAGCGGGGACTGCAGCGGCAACAGGCGCAGATGCGGCCAGCCTGACAGCGGCGGCGTCACCGGTTGCTGGGTTGACGGCCGTCTGGGGAGTAGCAGCCGGTGCAACGGCTTTTTCCTGGTAAATGCTGACCTTCTGGCCCGGCGACAGCACATGCACGCCGGCGCTCACCACCAGCATGCCCGGCTGCAAACCTGCCGCGATCACGACGTCATTGCCATCGGCTGTGGCGATTTGCACGGTTTGCGATTTGACCGTCATCGTGGCCTTGTCGACCACCCAGACAGCGCTGGCCTTGCCATCCTGCCTGAGCGCGCTGGTTGGCAGCTTGATAACCTGAAGGCCTTCCGGTGTGCCAGCCAGTCCTTGCGGAATCACATAAACGGTGGCGCCCAGCGGGGGCGTGGTGTCTTTCACCTGGAGCGAAACCTTGACGGGGTAGGTGCGCGTGAGCGGGTCTGCGCTGGCGCCGACCTCCCTGACTTTTGCATCGAGCTGCGCATCCTGCGTCCAGCCGCGCACCTTGACCGGCATGCCGGGCTTGAAGGCCATGACCTTGTCTTCAGGCACCGAGAACACCACATCGCGCGGGCCATCGGCCGCAATGCGCACCACCGGCGTGCCAGCTGCCACCACCTGGCCGGGGTCGGCTTCAATCGCCGTCACCACACCCGCCACGTCGGCGACGAGCGAGGCATAACTGGCCTGATTGCCCTGCACGGCCAGCTGCGACTGGGCCTGCTCGTATTGCGCCTGCGCGGCCTTGAGAGTGGTTTCGCGGCGCTCAAGTTCTGCGCCGCTGATGAAGTTCTGCTCTTTCAGTTCCTTGTAGCGTTTGAAGTCTGCGGCCGCGAGGTCGCGATTGGTGGCGGCGGCCTGCAACTGGGCGCGGGCTGCATCAGCGGCCAATTTGTAATCCTGCGGGTCGAGTTGCGCCAGAACCTGGCCAGCCTTGACGCGCTGGCCAAGTTCGGCCTGGCGTTTGATGATCTTGCCGCCAACGCGAAAGCCGAGCCGGGATTCAATCTGGGCGCGGACTTCACCGGCGTATTCGTGGCCCGAAGAAAAGGCGTTAACGCCCACGGTGAGCACCTTGACGGCGCGAACCGGCTCCTCAGGTGGCGCAGCTGGCGAGCAGGCTGCCAGTAAAAAAACGCTGCCTGCAAGAAAGGTTAAAAGAGGGGAACTCCCAAGCGCGGTCATTGTTTTTTTCATGATTCAGGTAAGGTAAATATCTACTACTGACTGACTGGTTAGTAATCTATGAGAAAGCCGCAGGCTTGTCAAGCGACAATCTGCGGCATGAATCAAGGCAGTCATTCCGGCGATCCAGAGCGCCCCGTTCACGCTGCAGCCGGGCTGGCGCAGGGTGTCAGCCACTATGAGAACTTCCCGGTTGCGTCCTTTCTCTGCCCGCCAGCACTCAGGCCGGCGGTAGCCGCCATTTACTGGTTCGCCCGCACGGCCGACGACATTGCAGACGAAGGCGACGCAACCGCCCAGACCCGGCTGGCCGACCTGGCCGCCTACCACGCCGACCTGCTGGCCTGTGCAGCGGGCCGGCCCGTCTCTGCGCGCTGGGTGTCAGTTTTTGGGCCGCTTGGCACCATCATTGAAGAGTTCACCCTGCCGATCAACCTGCTCGCCGATCTGCTCAGCGCCTTCGAGCAGGACGTGGTGAAAAAACGCTACGCCACCCAATGGGACGTGCTCGACTACTGCCGCCGCTCGGCCAACCCGGTGGGCCGGCTTTTACTGCATCTCTATGGGGTGAAAGACGAAACATCACTCAGGCAAAGCGACTGCATCTGCAGCGCGCTGCAGCTCATCAACTTCTGGCAGGACCTGGGCGCGGATATCCAGAACGGCCGCATCTACCTGCCTGCCGACAGCTGGGTCGCGCATGGTGTTGACGAGGCGATGCTGATGATGCGTGAGGTCAACCCGGCCACGACTTCGCTCATCAAGGCAAATGTCGTGTGGGCGCAATCACTGATGCGCGAAGGCTCGCCACTGGTCAAAACCGTTCCTGGTCGCGCTGGCTGGGAGCTGCGGCTGGTTGTGCAGGGCGGCTTGCGTATTGCCGAAAAAATTGAACAGCTTGATTTCGCAACGCTCCGGACTCGTCCGAAACTCAACACTTGGGATGCGATGGTGATGGCTTGGCGCGCCCTTTTGATGTGAGGGTCAGAGGCGAAGCGATGCCTGCGCAAGCAGGGGCCGCAGAACTGGCTTTGCCAGGCTACAGGCGCAGCGGCCCCTCGGGGGGCAGAGAGTTACGCGAGGCGAACGGACGTGGGGGCCACCCATGCAACAATTGAAGCAATGACGCCAGAACAATACGTACAGGAAAAAGCAGCCGCCTCGGGCAGCAGTTTTTACTACGCATTCCTGTTTCTGCCCAAGGAGCGCCGTGCCGCGATCACCGCCTTCTACGCATTCTGCCGCGAGATTGACGATGTGGTCGATGAAGTCGTCGACCCCGGCGTGGCCCGCACCAAGCTCGCCTGGTGGCAGGCCGAGGTCGGCAAGTCATTTGCCGGCCAGCCCACCCACCCGGTGATGAAGGCGCTGATGCCACTGACCGCTGCCTACCAAATCGAAGCGCGCCACCTGAACGCCGTGATTGAAGGCTGCCAGATGGACCTGGAGCAAAACCGCTATCTCGATTTCATCGGGCTGCAACGCTACTGCCACCTGGTAGCCGGCATCGTGGGTGAAGTCGCGGCCCGGATCTTTGGCCAGACACAGGAAGACACCACGGTCTATGCCCACAAGATGGGCCTGGCTTTCCAGCTGACCAACATCATCCGCGACGTGGGTGAAGACGCGATGCGCGGCCGCATCTACCTGCCGGTCAATGAGTTGCAGCAGTTTGATGTGAAGGCGCACGAAATCCTCAAGCGCCAGTATTCAGACCGCTTCACCGCGCTGATGAAATTCCAGACCGAGCGCGCGCTGGCGCTTTATGACGAAGCCATTGCCATGCTGCCCGACGCCGACCGCCGCACCCAAAAGCCCGGTCTGATGATGGCCAGCATTTACCGCACCCTGCTGCGCGAGATTGCTCTTGATAACTACCAGGTGCTGCACCAGCGCGTCAGCCTGACGCCGCTGCGCAAGTTCTGGCTGGCGTGGAAAACCCAGGCCTTCGGCCGTGTCCAATGAGCCCCCACGTTCGTTCGCTTCGCGTAACTCTCTGCCCCCCGAGGGGGCGCTTCGCCTGCGGCCCGGCGGAGCCGGTTCCGCGCCTCTACTTGCGAAGACACCGCTTCGTTAAAACCAGATGATCTCGTACCTGGCGATATGAAAATCGCAGTCATAGGCGCAGGCTGGGCCGGTTGCGCCGCAGCGGTTGAAGCCTCACGCCATGGTCATCAGGTCACCCTGTTCGAAGCCGCCCGCACCCTGGGTGGACGCGCGCGCAAGGTCGAGGTTGACTATCAGGGCCAGACCCTGGCGCTCGACAACGGCCAGCACATCCTGATTGGCGCTTACCTTGACACACTCAAGCTCATGAAGGACCTGGGCGTCGAGGCGGATGCCGCCCTTCTGCGCATGCCGCTGACGTTGCAGTTCCCGGATGGCGATGGGCTCAGGCTGACAAACCTTCCTGCTCCACTCGACGCGCTGCTGGGCATCCTGTCTGCACGCGGCTGGTCATGGGCCGAGAAGTTCTCGCTGCTCAAGGTCGCGGTGGGCTGGCGCCTCAAGAATTTTGAATGTGCGCCAGACGTGTCGGTCGCAAACCTTTGCAAGGGCTTGCCTCCCCGCATCATGGCAACGTTCATCGAGCCGCTGTGTGTCTCCGCCCTCAACACAGCCCCAGAGCGCTCCAGCGGCCAGGTCTTTCTGCGTGTGTTGCACGACTCGCTTTTTTCGGTCAGCGGCGGCTCCAACCTGCTGCTGCCGCGCATGGACCTCGGCGCGCTGCTGCCAGATGCGGCCTGCAAATGGCTGCAGGCGCAAGGCGGTGAGATACGTAGCGGCGCAAGGGTTCAGTCCATCTCGAGAACGCCCGGCGGCTGGCAGCTTCAGTTTGATCCTGCCGGCGCAACGACTTCTGCGTCGGGTTTCGACAAACTCATCCTCGCCTGCCCGCCGCTGGACGCCGCACGTCTCGTCGAGACAACTACCCTGCCCTGCGAACCATGGCGGGCGCTGGCACGCGGCCTGGCGCATGAGGCGATTGCCACCGTCTACGCCATGGCAAAAGGCACACGCCTGCCTTTGCCCATGCTCGCCCTGCGCTCCACGGCAAGCCACCCCGCACAATTCGTTTTTGACCGCGGCCAGCTGGGCGGCCCGGTCGGCCTGCTGGCGTTTGTGGTCAGCGCCAGCACCGGAAGCAGTGCAGACATCACTGAGCAGGTCACACAGCAGGCGGCGGTCCAACTCGGGCTGCACAACATCGAAGTGTTGCAGACGATTGTTGAAAAACGCGCCACCTTCGCCTGCACGCCCGGCCTGCGGCGGCCCGGCATGGTGGTCGCACCCGGACTGCTGGCCTGCGGCGACTACGTGGACGGCCCCTATCCGGCCACGATCGAAGGTGCTGTCCGCTCAGGCCTGCAGGCTGCGCACAAGCTCTGAGAATTTGCTCCTGAATTTATAGCTTCTCACGCCCGTATCTATTGGTCTGGAGGCCGATTTCATGCCTGAAAATGCCGTTTCTGGCGCATTTTTGAGGTTTTGGGCAGCTCCAACAGGGCACAGAAGGCAAAATTTAACGTATACATTAAATTTTTGCCGTATACGTTAAAAAACTCTCCAGACCGCTAGCCAGCCGCCATCAGGTCGCAAAGCTCGGTCAGGCTGGTGACCGACAGGTGCGGCTGCTCCTCGTGCTTCCAGGCGTGGTCGCCCCGGTTGACCCAAACCGCCTGCATGCCAACGTTAAGGGCGCCCATCACATCCAGCATGGTGTCGTCGCCGATATGCAGCACATTGACGGGCAATACATCCACCGCACCGGCAGCAGCCATGAAAATCCGCGGGTCGGGTTTGGCCGCACCAAACGCCTGTGCACTGATGCTGGCCTGGAAGAAATGGCCGATGCCGACGCGGTGTACGTCAGCATTCCCGTTGGACAGCGCCACCAGGGGAAAGCGCCCGGCCAGGAAGACCAGCGCCTCCAGCGCATCGTCAAACAGCGTGACCCGGTTGCGCTCGGCAAAAAAGACTTCAAAGCCCTGCTCGGCCAGCAGCGGGTTTTCCTTTGAGCGGTAAAGCGCCAGGCGTATTGCCTCGCGGCGAATGGCGCTCATGTTGTGCTTGAGCTCAGGCCGTGTGCGGACGATGTGTTCACGAATCTCGTTGCGCACCTGCGGGTTGGAAAACAGCGCCGCCGTCATGGGGGCGTGTTCACTCAGCCAGCCTTCGAGCGCCTTCTCGGCCCGTTCAATCACAGGCCACACGGGCCAGAGGGTGTCGTCAAGGTCCAGCGTAATGGCCTTGACCAATGTCAAATCAAGTGTATTGGAAAGCATGTAGTGAGCGAGAATAACCCATGCCCTTTGCGATTGAACCCACCTTCAGCCATGGCCAGGCGCCGGCCAGATCCAGCACCGCCATCCTGTTTTGTAACCTTGGCACGCCCGATGAGCCCACCGCGCCCGCGCTACGCCGCTACCTCGGTGAGTTTTTAAGCGATCACCGCGTGGTTGAAATCCCCAAAGCCATCTGGTGGCTGATTCTGCACGGCATCATCCTGCGCGTGCGGCCCAAAAAGTCTGCCGCCAAATATGCCAGCATCTGGATGAAGGAAGGCTCGCCGCTCAAGGTCTGGACTGCCAGGCAGGCCGCCATGCTGGGTGAACACCTCGCCGCACAGGGCCATGTGGTGGATGTGCGTTATGCGATGCGCTACGGCAACCCCTCGATGGCCTCGCAGCTTGACGCACTCAAGGCCGACGGCGTGACGCGCATCCTGATCCTGCCGGCCTATCCGCAGTACAGCGGTACCACCACGGCCAGCGTGTTTGACGCTGTCTACACCTGGGCCGCCAAAGTGCGCAACCTTCCGGAGTTTCGCTTCGTCAACCGCTACCACGACGATGCCGGCTACATCAACGCCCTTGCCGACAAAATCCGCGCACACTGGGCGAAACACGGTAAAGCCGAACAGCTGGTGATGAGCTTTCACGGCGTGCCTGAACGCACCCTGCATCTCGGCGACCCCTACCACTGCGAGTGCTACAAGACCGCGCGCCTGCTGGCCGACAACCTCGGGCTTGAAAAGACGCAATACAAGCTGACCTTCCAGTCGCGCTTCGGCAAGGCCAAATGGCTGGAGCCCTACACCGAACCGACCCTGATACAGATGGCGCAAAGCGGCGTGAAGAGTGTCGATGTGGTCTGCCCCGGTTTTACGGGTGATTGCCTCGAGACGCTGGAAGAAATCAACATGGAGGCGCGCCATGCCTTCATCGAAGCCGGGGGCGAGGCCTTCAGCTACATCGAATGCCTGAACGACAGCCCCGCCTGGGGCACGGCGCTGGCCGCGTTCGCCACCTCCCAACTGGCCGGCTGGCCGACCGGTCCTGCAGATGCAGGTGCGCTGGCGGCTTCGCGTGCGGCCGCGCTCGCTTTGGGCGCCAAACAGTAAATCCCCCTGAACAGGCTAAACATGCGAAACAACCCCGCCCGGCTTGCTGAACTCAAGCGCAGCCTGATTCTTGATTCATCGACCGAAAAGGCCTATGACGACATCGCCAGATTGCTGGCCAGCAGCCTTGATGTACCGATTGCCATTGTGAATTTCCTCGACGACGGCCGCGACTGGTTCAAGGCCTGCATCGGTTTTCCGGTCACTGAATCTCCCGCAGCCACCTCGTTTTGCGAGACGTTTTTTCACACACCCGACGACGTGATCGTGGTGGAAGACACCCGCGAAAGCGCCCTCTTCGGCAAGCACCCCATGGTCATGGGTGAACCGTTTATCCGGTTCTATGCCGCCGCCAGGTTGCGCCTAAATGACCACACACTCGGAACGCTGTGTGCCTACGACATGAAGCCGCACAAGATCTCGGCAGACCAGATCAAACAATTGCAGACGCTGACACTTGCCGTCGTCGAGTTGCTGGAAAAGCGCAACAAGTCCCTGCCGGCCTGATTTTTCAGTAGCAGGCCGAGCGCTCCGCGCGTTCGCTGGCCTCTATAAAAGACGATATCTTTTCAAGCTGGCCCAGCACATTCAGGGCTGGCGCATGGCCGCAGCCTTCAATCTCGATCACCTGCGCGAGGCCCAGGCTACCAGGGCCGCGCCGCAGCATCTCGGCAGTCGTTTCACGCAGCACCAGGTCTGACTCGGCACCGCGCAGGCACAGCACCGGGATGTGGATGGCGTCGTAGTGATCCCAGATCAGGTAGTCATCCGGGTGGCTGATGAACTGCTGCACCATGGCCGGGTCGTAGTGCGGCGTGACGCGGCCGTCCGGCAGTCGACGGGTGGATGTCTCGGTCAAACGCTGCCACTGTGCATCACTGAGCCAGCCATAGGGCTTATAGACCACGCGAAAAAACGCCTCCAGCTCGGCCACCGTCGCAAAGGTGGGCGGGCTGCCTGCATAGGCCCTGATGCGCGCAATCGCTTCATCGGCCAGTTGCGGTGCGTTGTCGTTGAGTGTCAGGCTTTTGATGCGGCCCTTCATGCCCGGCTGGTACAGGCCGGAGGCGCAGACCGTGCCGATCGCGCCACCCATCGATGTGCCGACCCAGTGCGCTTTTTCGATGTTGAGCTGTTCAAACAGCGAAGCGGCAATGCGCGCATAAAACCTCAGGCAGTACTCATGCGTGGGCCGTGGGCTCCACTGGCTCAGGCCGCGGCCTATGGTGTCCGGGCAGATCACGCGGTAGCGGGCGCTCAGATAGTCGGCCAGCTCGTCCATGTCACGGCCGGTTCGGGCCAGCCCATGCCAGGCGATCACCACGTCCTTGTGCTGCGCGCCCCACTCGGTGTAGTGGATTTCGCGGCCTGCACAGGTCAGGTAATGCGAGGTGAATGGCATGGCGCTGGCTTCCTGTGCTTCGGCTGTGTTGCGTTTACTTCAGCAGCTTGCCGGTGCTGCCGATGACAGTCACCTCGACATAACGCGAGCCAACCCGGTTGCTGGGTGAATAGCTCACCGTGATGCCACCGGTGTCAAAACTGCCCATCGATTCGAGCGCCTTGACGACTTTGGCGCGTGTCGGGTTGGGCCCGGCGCGGCGTAGCGCCTCGACCAGCACCTTGGCGCCCACGAACTCTTCAAAGCTGGTGTAGTTGATCGATTCCTTCGGCGCATATTTTTTGAGCAAGGCCTGGTACTCGCGCACCACCGCCAGGTTGGCCATGAAAGGGTAAGGAACGACCTGG
Organism: Pseudomonadota bacterium; assembly: GCA_040388335.1. Taxonomy (GTDB): domain Bacteria; phylum Pseudomonadota; class Gammaproteobacteria; order Burkholderiales; family Burkholderiaceae_C; genus Polaromonas. The sequence goes on along the minus strand of JAZKCB010000190.1, from coordinate 2,335 downwards.
CTGATGCCCAGGCCGTGGGCGTTCTTCAGGCCTGCGAGCTTCACCAGCTCGGCCGGGTCCACCACCGAGATGTTGTAGAGCTGCGCGCCACCACCGCTCTCGCGGTACTGCTTCATGAAGGCCGCAGTCGATTTGTTGACGGACACCATGATGATGGCCTGCGCGTCAGACGCCTTGATCTTTTTAACCGCCTCGTCAACCTTGTCGGTGTTGCGCTCGTAACCCGCCGCCACGGCCAGCTTGAGGTTGCGTTTGGCCAGCGCGTTGGTCACACCCAGCAAACCGGCCTTGCCGAAGCCATCGTCCTGGTACATCACTGCAATGCGGTTCATGCCCAAGGTGGTGAGCTGCTGCACCATATGCTCGGCCTCGTCGGCATAACCCGCACGCACATGAAAGATCCAGGGGTTGAACGGGGTGCGCAAGGCTTCGCCGCCGGTATACGGTGCAACCAGCGCGGCACCGCCCACATCCAGAATGCCGTCTTCGAGCAGTTTGGTGACATTGGCCGTGCCGGCAAAACCAAAGAGCGCAATCACTTCGGGCCGCGCCAGCATTTCGCGTGTCAGGCGTGAGGTTTCTTCCACCTTGTAGGCGTCGTCGACCACCACCTGTTTGATCATGGCGCCGTGAATGCCGCCCTGCTCGTTGATCGCATCAAAGTAAATCTTGCCGCCCACCACCATCTGCGCCCCGGTGCTGGCCAGCACGCCGGACAGCGGCGCCACCTGGCCTATGACGAGATCAGCCGCGGATGTCAGCCCCGCCCCGCAGCAAAAGGCCAGCGCTGCGCCGGCCTGCAAACCCCATTGTTTAAACGTTCTCATTTTTGTCTCCTGTGGTGCCTTTTCAGGCCTTGCCGGTTGTTCCCTGAACCCCTGCGGCCCTGAGCCGCCCCACTACGCCGGTGGGAAAGTAATACACCGAAAGCACGAAGAGAACACCCAGCCAGAGCAGCCAGCGGTCCGGCGACAGCAAGGCGGCAAGCCAGGGAATGGAAGAAGAAGCGTCGCTGCCCAGCCGCAGCAAATCCTGCAGGTAGCTTTGCGCTACCAGGAATGCCGCAGAGCCCAGGGCCGCGCCATAAATCGTGCCCATGCCGCCGATCACGACGACGAGCAGCACGTCCATCATGATTTCAAACGACAGCGAGGTGTCCGGTCCGTTATAGCGCAGCCAGATCGCCAGCATGGCGCCGGCCAGGCAGGCAAACAATGCCGAGAGAACGCTGGACAGCGTGCGGTACACCACCACGCGGTAACCAATCGCCTCGGCACGGAATTCGTTTTCACGAATCGCCTGCAGCACCCGGCCGAACGGCGAGTTGACGATGCGCAACATGGCTAGCAGCAGCACGACAGCCACTACAAACAGCAGGTAATAACAAAGCAGCCGGCCATCAAGCGAGACACCCAGGAAAGGCTTGTCTGAAAACTCAAAACTGGGTGAGAGTAGTTCAGGCAGTTTGAAGGTCAGGCCGTCTTCCCCGCCCGTGATGTCCGAAAGCTGAGACGCCAGTGTCAGGAAGGCAGAGGCCACAGCCAGCGTGATCATGGCAAAAAAGATGGCCCGCACACGCAGCGAAAATAGGCCCACCAGAAGTGCAAGCACAAATGACAACAGCAGTGCGCAGGCAATACCCACACTCAGCGCTGTCCATGTCGGCCCCATGCGTGTGGTGGCAATCGCCACGCCGTAAGCCCCAATGCCGAAGAACATCGTATGCGCAAAACTCACGATGCCGGTGTAGCCCAGCAGCAGGTCAAAACTCGCCACCAGCACCACAAAGATCAGCACCTTGGCAGCGACGTTGAGCGCCTTGATGCCTGGGAAGATAAAGGGCGCAGCAGCCAGTGCCACAAGCAATACCACCAGCATCACAGCCAGCACGCGGCTGCGCGGGAAGTCGTCGGAGAGGAGTCGTTTCAGCATCACTAACTCCTAGCGATTCGCGACGGGGTAAACACCCTGGGGCCGCCATAAAAGAATGGCCATCATCAGCGCGATGTTGGAGAACAGCGCCACCTTGGGCAGCAGAAAGCCGGTGTAGTTGGCCATCAGGCCGACCAGCAAGGCACCTATCAGCGCGCCACCTGTGGAGCCCAAACCGCCGATGATGATGACGATGAAGATCAGCACGTTGACCTGCGCGCCCATTTGCGGCGTCACGTTCTGCTGGTACAGGCCCCACATGACACCGCCCAGTCCGGCGAGCGCGCTGCCGACCACAAACACGCCGACAAATAGCCGCCGGATGCGGTAGCCAAGGGACTCGACCATTTCGCGGTCCTGCACACCGGCGCGAATCAGCAGGCCAATCTTGGTACGGCCCAGC
>JAZKCB010000189.1:0-1939 GCA_040388335.1 Pseudomonadota bacterium | reverse complement strand
GGCGGTCATGGTGTTTTATTCGCGGCTCGGCACAGGCCTGTTCGCGATTCATGACGACGAAGATGTGGCCGAGGTCATGGGCGTTCCGACCTACCGCTACAAGCTGGTGGCACTGGCGCTGTCCAGTGGTTTTGCCGGGCTGGTTGGCGGTGTGCATGCGCTTTTCATCTCCTATGTCACCACAGGCGACACCTTCACGGTGGCTTTGCCGCTGACCGTCATCCTCATGGCGGTGCTGGGCGGCACGCGGCACTGGGCCGGGCCGGCCATAGGCGCGACAGCCATCACCCTGCTGCTGTTTTCGTTCACCAGCGGCGACAGCGCCATCATCGGCAAGGGCCTCACGGGCGTGGTGCTGATCGCCGTCATTCTGTTCATGCCGCAAGGCATTCTGGGCCAGGTCCTGAAATGGGCGGCCGCACGGCGCGCGGGCAAGGGTGTCGTTTCGACCGCGCCGGAAGTCCGGGCAGAGCCCACGGAAATGAGCGCGCAGGCTGCCAGCACGCCGTCACCCACATCGCCGGTTCCCATGGGTGGCGTGTTGTTGAAAGCCAGCGGTGTGGTCAAGCAGTTCAGGGGTGTGCGAGCCTTGCGCGGTGTTGACGTGGAAGTGCGGCGCGGTGAAATCCTCGGTCTGCTCGGGCCGAACGGCTCCGGCAAATCCACCTTCATCAATGTGGCCAGCGGCCACTTTGAAGTCACCGAAGGCACCATAGAGTTTGACGGGCGCACGATTTCAAAAGTTGCTGCGCACAGCATTGCACGCAGCGGCATTGCGCGCACTTACCAGATACCGCGCCCGTTTGCGCACCTCACCGTGCTGCAGAATGTTGCGCTGCCGGCCATGTTCGGCGCCGCCACCCTTGATCGCCAGACTGCCGAAGACGAGGCCTGGCAATGGCTGGAGTTCACCGGCCTGACCAGCCGGGCCCACGCGCTGCCCGCTGCCCTGAACCTGCACCAGCGCAAGTTCCTTGAGCTTGCCCGGGCGCTGGCGGCACGTCCGAAAATCCTGATGCTTGACGAAGTGCTCTCCGGCCTGACACCGTCTGAAATCGATGAAGCCGTCGCCCTGATACGTCGCATCCGCGACCAGGGTGCCACGATCGTGTTTGTCGAGCATGTGATGCGCGCGGTGATGGCGCTGTGCGACCGCATTGTGGTGTTTGAAAGCGGGGCCGTGCTGGCTGAAGGTGCGCCGCATGACGTGATGCAGCGGCCCGAAGTGGTGGCGGCTTATCTTGGCGACGCGAAAGCCGCTGCGAAAAATCAGAATGGCGGCAAGCCCGCCAGCGAAAGCGGGGTGGCCCTTGCTGCTTGAACTTGACAACATTCGTACCTGTTATGGCCAGGCTACCGCGCTCTGGGATGTCTCGCTGTCTGTTGGCGAGGGCGAGTTGCTGTGCGTCGTCGGCCCCAACAGCGCAGGCAAGAGCACGCTCATCAACACCATTGCCGGCTTGCTTCGCATTGAGTCAGGCAGCCTGAAGTTTCAGGGCGAAGACATTTCGCGGCTGGGCGCGCATAAATTCTGCGAGCGCGGCATTGCACTGGTGCCCGAAGGCCGGCGCCTTTTCACGGACATGACGGTGCGCGAAAACCTCGAAATCGGCAGCTACCTGAAAGCCGCGAAAGCCCAGCGTGCCAGTTCGCTGGAGTACGTGGTGTCGCTGTTCCCCATCCTCACTGAAAAGATGAACCAGCCTGCGGGGACGCTTTCCGGCGGGCAACAGCAGATGGTGGCGATTGCGCGCGCGCTCATGGCCAAACCCAAACTGCTGTTGCTGGACGAACCGTCACTCGGTCTGGCGCCCAGCATCGTGATTGACATGTTCAGCGCGATCCGTGAGATCCACGCCCGGGGCATTTCGGTGCTGCTGGTCGAGCAGAACGTCTCGATGGCGATGGATGTGGCCCAGCGCGCTGCCGTGCTCGAAGA
>JAZKCB010000188.1:0-27465 GCA_040388335.1 Pseudomonadota bacterium | reverse complement strand
CGGCCAGCGTGATGAACTGGTACTTGTAGCCCAGCGCAGACAGGTCTTCCTGGAAAGAAGCGATCTGTTTGTCGTTGAGGTTCTTCTTCCAGTTGAAAGATGGCGAGCAGTTATAAGAGAGCAGCTTGCCAGGGCAGGCAGCGTGCACGGCTTGCGCGAATTCACGTGCGAAGCCGATGTCAGGCACGCCTGTTTCGCACCACACCAGATCGGCGTAGGGAGCGTAGGCAACACCGCGGCTGATGGCCTGCTCCAGACCGTTCTTGACACGGTAGAAGCCTTCCTGCGTACGCTCGCCGGTCAGGAAAGGCTTGTCGTTGGCATCATGGTCAGAGGTGATCAGGTTGGCGGCTTCTGCATCGGTACGAGCCAGGACAATGGTGGACACGCCCATCACGTCGGCTGCGAAACGTGCAGAAATCAGCTTTTCGCAGGCTTCCTGCGTGGGAACCAGCACCTTGCCACCCATGTGGCCGCATTTTTTGACTGCGGCCAGTTGGTCTTCAAAGTGAACGCCGGCAGCGCCCGACTGGATCATGTTCTTCATCAGTTCAAAAGCGTTCAGCACGCCACCGAAACCTGCTTCAGCATCGGCAACGATAGGCAGGAAGTAGTCGATGAATTCCTTGTCGCCGGGATTGATGCCGCGGCCCCACTGGATTTCATCAGCGCGCTTGAAAGTGTTGTTGATACGGCGAACCATGGTCGGGACGGAGTCGTAGGCGTACAGGGACTGGTCTGGATACATGGTTTCAGATGTGTTGCCGTCAGCGGCGACTTGCCAGCCCGACAGATACACCGCTTCGAGGCCAGCCTTGGCCTGCTGCATGGCCTGCCCAGCGCTGATGGCGCCGAAGGCGTTCACATAGCCTTTTTTTGCGCCACCGTTGATCTTGTCCCAGAGCTTTTCAGCACCGCGCTTGGCCAGTGTGTGCTCGATAGGCAGCGAACCACGCAGGCGAACGACGTCAGCTGCGCTGTAACCACGCTTGACGCCCTTCCAGCGGGGGTTGCTCGCCCAGTCTTTTTCGAGGGCAGAGATTTGCTGTTCACGGCTGAGTTGTTCGGTCAGTGCTTGAGGCATGGTGGGCTCCGGAGGTTGATGTGAATGAAAACTGAAAAGTTGGAAGGCGACTCAAAAAAACTAACGCTAGTTTAAGTCTTGTACAAGACTTATTTATCTCTTATGTCTTATATAAGACAAAATTTATTTTCAATACAAATCAATGGCTTAGAAATATTTCACCGCAATATGAAATTTAATTTCTTGTATTGAGAAATTATTTTGCAATGCAGCAATTTAATTTTTCATATTAAGAAATATAAATACCGAATTGTGAAATTAAGGTGATGGCATTTGGCAAGGCGTACGGGCCCCCGTTTCCAGCCAACTCATCGCATCTGACGCTTCCTGTATTGCACCCAATCACCACCTTCAATCACCGGTTTCCCCTCGGTGTGCGAGGCGGTGATTTCATAAATCAGACATGACAGGGAGCGCGTATCTCGCTCATGATTGCCAAGGCCCTTGAGCTGTACCTGCACTTCGCGTTTTGCATATTCACCCGTCTGCTGAGGCCAAACTTCCTCGATCTCGTCCAGCAGGCTTTCAAGCTCTTCGCTGATCCAATAGACCTCTCCACGCACTGCTCCCTGCCCACCCAGCAAGATGCCGGGATAGGTGCCAAGGTCGTAAAGCGTCCCACCGACGCATGCCTCACCCATGAACTCAGGGCGGGGATTCAGCTTGTTGATGTCGCGCTGCTCCCCTTGGCACAGAGTGCCATAAACAAAAACGTGGCGGGCTGAAAATTGCATATTTTTCAAGTCTCAAATTAAGGCATTATTGAAGCCAGAACGGCACGAAACAGCATCTCCATGAACCGCATTCTGGCCTACGCCTGCCTCGCCTTCAGCATGTCCCTGGTAGGCAGCTATGTCGCACTCTCAAAACCACTCGTCGCGGCCCTGCCCGTCTTTCTGCTGGCCTGGCTGCGATTTGGCTTGGGTGGTGCTGCGATGCTTCACTGGCTGAGAAGGCCCGCAGGCGAGCAAACCATGAGCAGGCAGACAAAACGCCTGCTGTTTCTCGAATCATTTCTGGGCAATTTCCTGTTCTCAATCTGCATGCTGTTTGGCGTCAGCATGACCAGCGCCGTTGCGGCAGGCGTCATCATGGCGTCCATCCCTGCAGCTGTCGCGCTGTTGAGCTGGTTGTTTTTACGCGAGCGCATCACGCTGCGGACAGGATTGGCTTTAGCCTGCGCGGTCGCTGGTATCGGGCTTGTATCGCTTTCAAAACAGGACGCCGCGCAGCAGGTGGCCACGACGTTGCTTCAGGGCCCGGCCACAAAGAATGCGTGGCTCGGCAATTTGCTGCTGGTGGGTGCCGTCATGTGTGAAGCAGCTTATGCCGTCATCGGCAAAAAACTGACCGGGGTTCTCAGCCCGAAGCGAATCACGGCACTGATCAACCTGTGGGGTTTTGCGCTGGTGACACCTTTAGGCATGTGGGTGGCCTGGCGCTTTGACTTTGCATCCATCACCCACTCCAGCTGGCTGCTCCTGCTGTTCTATTCACTGGCTGCAAGCGTTTGGACGGTCTGGCTCTGGATGACGGGACTTAAAACAGTGCCTGCCAGCCAGGCTGGCGTGTTTACTGTGTTTTTGCCCATCAGCGCTGCAGCTGTGGGTGTGCTGATACTCGGTGAAACCGTGACCAGTGCGCAAGCCGGCGCTTTTGGCATTGCACTGATTGGCGTTGTACTGGCTACGCTGCCGCAACGGAATCCGCGGACTGGCCCGAGCGTGCCGCAGCATTGATCTCGCGGTCCAGGCGCTTTTGCCGCCGCATCATGAAGATGCTGTAGGCAATGATGCCCATCGATACCACCGCTATCAGCAGAGTCGCCGCAGCGTAGATGGACGGGTTTACACCCCGCCTCGCATAGCTGAAGATGACCTGCGGCAAGGTCGTCACACCTGGGCCGGATAAAAACTCGGAGATCACCACGTCGTCAAAAGAAAGCGTAAAGGTCAGCAGCCAGGCCGACACCAGCGCAGGTGCGATATTGGGAAGCGTGACCAGGAAAAACACCTGTACGGGGCGGCAACCCAGATCCATGGCCGCTTCTTCGATGGAGCGATCCATCTCACTCAGGCGCGACTGGATGACCACTGTTGCGTAAGCCATTCCCAGCAAGGTATGGCCCAGGACAATGGTGATGAAACCGCGCTCTGGAAAGCCAGACGTACGCTGTACCGCAACCATCAGCAGCAGCAGTGACAAACCAATGATGACCTCGGGCATCACTAACGGCGCGTTGACCAGACCATAGAACAGCGTACGACCTGAAAACCGTTTGTAGCGCACCAGTACAAATGCAGCAAAGCTTCCCAGCACTACAGATAGCGTGCCGGTCAGCAGCGCCACCTTCAGCGACAGGAAGAAGCCTTCCACCAGACGCGGGTCCTCCACCAAAGCCTGGTACCAGCGCAGGGAAAAACCCGTGAAGATGCCGTCCTGCCGCGTGCTGTTGAAAGAAAAAACAATCAGGAAAATCAGCGGAATGTAGAGGAACAGGTACACCAGCGCCATCCAAAGCCGGCCAAGGTGCTTCTCGCCCAGACGTTTGCGTTCTCCTGCGCGGCCTGCCATGTCAGCGACCCGCCTCTGGCGAGGCATTCTTTCCATCACTGGAGCGGTAATACCAGGCGAGCGGCACCAGGATGGCAACAATCATCACAACGGACAGCGCAGCGGCGCGCGGCCAGTTATTGCTGCTGAACATCTCATCCCACACGACGCGGCCGATCATGATGTTTTCAGCCCCGCCCAGCAGGGAGGGAATCACAAACTCGCCAACCGCCGGAATGAACACCAGCATGGAGCCGGCAATGATGCCCGACTTGCTGAGAGGCACGGTAATCAGCCAGAAGGCTTTCCACGCACTCGCACCGAGGTCATGCGCGGCCTCCAGCAGACGCAGGTCCATCTTCACCAGATTGGCATATAGCGGCAGGATCATGAACGGGCAATACACATACGTCATGCCGACCAGCATAGACACGTCGGTGTAGAGCATGACCAGCGGCTCATGAATGATGCCCAGGGCCAGCAACAGGTTGTTGAGCACGCCCTGATCGGCCAGGATGCCCTTCCATGCGTAGACTCGCAAGAGGAACGATGTCCAGAAAGGTAGCATCACCAGCATCAGCAGCGCCGGGCGTACAGAGGCACGCGCACGTGCCATAAAGTACGCAAATGGATAGCCGATGAGCAGGCAGCACAGCGTCGTCAGGAAAGCGTATTTCAGCGAGGTTTTGTAAGCATCGACATAGATGGTCGCCCCCGGTGAGCCTGTGCCATCGCTGAAGATGGACAGGTAGTTGTCATGCTTGAGCAGGATGCGCCCGCCATCAATGAGTGGTGAGAAGGGATCGACACCACTGCCCATATCCGTCACGCTGATGCGGAGCAGGATCAGAAAGGGCAAAACAAAAAACACCAGCAGCCAGCCGTAAGGCACGGCAATCACAAACCGCCGGCCCAGACTGATGCGGAAAATTCCAGGTTTCGTCATGAGCCTCGCCACCCCGTCTTATTGAGTCAACACGACAGGTGCAATGTCATCCCACCAGAAGAAGACATCGTCTTCCCAGGTGATCACGCTGCTCTCATGGCGGCTGGTATTGGTTTCGGTAATCTTGATGCGCCGCCCACCAGCCATCTCGACGATGAAGGTGTTGTAGCTGCCAAAATACGCAATCTCCTTCACTCTCCCTGTGAACAGGTTGGAGCTCACGCCGTCCGGGCGCGACTTCGAGATATGAATTTTCTCCGGCCTCACCGCCACGGCAGCCGCCATGCCCAGCGAGCCACTGATGCCGTGACCAACATTGACAATACCTTGCGCAGTGGTGACTTCGCAGCGGTCAACCTCATCCACCGTCAGTTCGCCCTCGAAAAGGTTCACGTTGCCTATGAAGTCTGCGACAAAACGGCAATTTGGGTGTTCGTAGATCTCGCGCGGCGTTCCAACCTGCAACACGCGGCCTTGGCTCATGACGGCAATCCGCGACGCCATGGCCATCGCCTCTTCCTGGTCATGCGTCACCATCACGCAGGTCACACCCACCGACTCCAGGATGTTGACAAGTTCAAACTGCGTGCGCTCTCTGAGCTTTTTGTCGAGTGCGCCCAGCGGCTCATCAAGCAAGAGCAGTTGCGGCTTCTTGGCAAGGCTTCGAGCCAGGGCCACGCGCTGCTGCTGGCCGCCCGACAGCTGATGCGGTTTGCGTTTGGCAAAGCTTTCCAGCTGAACCAGCTTGAGCATCTCTTCAACGCGCGCCGCAATCTGGTCTTTGGGCATGCCCTCCCGTTTCAGCCCGAACGCGACGTTATCCCAGATGTTGAGATGCGGAAACAGCGCATACGACTGGAACATCATGTTGATGGGCCGCTCGTAGGCTGGCATGGCGGCGATATCAACGCCGCCCAGTACGACAGACCCGGACGTTGGCGTCTCGAATCCGGCCAGCATGCGAAGCAGCGTGGACTTACCGCAGCCAGAGCTGCCGAGCAGTGCAAAAATCTCGCCCTTGTGGATGGACAGAGAAACGTCGTCTACCGCAGCGACGCCGTCAAAGCGCTTGACCAGCTGGTCGGTCCGCAAAAAGCTTCCCGACAAATTCTCGTCCGCCACTCAGGAGCCTTTTTTGAACAGGGTAAAGACGTTGCTCATGGACTGGCGGGCTTCATTGCTAAAGCTTGCCGGCGGCACCATCTTCTGCAGGCTTGCCGCATCCGGGAACACGGCCTGGTCCCTGGCGATCTCGGGTTTGACATTGGCCAGGCTGGCCTTGTTGGCAGTGGCATAACCCAGCTCATTGGTCAGCGACGCGGAGACTTCTGGCTTGAGGAAGTAATTGATGAACGCCAGCGCATTGTTCGGATGCTTGGCATCCTTCGGAATGGCCAGGTTGTCAAAAAAGATCAAGCCGCCCGTGCTGGGCAACAGCGCCTCGACTTCATTGCCGTTCCCGTTCTCAAGCGCACGGCCCCGTGCAATATTGATATCGCCAGCCCATCCAAGCGCCACGCAGGCCTTGCCTGCGGCAAGGTCGTCGATCATGGTGCTGGAAAACAATCGCACGTGCGGCCTGACCTTGGCCAGCATCTCGCCCGCAGCCTTGTGATCAGCCGCGTCATTGGAGTAAGCATTCTTGCCAAGGAAATGCATGGCAGGCGGAATCACCTCTGTCGGCGAGTCCAAAAAGGCAATGCCGCAGGACTTGAGCTTGGCCGTGTAGACGGGGTTGAAGACCAGCTCCCATGCGTTTTCCGGCATGGGCGTGCCGCCCAACGCCTTGGTCACCTTGGCCTTGTTGATGCCGACCGTGGTAAAACTCCATGCCCATGGCACAAGGTAAGCGTTGCCAGCATCTATCTTGTCCAATTTGGCCATGATGGCCGTGTCCAGGTTGCCGTAGTTGGCGATTTTGGATTTGTCGAGCTTTTGCAGCAGTCCGCCGTCTATCTGGCCTTTGGCAAACACAGCCCCGGGCACAACGATGTCGTAACCCGTGTTGCCGGCAACCAGCTTGGCCTGCAGTGCCTCATTGTTTTCAAAGGTCTGGTAATTGACCTTGATGCCGGACTCTTTCTCGAAGTTCGCCACCATATCCTTGGCGATGTAGTCGGGCCAGTTGTAGATGTTGAGGACTTTTTCCTCGGTGCTCGCAACAGCGGCAGGTGCGGCAGGTGCGCTGCTCACCGCGACTGGCGCGACCGGGGCAGCGAGAGGGTCTTCTTTTTTGCCGCAGGCTACAAGTGCAATGGCCAGGACTGCAAGCGACCACAACTTTTTTTTCTGCATGACTTCTAATCCGTTAGCAATCTGTTGGAGATGACTGAAAACACGCGCCGGGACGGCATGGCTGCGTCCGGAAAGACGGATTGTAAGAGCTATTTTTATCTTTTCAGGGGACTAAAGGCGTGCCATGGAGGCACGAAATTGGTGCGCCTAGGGCGTCAAACACCAAGGGGCCGTGTTGTGCATCAGCCCCATCCACAAGGCAAAAAGCGAACTCGCCAGCAAGGCAAGGCCCGCCAGCCTGATGGCCCACTGCCCGGAGCGTTGCGAACGCAATCGCAGCCACAGCCAGGGCCCCGCCATCAGCGACACACTGCTGCCCGCCGCAAACAGGGCCATCACTGCAGCGCCCTCCAGCATGCTGCTCGTCAGTGCTGCGACCAGAAGGGCTGAATAGAGCAGCCCACAAGGCAGCAGTGACCAGACGACGCCAAGCACCAGCGCGCCAGCACCTGGCCGCCCACCTGAACCGCCCGTCACAGCCCGTACCCGGGTCCAGACAGTCCGCGCAGAATTCTCAAGCCACGCAGGCTGACGTGCGCGCCACAGCAACATCAAGCCCAAAAAAGCCGCAGCCACATGAAAAAGACTCCACACCGGCCGGAGCGCCGCTGAATGAACACTTAGCCAGCCGAGCCCCTGCATGGACGCTGCAGCCAGACCACCCATCAGCGAGTACCCCGTCAGCCTACCGGCCTGAAACGCCCACATTGACCGCGTGTTGCGGCCATCGCCCGAACGACTGATCGCCGTGCAGGCAGCCCCGCACATGGCGACGCAATGCGGCCCACCGGCAAGCCCCATGAACAAGGCGGTCACCGCGAGCGTGGTTTGCATCAGATGATTTTTGAGAATTTGGCGCGGTTGCGGTCGGCCTGGAGATACCGGTCAAACACCATCGCAACGGCCCGCACAAAAAACCAGCCGTCGGCAGTGACCCGAATGCTGGAACTACCCAGAGCAACCATGCCCTGCGCCTCAAGGACTGAAAGTGCATCAAGTTCCACCGAAAAATAGCGGCGAAAATCAATCAGGTAAGCCAGCTCTATCGACTCGAACTGGAGTTCGCCCTGGCACATCAGGGCCATGATGACCGCGCGCCTCACCAGATCGTCTCTCGAAAGGGCCAGACCGCGCACCACGGGCAATCGCCCCTGGTCGAGATGGTCGTAATACTCTTCAAGGGTCTTGGCATTCTGGCTGTAGATAGCCCCTACCCGGCCTATGGCAGACACACCCAGTGCAATCAGGTCGCAATCCGGCTGGGTGCTATAACCCTGGAAATTGCGGTGCAACCGCCCCTGCCGCTTGGCCACGGCAAGCGCATCCCCAGGCAGCGCAAAGTGATCCATGCCCACGTACACATAGCCCGCTGCGTCAAACGCAGCCAGCGATTGAGCCAGCATGGCCATCTTGCTGGATGCCGGGGGCAGCTCTGAAGTTGCAATCCGCCGCTGCGGCTTGAAACGTTCAGGCAAATGCGCGTAGGCGTATAGCGCGACCCGGTCAGGCCTTAGTTCGGCAACCTGGACAAGCGTGCGGGCAAAAGATTCAGGCGTCTGCATCGGCAAGCCATAAATCAGGTCAACGTTCACCGACTCGAAGCCCTGCGCGCGTGCGGCCTCCACAAGGGCAAACACCTGCTCTGCAGGCTGGACGCGGTGCACCGCTTTCTGTACAGCAGGGTCAAAGTCCTGCACACCAAAACTCAAGCGGTTAAATCCAAGTTCCGCCAGTACGGCAAGCCGGTGGGTATCCACCGTTCGCGGGTCAACCTCAATCGAATACTCTCCGCCGGGCGCAAATGTAAAACTTCGGCGCAGCATCGCCATCAAACTACGAAGCTGCGAGTCGCTCATGAAGGTGGGCGTACCCCCGCCGAGGTGGAGCTGCGTCAGTACCTGGCCGGTACCGATATGCGCAACATGCAGGCTGACTTCCCTTTCAAGGTAACGCAGGTATTCGTCGGCCTTGCCATGGTGCTTTGTGATGATCTTGTTACAGGCGCAGTAGTAACAAAGGGATTCACAGAACGGAATATGCACATAGAGCGACAGGGGCAAGGTCATCGCGGCGGCACCCGTTCGGCGCTGTTTGAGCGCCTGTACATAATCTTCTCCAACGAACGCCTCTACGAACCTGTCGGCCGTCGGATAAGAGGTGTAACGCGGGCCGTTGATGTCAAACCGGCGAAGCAAATCAAGCGAAACAACACTCATGAACGGGAATCCTCTGGGTTAGGCGACACTTTGCGCCCAAAGCCCCTTCTGGATCTTGATATAAATCAAGCCCACGCGATACGCAAAAGCGCACAATATGAAGAATGACCTGCGTCAAGGGCAAGGCTATTACCGATAAATGCTGTCGATGACGCAATATCACCGTATTTGCGATCCATCGCGCTCAACCAGATCAACCACATGCTAAAAGACACAATAAAAGTAGCCTGCTCCAGCTGCAATCTGCGCGAGTTGTGCCTTCCTGTCGGCCTTGACCAGGACGAACTGCGAAAAGTCGACGAACTGGTGGCTACGAGGCGGACGATCAAGCGCGGGGCGTCACTCTTTCATACAGGCGAAAAATTTACGTCGCTTTATGCCATTCGCAGTGGTTTCTTCAAAACCTCCGTCACGACCGAAGACGGTCGGGATCAGGTCACCGGCTTCCAGATGGCCGGCGAAATCATGGGCCTGGACGGCATCGTCAATGACGTCCATACCTGTGATGCGATCGCCCTGGAAGATGCCGAAGCCTGTGTCATGCCATTCGACCGGATTGAAGAAATCTCCAGAGAGGTCAACTCCCTGCAACACCATGTTCACAAAATCATGAGTCGTGAGATCGTCCGCGATCACGGCGTGATGCTGCTGCTGGGCAGCATGCGCGCCGAAGAAAGGCTGGCAGCTTTCCTGCTCAATCTGGTGCAGCGTCTTCAGGCCCGCGGCTTTTCAAAATCAGAACTTATCCTGCGCATGACGCGTGAGGAGATCGGCAGCTACCTCGGGATGAAGCTGGAAACAGTCAGCCGTACGTTTTCAAAGTTTGCCGAAGACGGCTTGATAGAAGTCAAGCAGCGCAACATCCACATCCTGGATGCGGACGCCCTCAAGCGCATCATCAACCAGCAGACGTGTCATTGAGTTGGGCCGGAATTCTGGCAAGCCACAACACGAGGCTTCCCGAAGCAGCACTGATCAGCCAGAAGCAAAAAAAAGCTGCGGTATAAACGCCCTGACGCGTAGGTTGAGGCAAGTGCCCCGTCCAGTGGACTTCCCCGGGATCGACGGCTGAGAACACAAGTACTTCCAGCAAACAGGCCGCGAGGAACCCCACCCAGGCGACCAGCGCTACTCGCCCCATGCGGTTGGTTACGTCGGGTAAATCATGGTTTGTATTCACGCTCACCTCCCGTTGCACTGTGGTTTCGACCCAGGAGCGCCGGCTGCATGGGTGGCTGTGCCGCCCTGAGTTGCTTGCTCATCGCCACACCTTCGGGATAGTGGCTCTCGGGGACTACAGCGTCCGGCCCCTGCAGGATGTAAAAGGCGGTCACGAGACAGGCGAAAATCACGGAAACAGGTCCCGCAATAACCATCCAGACATAAGCCTCCTTCCACCACGGTCTCGGGAGAACCTGGCCTTGTCCGTGCCCGTCACGGCGCGTGGGATGATTCATACGGTCTCCTTCTATTGATTTTGTAAAACCTAACGCGGTACCAGAAATACGGATTTTTCGCTCACCTGCTGAATCGGTGTGTCCTGCGTGGCTACCAGAAACAGCAGCGGATGGGAACCCGGCTGCAGCGAGCCAGGCGGCGTACGAACCCTCACGGGCACCCATCGTGCGGCGGCCGCATCCACAGTCACTACAGCATCCGAAATAATCTGTGCGCCATCAATGCCAGACACCCGAATCGAATATTGCGTCCCGTGCTCTGTCGCATTCATGATTTGCAGGCGATAGACATTTTCAATCTGGCCCTGCCCGACCATACGTGCGATCGAGCCGCGATCCCGAACAACGTCTACCCGAAATGAAGCACGGTGAAGCAGGCTCCACAACAATGCAACACTCACAGCTGCAAGAACGGCTGCATAAACCAGTACACGCGGTCGTAAAACACGGCGAAACATGGCTTTTCTCGTCAGGTTTTGCGTGATTCCGTTTTGCGTACTGTTTCTGATGAGTCCCCGCGGATAGCGCATTTTGTCCATCACGCCATTGCAGGCATCTATGCACGCAGAGCAGCTTATACATTCGTACTGAAGTCCTTTACGGATGTCTATGCCGGTCGGGCATACCTGTACGCACAAACCGCAATCAATGCAGTCACCCAGGCCCTTGGCGTGGTACTCGGCCGGTGTCTCGCTTCTTGCTCTTGCCCCGCGACTCTCTCCGCGAGCCTCATCGTAGGTCACGATCAGCGTGTCGCGATCAAACATTGCACTTTGAAAGCGGGCGTAGGGACACATGTATTTGCAAACCTGCTCACGCATGAAGCCTGCGTTGCCATAAGTGGCGAAGCCGTAAAACAGCACCCAGAACAACTCCCAGGGCCCCAGGGAAAGACCTGCTACCTCGGCGGCCAATTCGCGAACTGGGGTGAAATACCCGACAAATGTAAAACCAGTCCATAGCCCCACAGCAATCCATGCCGAATGTTTGGCACCTTTGCGGAGTAGCTTGACAGCGTTCAGCGGGCTCCGGTCCAGCCGGATACGGGCTCCGCGATCACCTTCAATCCTGCGTTCAATCCACATGAAGATTTCGGTATAAACCGTTTGCGGGCAGGCGTATCCGCACCAAAGTCGACCTGCGACTGCGGTGAAAAGGAACAGGGACAAGGCGCAAATCACCAGAAGACCCGTGAGGTAAATCAGGTCCTGGGGGTAGAGCACCAGATTAAAGATGTAAAACCGACGCGCTCCAAGATCAAACAGCACCGCCTGACGGTCATTGATGGTCAGCCAGGGTATACCGTAAAACACCAGTTGGGTCGCCCAGACCATGGCCCAACGCCATTGGTTGAACCAGCCTGAGACATGACGGGCATATATGCTGCCCTCCGAACGGTACAGGGAGACGACCGCTGTTGAATCATCCAACGCAACAATCGGAATAGTTTTCCGGGTTGCTGGGGGGGCCGGATGGTTGAAAGGCAAAGTCACACCGCTACGGCCTAAGGTTTGACCACTGCGGGCAATGAAGCCCCAGCAGGGCTATTGCCGGACAGGCTCAGCACATAGGCCGCCACCACATGAATCTGGTCAGGGGTCAGCTTTGGCGACTGGGCTGGCATGGCGTTGGTTTTGCCGGTCTTGACCATGCTGATGATCGCCGCTTCGCCCCAGCCGTGCAGCCAGTAATCATCGGTGAGATTGGGCGCGCCGAGCGCCTTGTTGCCTTTGCCATCCATGCCGTGGCATGCAGCACATGCTGTAAATCGCGCCTTGCCACTGAACGCCTTGATCTCGTTGTAGGGACTTCCTGAGAGCGACAGGACATAGTTCGCCAGTTCACTGAGCTCCTGCTCGCCACCGACGGCGGCAGCCATTGGCGGCATCATTCCGGTCCGACCATTGGTCACGGTCTGCACGATGTGGGCCGCTGTTCGCTCCCCCAGCCAGCCCACATTGGCATTGGTCAGATTGGGGTACGACTTGCTGCCTCGCGCATCCGAGCCATGGCATTGCGCACAATTGTTCATGAACACACGTTCACCTACAGCCAGGGCGCGCGCATCTTTTGCCAATGCTTCAACAGGCTGGGCGGCAAATTCCGCATAAAGCGGCGCCACCTGTTTACTCAAGGTGCCCACATCTTCGGTGTGCTCGCGATCTGTTGACCATTGCAGAAGGCCTTTGTAGCTGCCAAGACCAGGAAAAACTGCAAGATAGGCCAATGCAAAAACCACCGTGATGACAAACAGCCACATCCACCAGCGAGGCAGCGGATTGTTCAGCTCACGCAAATCCTCATCCCACACATGCCCGGTCGTATTGTCGTTAACATCGCCTGCGCCCGGGCTGATGGTTACCTTGCCCGCGAGCCACAAAAGCAAGGCGCACGCCAGGATGGACACCAGGCTGATGGCAGCCACATACCAGGGCCAGAATCCATTTGTAAAGTCGCTCATATATCAGCCCCTATTCAGACCTGAAGGGCAGTTGCGCAGCATCGTCAAACCGCGCTTTCCTGGAAGGCAGATAGGCCCAGACCATGATCCCGACAAAAACCACAAATGCGGCCACAGTCACCAGACTGCGTAAAACATTGATATCCATGTTGATTCCTTGTTATTTCAGTGCCAGGCCAAGGCCCTGAAGGTATGCCACCAATGCGTCCATCTCGGTTTTTCCCTTCAGCTCCGCGGGCGCGCCGGCAATCTGCTCGTCTGAGTAGGGCACACCCACAGTGCGCAAAGCTTTCATGTGTTGCTGGATGGAGTCCGCGTCGGCTGGAGTTTTCTCGAGCCACGGATAAGCTGGCATGATGGATTCCGGCACGAGATCGCGCGGACTTGTGAGGTGCAGGCGTTGCCAGTCATCGCTGTACTTGCCCCCCACGCGGTGCAGGTCCGGTCCGGTCCGCTTGCTGCCCCACTGGAACGGGTGGTCATAGACGAATTCGCCCGCCACTGAATAATGGCCGTAACGAAGC
Organism: Pseudomonadota bacterium; assembly: GCA_040388335.1. GTDB lineage: Bacteria > Pseudomonadota > Gammaproteobacteria > Burkholderiales > Burkholderiaceae_C > Polaromonas. The sequence continues at coordinate 13,929 of JAZKCB010000188.1, read as the reverse complement.
GTCTCGGCGACCAGCGGACGAATCATCTGGGAATGGCAGTTGTAGCAACCTTCACGTACATAGATGTCACGCCCCGCAATCCTGAGCGGGGAATCCGGCACCATACCCTTGATGGGCAGCGTAGTGGACTTCTGGAAAAACAGGGGGACGATCTCCACCAAGCCGCCGACAGCCAGCACCAGCAGTATCAGGACAATCATCAACCAGTTGCTGGTTTCTACTTTTTCATGTGAGAAGGACATTCGCGGGTTCTCTTTCAGGCCTAGCTTTGGACAGGTGGTTGGTCGTGATTCAGGCGTGGGCGGGGACGGCCGGAATACGGCTTTCTGATGACTTTCCGGCCACGGCCGTCATGGTCACATTCCATGCCATGACAAGCATGCCAGCGAGGTAGAGCAGGCCTCCGAAGAATCGCACCATGTAAAACGGAAAGGTTGCCTTGACGCTCTCCACAAAGGTGTAGGTCAATGATCCATCGGGGTTGATGGCGCGCCACATCAATCCCTGCATCACGCCGGCAATCCACATTGCGGCGATGTAAAGGACGATACCGATGGTGGCGACCCAGAAGTGAACCTCAATAGCCTTGATGCTGTGCATTTTTGTTTGCCCAAACATGCGCGGAATCAGGTAGTACAGCGCGCCCATCGATATGAAACCGACCCAGCCCAGCGTGCCGCCATGCACGTGAGCGATGTTCCAGTCGGTGTAATGCGACAGCGCATTGACAGTCTTGATCGACAGCATCGGGCCCTCGAATGTGGACATGCCATAAAAAGACAAGGCCACGATCATGAACCGCAGGATCGGATCATCGCGAAGCTTGTGCCAAGCACCCGAAAGGGTCATGACACCATTGATCATGCCGCCCCAACTGGGTGCCAGAAGGATCAGGGAGAACACCATGCCCAGCGACTGCGTCCAGTCAGGCAGGGCCGTATAGTGGAGGTGATGCGGACCGGCCCACATGTAGGTGAAGATCAGTGCCCAGAAATGCACAATCGAGAGCCGATACGAATACACCGGTCTTTCAGCCTGCTTGGGAATAAAGTAGTAAACGATACCCAGGAAACCGGCTGTCAGGAAGAATCCGACCGCGTTATGGCCGTACCACCACTGCACCATGGCATCCTGCACACCAGCATAGACCGGGTAAGACTTCATCCAGCCAGCGGGCACTACCGCAGCGTTAACAACATGCAATAACGCAACGGCAATGATGAATGCGCCATAAAACCAGTTGGCGACATAGATATGACGCACCTTGCGAATGCCGATTGTTCCGAAGAACACAACCGCGTAGGCTACCCACGTCAGCGTGATGAGAATTGAAATTGGCCATTCAAGTTCGGCGTATTCCTTGCCCCGGGTGAAGCCAAGGGGAAGCGATATGGCAGCAGCCACGATCACGGCCTGCCAGCCCCAGAAATGGAAGGCGGCCAGCTTGTCCGAAATCACCCGAACCTGGCAGGTGCGCTGAACCACGTAGTAGCTGGTCGCAAACAGCGCGCATCCACCGAAAGCAAAGATGGCAGCATTGGTATGAAGCGGACGCAGGCGGCCGAAAGACAGCCACGGGATCCCGAAATTCAACTCGGGCCAGGTCATTTGTGCGGCGATGAAGACGCCAACCAGCATGCTGACAACGCCCCAAACCACCGCCATGACCGAGAACTGGCGAACTACACGATCGTTATAAAAACTGGCATCCGAGGCTGCTCTGCCAAGGGACCAAGAGCTCGTTGAAGTTGTCGAAAGTACTGCACTCATCAAAAGCCCTTTGCTTTGTTATCCGGTTGACTTAGGCAGTATGGCGCTTCGGGGCAGTCCCGATATTGATATGGATCAAGCTTCCTCCCGGGTGGAGGTCAGAGCAGGCGAAAGCTCATCTTCAAGGAAGATTCTCTGGCCCTCACATTCCAGCTCCTCAAACTGGCCGGACCAAACTGCCCACGCCAGTAGTCCCATGACTGCCAGAGCGAGCAATACCGAAACGGGAACAAGTAAAAAAAGAATATCCATGTTGTTCAATTCCTAGCCGGCTTGAAACGCGCAAGGCGTGCCGCATTGGCAACTACCAGCAATGAACTCAGGGCCATGCCCAATCCGGCGAGCCACGCCGGTAGCCAGCCGGCGATGGCCATGGGCACACACACGGCGTTATAGGCAGCCGCCCAGCAAAGGTTTTGGCGCACGACCCGCATGGTGAACCTGGCATGGTTCAACATCAGGGGCAACATTCGCAATTGCCCCCCCGGTATCACCAGGTCGGACTGCGCCTGGGCCATCGGTACGGTCATGCCTAGGGCAACTGACACATCCGCGCCAGCGAGAACAGGTCCGTCGTTAAGCCCATCACCCACCATGAGAACCTTGCGGCCCTGCTGCTGCAATTGCTGCAGGCGGGCCAGCTTGGTAGATGGCGTACAACCACCCTCCATGTGATGTATGAGCAACTGGTTCCCCATGCGCAATACAGCCTGAGGCCTGTCGCCGGAAAGCAGATGAACATCGATTCCCTGCGCCTGCAGCGCGGCGACGGATTGCGCAGCATCCGCTCTGGGCATTTCCCTGAATTCGAATCGGGCAAGCCAGCCGCGTTCGTCGGATAGATAAACCTGTAGACCGCTGCTACCCTGGGCTTCAACACCGCAGAAAGCTGCCGAACCAAGGCGAAGCCGCTCGCCCCATTTGTGGGTCGGCTGTACGGTGCCTTCCACGCCCTGCCCCGCATACTCCCGGACATCCTTCACATCACAGACGGCAGACGGTTCAACGACCAAAGCCGCCTCAACCAGTGCGCGAGACACAGGGTGAAGCGAACAGGCGGCCACCCCTGCTGCGAGATGCAACGCGTCGGAGGCCGTGAGCCCTGAGCGTGTCCAGGTTTCCCGCAGACCCATGGCCGCCTCAGTCAGGGTTCCAGTCTTGTCAAATATCACGGTATCGATGCTGGCCAGCGCCTCCAGCGACTGAAGCCGCCGAACCAGTACGCCATGCCGTGCCAGAAGACCCGCAGAACTCAACATTGCCGCGGGTGTGGCAAGCGACAACGCACAGGGACAGGTGACCACCAGCACCGCCACGGCTGCCATGATTGCCATGGCGGGATTGGTGTTCCACCAGAACACGGCAGCGCCCGCAGCGGCGACCAGCACAAGCCACAGGAAAGGCCTGGCTACCCGGTCGGCAAGCAACGCAAGGCGAGGCTTTTCTACAGCAGCCTTCGCCATCAGGGCCACGATCTGGCTGTAGAACGTCGCGGCGCCCAGTTTATCCACGCGTATCTGCACTGCAGAAGACAGGTTGTAACTTCCAGCCAATACTGCCGCACCAACCGGACGGGCGACTGCCGTGGATTCACCGGTCAGGATCGCCTCATCGGCAAAAGTATTCCCGACCAGGATGGTTCCATCCACCGGAAAAGCCTCCCCTGGCAAGACGCGAATAACATCGCCTGCCCGTAGGCGTCTCACAGCTATCCTGTCGAACTTTCCATCCGGATCCATGCGCTCCACGCTATCGGGCAGGCGTTGGGACAGCAGGTCGAGGGAACCCGCAGTCCGCGCTCTCAGACGCTGCTCAAGCCAGCGCCCGCTCAGGAGGAAAAACACAAACATCGTGAGCGAGTCAAAGTAGACCTCGGTGCCCCACCAGCCCTGGGGCTCAAATGTGGCAGCAGTGCTGACTGCGAATGTGACGGCAATACCCAGGGAAACCGGGAGATCCATGCTGATTCGGCGATGCCGCAAGTCCCTTAACGCATTGCGAAAGAAAGGGTTGCAGGAAAAAAGCAGTACCGGCAGGCTCAACAACCACGACGCCCAACGCAGCAGCTTCTCGATGTCCGGCGTGATGTCTCCCGGCACGGAAAAGTAGCCAGGTGCCGCATACATCATGACCTGCATCATGCAAAACCCGGCGACCAGCCAGCGCCAGAGCATCAACCGCGCCTCCTGCCTGCCAGCGTCTTCCCTGAAAGCATCCGAGGCGGGCAACAGGCTGTAGCCCAGCGCCAGCGGGGCCCGCATCCATAGGGAGGGTCGCGTATCTGCGGCGTTCCAGATAATGCTGGCGCGGCCGCTGGCGGCGCTCACGTGAACGGAACGCACGCCCTTGACACCCAGCAGTGACTGTTCCAGTGTCAGCGAGCATGCTGCGCAATACATACCCCGTACCACCACCTGTGACTCCATGAGTTCATGCGTGTCCTGATTTTCCTGATCGTAAGGGCGGGTAAACGCCCCCCACTCCTGGGGGTCATCAAGAACGAGCAGACGAGTAAGTTCCTTCTCAACGTCCGCACTGGCACTGTGGTTTGGGGTCAGGGAAGAAATAGGCACGGACAGCATGCCTGAACGGTAAGGCCGCCAGCATGAATAGATGTTGATATAGATCAAACCCCCGCCGGGCTGGCGGATCTAAGGTATGACGTATTACAACTTCAGGAGATCAACATGTACAAACGAATTCTCATTGCGACGGATGGCTCGGCCCTTTCAAGGAAGGCCGTGTCCGGGGGAATCGAGTTGGCCACATTGATGGGCGCTGAACTCACGGTGCTCAAAGTTGTGCCCCGGTATCCGGTGAGCTACTTCGAGGGTGGAGCCTCAATTTCCAGCAGCCAGGTTGCCGCCACGGAAAAACAATGGGCTGATGCAGCCAGTGCGGTGGTCCAGCTGGTCAAGACCAACGCAGAAGCAAAGGGACTCAAGGCCAGGGCGGTCACGAAAGTATCGGATTTTGTAGCGGAGTCGATCATTTCAGTGGCAAAAAAACACAAATGCGATCTCATCGTGATGGCATCTCACGGCAGAAAAGGTGTCAAGCGCCTTCTGATGGGAAGTGAAACCCAGCACGTCCTGACACACAGCACCATTCCCGTGCTGGTTCTGCGCTGAGTTCAACAACAAGAGAACAAGAGGCCCCCCATGAAAATGCTATTTGCAGCAGACGGAAGCCGGTTTACAAAAAAGGCCCTTGCATTCCTCGTCACCCATGATTCGCTCGCAGGCCCGGATCTGGAGTTGCTCGTCCTGAACGTCCAGCCGGAAGTCTCGCCGAGGGTCAGGGCCATGGCGGGTGCGGGCATGGTTTATGAGTGGCAAAAGGACGAGGCGATGGCCGTCCTGGACCCCATCGAAAAATTTCTGGTGCGTCACAAGATCAACTACAAATGCAAATGGGTCGCCGGATCGGCAGCAAAACAGATTGTGCGTTTCGCCGAAAAAGAAAAAGTGCACATGATCCTCATGGGTACACACGGCCACGGGATTGTTGGCCGTGCCCTGCTCGGAAGCGTCTCGCAGCGCGTGGTCAGCGATGCCAGCGTACCTGTCATGCTGGTGAAGTGAAATGACTCATTTACAGGGTACAAAAATTGCGCATTTCGATGCCCTTCTGGAGGCGCGCGAAGCCAGGCTGAGCGAGAGCCTGCGGCAACCTCTCGAGCAAATCATCTCGGCTTCAAGCGACCCCACGCATGAGGTATGGGACTTCAAGGATGCAGCATCACAGGAATCGGAGCTTGCGATAAGCGAATCGCAGGCTGGCAGGTCTGCGATCGAACTGAAGGAAGTACAGGATGCGCGCCAGCGGATCAGACAGGGCAGCTTTGGACTTTGTTGCGACTGCGGGGAGCCTGTGGATCTCGCCAGACTGATGGCTGTGCCAGCTACGCGGTTCTGCCTGAACTGTCAGTCCCGACATGAAAAGCAGCCCTGACTTCAGGAAGATCACAACTACCCGCCGGAAACCCGTCACAAACCGTGATGGTACGAACCGTAAAAAACCCTAAACAAACAGATTTTTGTGCTGCTCACGCAGCAGGTTTTTCTGTACCTTGCCCATGGTGTTGCGCGGCAATTCATCGGCTACAAAACACTGCTTGGGTATCTTGAAGTTGGCCAGTTTGGCTTTGAGGTCCGCGGTGATTCGGGCCGGATCAAGCGAAGCGCCGGGCTTGGCAATCACCACAGCCACGCCAACCTCGCCAAAGTCAGGGTGCGGCACGCCTACCAGCGCGCTTTCTGCAACACCGGTCATTTCATTGATGTAGCCTTCGATCTCCGCTGGATAGACGTTGTAGCCGCCGCTGATGATGAGGTCCTTGCTACGACCAACAATGATGACGTAGCCGCGTTCATCAATCTTGCCAACATCACCCGTCTTGAAGTAACCGTCCGCAGTAAACTCTTCTTTCGTCTTTTCCGGCATGCGCCAGTAGCCTTTGAAGACGTTGGGCCCCTTGACCTGTATGCCCCCTATCTCGCCCACAGGCATGGGCTGGCCGTCATCGCCCTGCACTCTCAGGCTGACGCCTGGCAAGGCAAAACCCACAGTACCACCGCGGCGTTCGTCGCCTTTGTAGGGGTTGGAAGTGAGCATGGCGGTCTCAGACATGCCATAACGCTCCAGGATAGTGTGACCCGTCCGCTCCTGCCACTCGTTGAAGGTCTCGATCAGCAGGGGCGCGGAGCCGGCAACAAACAGGCGCATGTTTCGGCAAGCCTGTTTGTCCAGGCCAGGCTCAGCCAGCAGGCGCACATAAAGCGTCGGCACACCCATGAAGACCGTAGCTTCAGGCAGTTTTCTCACAACCAGCTTCGGATCGAACTTCGAGAGCCAGATCATCTTGCTGCCGTTGATCAGCGCACCATGCAGCGCGACAAACAGGCCGTGCACATGAAAGATCGGCAGTGCATGAATCAGTACATCGCCGGGCTTCCAGCCCCAGTAGTCCTTGAGCACCAGCGCATTGCTCAGCAGGTTGCCATGCGAAAGCATGGCGCCCTTGCTGCGGCCGGTGGTGCCGCTGGTGTAAAGGATGGCAGCCATGTCATCTTCACTTTTGACAAGCGCGACCTCGTGCCTGTCGCTGCAATGCGCCGCGCGATCGAGCAATGAACCCGTACGGTCATCATCCAGCGTAAAAACATTCTGCGTCCCGGCCTTGAAGGCGATCTTGCTGACCCAGCCAAAATTCTTCTTCGAGCACACCACAACCGCCGGTTCGGCATTACCGATGAAATACTCAATCTCGGCGCTTTGATAGGCTGTATTGAGCGGCAGGAACACATACCCGGCGCGCAGGGTCGCCAGATAAAGCATCACGGCTTCTACCGACTTTTCCACCTGAACGGCAACGCGCGAGCCGGCGGGCAACTTCAGCGAAACCAGCAGGTTGGCCAGCATGGCGGTCGAGCGATCCAGGTCGCGCCAGGAATAGTTCAGGCCGTTGTCGGTTTCAATCGCCACCGCGTCCAGATCAGAAGGAAAGGCCGCGCGCAAGGCAGAAAAAAGGTTGTTGTTTTTCATGGTTCAGGTGGTCAAAAGTATTCAGGTGATCCGGTGACGGAGAGTCAGTTCGCGAAATATGCGGGGCGCTTCTCGGTAAACGCAGCAATGCCTTCCCGGTGCTCGGGCGTATCAGCATAAGCGTAGGCAGTTGAAACAAGATGGGCAGTACCCGGAGCTGGCCTGGCCAAGGCACGCAACGTCTGCTTGTTCAGGCGCGCAGCAGCGGGCGCAAGGGACACGATGCGTTCGACCTGCAATTGCACACTGGCGGCTAGATCGGCGTCTGCCATCACGGCATTCAAAAAGCCACGTTGCTTCATTTCAGGTGCATCAAGCACTGCTGCCGACAACAACATCTCCCGCGCAGTCAGCCCTCCAACAGCGCTCATCACCAGTGCGGCCTCCCGCGGCGCCATCGGGAACCCAAGTTTTGCAATCGGTGCGCCGAAGCGTGCAGACTCACCCGCCGTCCGCATGTCGCAGCAGCTGGAAATTTCGAGCCCCGCACCCATGCAATTACCACTGATCTGCGCGACGGTGGGTACGTCACAGTCCAGCATGGCCTGAAGACCACCCCAGACTTCGTTTTCATGAAAGTCCCGCAGCGACTGCTCGGCGAAACGGAAGTCGACGTATTCGGAAATATCGCCGCCGGAGCAAAAATGGCCACCCTCCCCACTCACCAGCACGCAGCGAATACCTGCCTCCTGCTGGATGGTAGTGAATGCCGAACGCAGTTCAAGCCACATCGCACGGGACATGGCGTTGAACTTGCCGGGATGGGAGAGCGTGACCCGCGCGAGCGGGCCGGAGATCTGCAGGGAAACGGTACCAGTCATTGCAAGGATGCTTCTTTCAATATTCCCGGGACACAGAACCCAAAACGCCCGCGCCCGGTATGAAAAAGCATAACGTCAAATCAGTCAGTCGAGTTTGGCGCCGGAAGCCTTGACGACGGACGTCCAGCGTTTGACTTCACCGCTGACAAAAGCACCGAACTGCACGGGTGTGAGGTTGCCGAATTCCGCACCATTACTGGCCCAGACAGCCTTGAGTTCGTCGGTATTCGAGGCCTTGCGCAGGTCTTCGACGATGCGCCCCTGAATATCGGCTGGTGTGCCTTTGGGTGCCCACATGCCGTACCAGGTCGCTACGGTGTAATCCGGCAGGCCCAGCTCACCGGCGCACGGCACATCGGGGAAGGCCGGGTTGCGTTTGGAGCCTGCGACCATGAGCGCCTTGATACGACCACCCTTGATGTGCGCAGCCGATGAACCCAGACCATCAAACATCATGTCCACATTGCCCGAGATCAGATCCTGCAGCGCGGGGCCTGCGCCGCGATACGGAATGTGCGTGATGAACGTTTTTGTCTGCAGCTTGAACAGCTCGCCAGCCAGGTGGTGCGAGGTGCCGGCACCTGCAGAGCCATAGTTGTATTTGCCGGGGGATTTGCGCACCGCCTCAAGAAAGGACTTGAAGTCGGCAAACGGCATCTTGCGGGGATTGACCACCAGCACCTGCGGCACGCTGGCCAGCAGCGCGAGCGGCACAAAGTCTTTTTCAATGTCGTAATCGAGCCTGGGGTACATCGACGGTGCGATGGTGTGGTGCACAGCGCCCATGAACAGCGTGTAACCATCAGGCGCCGCCTTGGCCGCAATACTGGCACCCAGTGTGCCGCCAGCGCCGCCGCGGTTGTCGATGATGAGCTGCTTGCCCGTCAGCTTGGCGAACTGTCCGGACAGCGGCCTTGCAAAAGCATCGGTGCCGCCGCCTGCGGGGAAAGGCACGATGACTGTGACCGGTTTCGTTGGCCAGGCAGATTGCGCATGGCTGCCGATTGAAAGCGCTGCGAGGCCGGCAGCACCCGCACGGAGCACATCACGCCGATTGCCCATCATGTCCGTCTTGAAATTCATCTTTGTCTCCTGTCGTTATTAAAAAGCAAACCTGTCCATCACACTGCAAAGTTCAAATATACAAATCCTCAATATCCCCGGATACGGGGACTTTCCCCTGAGAAAGCAACATTCTGTGCTTGTCCAGTCGCTTGAGGTCATAGAGGTAATTGACCATGAGGCCATAAGATTGCTTGAGGCCTTTGGCCGAGGGGTCGCCGGCCCAGTTGAGCCTTTCGACACGCGCGCCGTTGCCCAAATGGAATTTCGCAACCGCGTCGACGGGCTTGCCCTCATCCATCGCCTGGCCAAGATAGTTCGCGGCGCAGCGCAGCAGCATGAGGCGCACGGGCGACTTCTCGGGCAATGCCAGAACGTCTTCTGTGGCACCGAGAAAATGCCCGGCGGTCGGCGGCTCAAAACCCACCGCCCGGCCCAGGGCCGTGCGCGATTTTTCATCGAGCTTTTCAATCATGGCCGATGCGTTTTTGTTCAGCCAGTTGCGAAAGCCAGGAATGGGCGATAGCGTTGCGAAGGTCTTGAGCCGGGGAAATTCTTCCTTCAGCGTCTCGACCACGCGCTTGATCAGCGAGTCGCCAAAACTCACGCCGCGCAGGCCGGCCTGTGTGTTGCTGATGGAATAGAAAATCGCCGTCGTGGCCTTGTTCAGGTCTGCTGCGTCGGCAGACTCATCCAGCAGGGGCGTGATGCCGTCCGACATGTCGTCAACCAGCGCAACCTCCACAAAAATCAGGGGATCATCGGGCAGGCGTGGATGGAAAAAACCGTAGCAGCGGCGATCGGAGTCGAGCCGGTTCTTGACATCGGCCCAGCTCTTGATGTCATGCACCGCTTCGTACTTGATGAGCTTTTCAATCAGCGATGCCGGTGAGTCCCAGCTGATGCGGCGCAGCTCGAGAAAGCCCACGTCGAACCAGGTCGAAAACATGTACTCCATCTCGACATCCAGCGCCTGCAGCCGCCTGTCGGCCTTCAGGTGCGGCAGCATGTCGGCGCGCAGGTCCACCAGAAAGCGTATGCCTTCAGGAAAGGCGCTGAAGCGCTGCAGCAGGCGCCGACGCGGCGAGACAGTGGCACGGCGATAACGCACCTCGGCCACCGCCTCGTCGGGTGTACCCACCGCCGCAGCGAATTGCGCCTGCGCCAGTTTTGTTTTTTGCGGGTCGGCGACGAACTGCTCACTCATCAGCAGCCACATGTCACGCCGCTCGTTCGGTGCCGCTTTGGCGTACCAGCCCGCGACGCCCATGGCACGCCGGCCGCCCTCTACCTCGCTCACACGCGGGTCGACGATGGCCTGCAGCTCCTGCAGGGTGCGCCTAAGCACGCGGGGCGACAAGGCCTCTTCTTTTTGCCGCAAGGTGGCCTCAAGCCTCTCGCGGGTGCTTCGGCCAGCAGGCACAGCGTCCTGGCCTGCGATCTTTTTGGTGGCAGGCTCCGCAACCGCCTTCGCCCCTTTTTTTTCACCCGCAAGCAACGAGACACTTCGATTCAACCAGTCCGCAGCAGTCATGATGCAATCCTTGAAGGTTTCTGGCTGCGTGCCAGTTCACGCAGGGCTTCACGCTGGCGTGTCAGGTGGGTGCGCATGGCCGCTTCCGCACCCTCGCTGTCACGGCTCTTGAGCGCGGCAAATACAGTCATGTGTTCGGACAGGCTTTGCGCCAGGCGACCTGGTGCATGCAGTTGCTGCAGCCTTGCCAGCTTGAGGATTTTGCGCAGGTCAGAGATGGCCTGGGCCAGCCAGCGGTTGTTCGCCAGCGTGATGATGGCCTCGTGTATCGCGTAGTTGGTGGCGTAGTAGTCAGTGATACGGCCGGCCGTGGCGTGACCCTTCAGACGCTCGTGCAAGGCGGTCAGCTCAACCAGATCTGCATCCGTGGCATTGCGTGCAGCCTCATAGGCACAGCGCCCTTCAAGCAAGGCGATAACGGGGAAGATGTCGTCAAGGTCCTGCTCAGTCACTTCATTGACAAAGCAGCCACGCCTCGGCTCGTGACGCAGCAGGCCCTCTGACGTCAGCACCTTGAGGGCTTCGCGCAGCGGTGTGCGGGAGATCTCCAGCCTCTCGCAAAGCGCGACCTCGTCCAGAAAGCTGCCCGGCGTCAGCGTGCCCGCAAAGATCTGCTCGCGCAATGTGGCGGCGACTTCATGGTGCAGTGAGTTTTGAACCAGGCGCATGGCAATTGGCAATTCGCGGTTGTTTGGATGTTTCCGTGGGTATTTCCGGGCTGCGTTGCCCTCAGCTTAGCATCGAGCGTCGGTTATTATTTTAAGTAATTACCCGTAATTATGACAATTCCAAGCTTGGTCGCCATGTTTCATTTCGGCGGATCAAGGTGTGTCAAACCTGCCATCTGCGGCATCAGCACAAAGGCCGAAGCGAGCCGCCCCAGTCAAGGCCGGATCAGAACAAAAGGACGACGGCCCGCGCTTCCATGCTCAAGCCCTGCCCCACAGGGCCCAGCTTTTCGGCGGTCTTGGCCTTGACGTTGACCCGCCCTGCCTCCAGCCCCAGGGCATCAGCAATCTTCTCGCGCATCGCGGGGATGTGCGGCGCCAGTTTGGGTGCCTGGGCAATCACGGTGCTGTCAATGTTGCCGATGCGCAGGCCGCGCTCCGCGAGGAGGCGTCCGGTTTCCTTGAGCAGCACCATGGAGTCAGACCCCTTGAAACGCGCATCGGTATCGGGAAAGTGCGAGCCGATGTCGCCCAGGCCCGCCGCACCCAGCAAGGCATCAATGATGGCGTGGGCCAGCAGGTCGGCATCCGAATGCCCAAGGAGGCCGGTGGCATGTGGAATCTCGACACCACCGATGATGAGCTTTCGACCTGGCACCAGTGCGTGCGTGTCCCAGCCTTCACCGATGCGAATGTTGGGGAGTTCAAGGGTGCTCATGGGTGTTCTTTCAGTTCTTCAGGGCTTGCCTGCCTGCGAGGATGGCCTCCGCCAGCGCAAAGTCTTCGGCATAGGTGACCTTGAAGTTCTGAGCGCTGCCGGCCACCAGTCTGGGCGACAGGCCGGCCAGTTCCATCGCGCTTGACTCATCCGTCACCGCGTCGCCTGCGGACTCCAGCGCGGCGAGGAGCGCGCCCAGGCGAAACATCTGCGGCGTCTGGGCCAGGAATTTGCCGGACCGGTCGACCGTGGCGGTGACGCGGCCAAAAGCGCCGCTTTTGAGGGTGTCAGGCAGCGCCTGGGCCAGCAGGCCCCCGACCTCGTCATCGCGGCAGGCGGCTATCAAGGCAGTGATTTGCGCAGGGGTGATAAGGCAACGCGCCGCGTCATGCACCAGCACCCAGTCGTCTGACGCCGCATGGCCCAGCATGGCCTTGAGGCCGTTGAGCACAGATGCCGCGCGGCTGGCACCGCCCTGATGGAGCAGCACTTCATTGACGGCACCAAAATCCGGGCAGGCCGCCATGAAGTTGTTGTCATCGGCGGAGATGACCACATACAGACCATCAAGCTGGCTGCCTAGCGCACGGAAGGCCTCGATGGTGTGCCCCACCATGGCCTTGCCAAGAATTGGGCGATATTGCTTGGGGCCATCCGTACCGGCGCGGCTGCCGTTTCCTGCGCAGGGAATCAGGGCAAAAGTGCGGGGTTTCTGGGGCGCTGTCGTCATGGTTTCATCATAGATTCTAAAATCGCATCAACCCGCGTGAAATAAACGCCTCACACCCCACTCATCACCGTTTGGGGTGTTTGTCATTGTTTGGCCGATTTGTTGCCCGCCTTATTGCACGCTTTTTGCGCTCCGCTCCACGCCCTAACTGATTGATAGCCTCATGGATTTACCCAAGCTCGTCACCGGAAAACGCCACACCCTGCCCCAGCCCGCCGGCTCTGCAGATGCCCTGCTGCTCGCCCACCTGGGCCTGCGTGAAAAGGCCGCCGGCAAGCTGACGGCGATCATCACGTCGGATGCGACCACTGCCCAGCGCCTGCTCGACGAGATTGCTTTTTTTGCGCCCGACCTGCGCTGTGCATTGTTTCCCGACTGGGAAACGCTGCCCTACGACACCTTCTCGCCGCACCAGGATCTCATCAGCGAGCGGCTCGCCACACTGTGGCGGATCTCGCAGCGCGACAAGGACACGGGTGCCGACGTGGTCATCGTGCCGGCCACCACGGCGCTCTATCGCCTGGCGCCGCCCAGCTTTCTGGCCGGCTACACCTTCGAGTTCAAGGTCAAGCAAAAGCTCGACGAAGCACGCCTGAAGGCGCAGCTGACGCTGGCCGGCTATAGCCATGTCACGCAGGTGGTCAGCCCCGGCGAATACGCGGTGCGCGGCGGCCTGATTGACCTCTTCCCCATGGGTTCGCTGGTGCCATTTCGTGTCGATTTGTTCGATGACGAAATCGACAGCATCCGCACCTTTGACCCGGACAGCCAGCGGTCGCTCTACCCCGTGCCCGAAGTACGGCTGCTGCCGGGCCGCGAGTTCCCCATGGACGACGATGCGCGCAGCCGCTTTCGCAAACGCTGGCGCGAGCTGCTGGACGGCGACCCGACAAAAAGCCGCATCTACAAGGACATAGGCAATGGTGTGGCGACCGCAGGTATCGAGTACTACCTGCCGCTGTTTTTCGAGGAGACGGCCACCGTCTTCGACTACCTCGGCCCCGATGCGACGGTGGTACTGCATGGCGACCTGGAGCCGGCCTTCCAGCGTTTCTGGCAGGACACCAAGGACCGCTACC
>JAZKCB010000187.1:0-31361 GCA_040388335.1 Pseudomonadota bacterium | reverse complement strand
TCATCTCGGCGCGGTTGAGCATGACCTTGTCGCTCATCAGGTACATCCAGTCGTCGAACTGCACCTCAATCGTCTTGCCGTCCAGCGGCAGCATCAGCGTGTAGCTCCAGCGGAAGGTGTTGCCGGCCTCTTCGCCCAGCGCCTGGCCGATCACGTCAGAGGCCGTGCCCACGTATTTGCCGTCAGGCATGCGCCTGAGTGTCCAGACACGGCGCTCTTTGGTGCCGTCGGAATTGGTGAAGTCCTCATCGAGCGTACCCACCTCCTGGCCGGGTGGACCGACCCATGTGCATTTCATGACCACGGTAAACCGCTTGAGCACCTTGCCCGAGCGGTTGGTGAACACGCCATAGGCATCGATGGTGCCGTTGAAATACTGGCGCATGTCCAGTACCGGTTTTTCGGCGGCGTAGTCAGCCAGTTGCGGCGCCGCGCAACCGGCCAAAAAGAAGCCGGTGGCCAGCAGCAGGCCGAGGGCGAGGCGTTTCAGGGTTTTGAGGGTGTTCATGCGGCAACGCTTTCAGGTTTTCTGATGATGAAGAAATAAAGGCCGGTTACGGCGCAAAGCTTGAGCACGCAGGGCAGAACGCAGTAGGCGATGACCAGCGCACTCAGGGCCTGAGGTGCGCGAATGCCGGGCGCATAGCCAAACACCGCCAGCAGCGGCAGCGCCAGCCCGGCAGCGAGTGCCAGGTTGAGCTTGGTCGCAAAGTTCCACCAGCCGAAGTAGGCGCCCTCCGCTTTGCCTGAGTCGCCATTGGCCTGGATCACGCCCGCCAGCAGCGCGCCGGGCAGCGCCAGGTCGGTGCCCAGTGCAATACCCGACAGTGCGCAAATCAGCAAAAAAACGCCGGTTTGCCCTGCACCCATCTGTGTCGCCCAGCTGAAGACGGCAATCGCCAGGAACATGCCGCACAGCCAGCTGACCGCAAGCCCCAGACGTTTGACAATCGCCAGCCACATCGGGATGGATAGCGCCGCCGCAAGGAAGTAACTGCCGAGGAAGAGCGGCTCCATGCTCGCCGGGGCCTGGAGCCTGTCCTGAATGAAAAACAGTACCAGCGTGGCCGGTACGGCGCTGGCAATGCCGTTGAGCATGAAGACTGCGAGCAGGCGGCGAAAGTTTGAGTGCCTGAACGGCCGCAACAGCGCGCCTGCCTGCACGCTGTGTTGACCGGCCTGGGCCACAGGGCGAACCGCACGCGACCACGCCAGCCAGCCAGCGATCAGCACCACTACAAACAGCACTGTGGTGGCAGGCAAACCGAGCGCCACCGGCGTGACGGAGGCCAGCACCACACCGATCAGGCCCAGCCCTTCGCGCCAGGCCACGATGCGGCTGCGCTGTGCCTCATTGCCGCCCAGCATGGCGCCCCAGGACTGGTGCGATACGCTGAGGGCGCTGTAGGCGGCGTAGGTGACCATCAGCATCGCGGTGGCCCAGACGATGAGGGCGCCAGGCGCGCGCACCGGCGGAAAGAACAGCAGCGCAAAACCAATGGCCAGCACCAGTGCGGCGATGGCACCCAGCGTCAGCACCGATTTGGCAGAGCGTGCAAACAGCCGGTCGCTCAAACGGCCGAGCATGGGATCTATGAAGGCATCAAAGAGACGCGCGCCCAGAAGAATCGCGCCGAGGGTGGCCAGCGGCACGCCGAACTCGCGTGCATAGTGGTTGGGCAGGATGACGTAAAGCGGCAGCGCCACAAAAGCCAGGGGCAGGCCGAGCAGGCCGTACGCCAGGCCATTGCGTGCCGTGAACGCGCTGGCGTCGGCTGTCTCTGCGGCGCCCTCAGCGCTCACGCCGCACCGGCCAGCAGCGCGCTGCGAAGTTGGGGCTCGGACGTTTTCGGCGACAGCCAGATGCCAAAGAAAAGACGGGCAAACTCCACATCGCGTATTTCGCCCGTCGATTTGCCATTGACCAGATAGGCCGCGCCCACGCCCGGCTTGTTGATGCCGGTGACGCGGTCGCCCTTTTTGAAGTCGGGATAGACGCGGACCATCTCGGCAATCCAGGCCTTGGCCTGCGCCTCACTGATCGCGGCGGAGCGGCGCATTTCGGTGATGGAGCGTTCGGCCACATCCATGGCGTTGAAGTCGCGCAGGTAGGCCAGTTCCAGCGCAAAGGGCTGGCTGGCGATGCTGTCTTTTTTGAAACCCGGCAGGGCCCACAGGCGCGCGTCGTAGACCTGAAAACCCCAGTAGGTCAGGCGCTGTTTGCCGATCAGGCGGTAGTCTGGCAGCAGGTCCTTCAGCTCGGCGCGCATGTCTTCCGGCGCCATTGCAGGTGCCGTTGTAGTGCCAGGCGCTTCGGCGGTCTGCGCAAACAATCGGGGCACTGCACAGGCCAGCGTGCCCAGCGCGAGTGCCTGTGAAAACGTACGGCGCTTCATGTCAATGCCCGTGGTCGTTCAATTCACAGCTTGCGCAGCGTGTATTGCACGACGTCTGTGTTGGCTTCCTTGAAAGCCGCCTCGCAATAACCCAGGTAGAACTCCCAGATGCGCATGAAGCGCCTGTCGAAGCCAAGCTGCAATATGCGCGATTCCTGCGCCATGAAGTCTTCGCGCCACAGCTGCAAGGTACGGGCGTAGTCCTGGCCGAAGGCGAACTCGTCGACCACTTCAAAACCGGCTGCTTTGGCCTGCGCACGGAACTCGCGCGGGCAGGGCAGGCAGCCGCCGGGAAAGATGTACTGCTGGATGAAGTCGGTCGAGGCGATGTAGCGGTCGAACAGCTCGTCGGCAATCACGATGCTCTGGATGCAGGCATGGCCGCCGGGTTTGAGCAGGCGAGCCACCGTGGCGAAATACTCGGGCCAGTACTCGCGGCCTACGGCTTCAACCATCTCGATGGAACAGATGGCGTCAAAAGGTGCGTCGCTTGTTGTCTTGCCGATGTCGCGGTAGTCCTGCAAACGCAGGTCGGCACGTTCGCCCACACCTTCACGCTGCATGCGCTTTTGCGCCCAGGCAAGCTGCTCGGTGCTCAAGGTCACGCCGACGATGGAGGCGTCAAACTCCGTCGTCGCTTTCTCGGCCAGCGCACCCCAGCCGCAGCCGATTTCCAGCACGCGGTCGCCCGGTTTGACCTGCGCCATGCGCAGCGCTCGACGCACCTTGGCGTGCTGGGCATCCTTCATCGAGGTCTCGGGCGTTTCAAAAATGGCCGATGAGTAGTTCATCGTGCCGTCCAGCCAGAGCTCGTAAAACGCATTGCCAAGGTCGTAGTGCGCGTGGATGTTTTTCTGGCTGTTGGCCTTGGTGTTGCGGTTCAGCAGGTGCTTGATACGGTAGGCAAAGCGGCCCAGCCAGGTGCCGTAGAACACGTCCTCGACTTCCTTGCGGTTGACGATGAAGACGCGCAGCAGCTCGGTCAGGTGCGGCGTGGTCCAGTCGCCGGCGATGAAGCTTTCGGCAAAACCGATGTCGCCCGAGCGCAGCGCAGCGCCGCAAACATTCCAGTTGATGAGGTGCAGGCTGGCCATGGGGGCTTCCCCGTTGCCAAAGCGCTGAACCGAACCATCGGGCAGCTTGACCGTGAGTGTGCCGTGCTTGAGGCGCAGCAGCATCTTGAGCGCGGCGCGCGCTGCAGAGGGTGCATCAACGGGGACCGAGAAGCCGGAGCTTGAGGGGTTGGAGGAGTTGAGTGTGTTCATCGCGTCACAAATATTTCAGGTGGCTGGGGTTTGCTGATAAAGGGCACACGCTTGCGCCACAACTTGAAGGCTTGCCAGTGGATGCGGGCAATCAGGCCGAAGGTCATGGCCGGGTAATGCCACAGCGCCTTGCGCATGCTGGCCGGTGTGACGGGCTCAAGCGTGCCGCTGACGCTGGTCTCCAGCAGCGGGCCGGTGGCGTCGTCATAGTCGATGCGGGCGACAGTTTTTTCAACACCGTCATGTTCGCTGCGCATGAAACGGAAGCGATAGCCGCCTTCCAGTGTGCAGAAAGGCGAGACATGAAAGACCTTGTCCGCCGTGAGTTCCTGGCCGTAGCGCGGCTTATCAAGCAGGTAGCAGTGACGTTCGCCAAAAGTGTTGTTGACCTCGACCACGATGGCGCGCAGATGACCATCTGCCGTGTGGCAATACCAGAAGCTCACCGGTTTGAAGGTGTAGCCGAAGACACGCGGGTAGGTGTGCAGCCAGATCTCGCCGGTGGCG
This sequence comes from Pseudomonadota bacterium, assembly GCA_040388335.1. Taxonomy (GTDB): domain Bacteria; phylum Pseudomonadota; class Gammaproteobacteria; order Burkholderiales; family Burkholderiaceae_C; genus Polaromonas. The sequence goes on along the minus strand of JAZKCB010000187.1, from coordinate 27,193 downwards.
TCTTCAACGCCTTCGCGCAGCAGGAGTTCGTCGATCCAGCTCACGGCGTTCTCGCGGCCATCGCCATGGTCGCGGTCAAAAAAGCTCAGCAGGCCGCGCCGGTTGTGAGCGAGGGCCCCGCTTCCCTGCTCCTGCATCGCGCGCATGGGCAGCATGAGGAAATAAGTCGGGTACGCGAAAGCGTTGCGCGCAGGTTTGAGCCGGGTGTGCCTGACCTGGCCAAATCCGAGCATGGGTTTCAGGCTCACGCCTGCGTCCCCGTGTCGAGCAGCAACTGCCGGGCCACCTGCAAACCTGATTTCAGGCCGTCTTCATGAAAGCCATAGCCCGTCCAGGCACCACAAAAGTAGGTGTGCTGTTGGCCCTGCAGCTGCGGCAGATCAGCCTGCGCACGGATGGCGGCAAGGTCAAAAACCGGATGTGCGTAATCAAATTCACCCATGATGTGATTACGCTCAATCTCCCGCACCGGATTCAGCGACACCACCACCGGCTGGGTAAAGGGCAGCGGCTGCAGCATGTTCAGAAGATAGTGAAGGCACACTTGTGCCGACTCGCGGCCAGTCTGTTGAGCGCGCTCGTAATTCCAGGCGGCCCAGGCGAGTTTCTTTTTCGGCAGCACCGAGGTGTCTGTGTGCAACACCGCCCGGTTGGGCTGGTAGCGGATGGCACCCAGCACCTGCTGCTCGGCCTCTGTGGTATCGCGCAAGAGCGCCAGTGACTGGTCGGAATGTGCGGCCAGCACCACCTTGTCAAAACGTTCGGCGCGGCCATCCGTGATGATGCGCACGCCCTGGTCGTCGCGTTCGATCAGTTCTACCGGCGTGTTCAGGCGCTTGTCGGGTATGCCGGCGATGATTTTGTCGACGTAGTTGCGCGCGCCGCCTGTCACCGTCCACCATTGCGGACGGTTGGCCACCTGTATCAGGCCGTGGTTGTAGCAAAAGCGGATCATGGTGGCGACCGGGAAGGCCAGCATCTGGTCGGTCGGGCAGGACCAGATACAACCCATCATGGGCAGGAAATACCAGTCGCGGAATTCGTCCGAGAATTTCCTGGCCCTCAGAAAGTCGCCCAGCGGCTGCATCATCTCGGCCTCTGCGTTAGCGGCAGCAATGGCGGTCGTGATGCGGTTGAAACGCATGATGTCGCGCAGCATGCGCAGAAATTTCCAGCTCACGAGATTGCCGCGCTGGGCAAAAACACTGTTGAGGCTGGAACCGCTCCATTCCAGGGCCTGACCCTCGGGACCGGCGCCGGGCACATTCACCGAGAACGACATGTCCGATTTCGCGGTCTCGACGCCGAGTTCCGCAAACAGGTTGATCAGGTTGGGGTAGGTGCGCTCGTTGAAAACGAGAAAACCGGTGTCCACGCCATGTTTGACCAGCCCATGGGCAGTGGGCAGGGTGATATCGACGGTGTGCGTGTGGCCGCCGAAATAATCACCCGCTTCAAACAGCGTGATGTCAGCCAGGCCCTTGAGCGTGTGGGCCACGGCCAGTCCGGAAATACCGGAGCCGACGATGGCGACGCGGGGAAGAACACCTGAAGGCGGTGGCAGGCTGCTCATGGTCAGCCTGCCGAATATAAAAATGCTGCGAAGCGCCCCGGCGCGAACGAGGGAGGGAGGGAGGAGGAGGAGAAGCGCCCCGGGATTGCAGTTGGACCAGAGTCCAAAAGTCTTCGCAACAATGAAACTGTTTTCTTGCCGCTACGCAAAGAACTCAATGTAAGTCCATCCCGTGTCGGCCTTTGTAGGAGTAGGCCGCAGCTTGCGGAGTTCCCGGCGCTGTGCGAAATGTCAAGGTAAAGTTTTGTTAATTGCGACACGGCGTTGACGTTGAGTAGGGCGCGCACTGATGCGCAAAAAACAATGCAGACTTGGCGTCTGGTTGAAATCATAAACCCGAAATTACCAATCAGTCAAATAGTGACCAATTGGTAATTTCAGGTGCAGGGGTCAACGCACCGCGAGCTGCTTTTCAACCTCACGCACAAAACTTCCGCTTTTCGGGTCTGCCATGGAGTTGAAGCTGACCACGCTTTGCCCATCGCGGCCAATCACGTATTTATAGAAGTTCCACTTGGGCGACGTGCCGGTTTTGGCTGCCAGTTGCTTGAAGAGCGGATTGGCGTCTTTTCCGGCCACGCTGGTTTTGGCAAACATGGGGAATTTCACGCCGAAGGTGTTTTCGCAAAAGTCGGCGATTTCCTTGTTGCTGCCGGTTTCCTGGGCAAAGTCGTTGGATGGAAAACCCAGCACCACCAGCCCCTTGTCCTTGTATTTGGCATACAGCGCCTCCAGGCCCTCATATTGCGAGGTGAAGCCGCAGAAGCTGGCTGTATTCACCACGACCACCACCTTGCCGCTGAACTGGCAAAGTGATTGCGGCTTTTCATCCTGCAGGCGGGGGAAGTTCTGTTGGAGCAAGCCCGTGCATGAGGTGTTGGTTGCAGGGGCATCTTTTGCTGGTGCGACGGCTTTGAGGTCTGCCGCGCTGGTCGTCGCGGACACCAGGAAAGCAAGCAGCAGTGTGGGATAGGCAAGGCGTGGTAGAAACATGTTTTGCTCGCTTCTGATTTCGTGGAAGGGACGGGCCAGCATCAGCGTCGTATGTCTGACAGCTTACCGACTGAAGGATATACGTGCCATCCAATGCACCAGATTCATTGGAACCCGCAAGCCTGTCAGGTAAACCCCCGAAAACCGCATCAAATGTGGCCTAAATGACGAATTGTCATATTAACGGCCTAAAATCAGGGGGTACCCAAATGCGAAAAGATCGCATCCGAGGCAGATCATGCTGCGTATTACCGTATCACCATGACGCGCCACGGAAACGCCAAGGAGTTCAAATGCTTTACCCGGAATTGTTCAAACAGCTCGAGTCGGTCCGTTGGGACATGGACAAAGACATCCCATGGGCGAAATTCGACGCATCCAAGCTGTCGGACGAGCAGGCCCAGACCATCAAGATGAACGCCATCACCGAGTGGTCGGCCCTGCCGGCTACTGAAATGTTCCTGCGCGACAACAAGGACGACAGCGACTTCTCCGCTTTCATGTCGATCTGGTTTTTTGAAGAACAGAAACATTCGCTGGTGCTGATGGAGTACCTCAAACGCTTCAGGCCCGATCTGGCACCTACCGAAAAAGAGTTACATGAAGTACGCTTTGAGTTCGAGCCCGCGCCTGCGCTGGAAACCCTGATGCTGCATTTCTGCGGCGAGATCCGGCTGAACCACTGGTACCGCCGCGCCAGCGAATGGCATACCGAACCTGTCATCAAGCAGATCTACACACAGCTGAGCCAGGACGAAGCCCGCCACGGCGGTGCCTACCTGCGTTACATGAAACGCGCCATCAACAACTTCGGCAACGATGCACGCGCTGCATTTACCAAGGTTGGCGTGCTGATGGCCAGCGCGCGGCGCACGGCGCAGGCGCTTCACCCGACCAATCTGCACGTGAACAAAAGCCTTTTTCCGCGAGATACCATTCAGTCGCGCCTGCCCAATCCGGAGTGGCTGGAGCACTGGCTGGACACCCAGATCAAGTTTGATGCTGTGTGGGAAGGCAAGGTTGTCGAGCGCATCCTGCACAACATGAGCCTGCTCATGAACCAGAGCTTCAAGACCGTGCAGGAGCTCAACCGCTACCGCAAGGAGCTTGGCCGCGAGATCGCCGCTGCCATCGCCATCGACGGCAAGCCCCAGACTGTGTGACCGGACCCGCTTTTCTGGGCAAGATTGCGCTGCGCGAAGACGCTGCCGCACGTATTGCCGACTTGCCCAGGCCAGTCATCTTTACCAACGGGGTTTTTGACGTCCTGCACAAGGGGCACGTCACTTATCTGGCGCAGGCGCGTGCGCTGGGGGGCAGCCTTGTTGTGGCACTGAATACCGATGCCTCATCGAGGCGACTTGGCAAGGGTGCGGACAGGCCATTGAACAACGAGTTTGACCGCGCTGCCCTGATGGCCGCGCTGGAGTCGGTAAGCCTGGTGACCTGGTTTGATGACGACACACCGGCCGAAATCATTGCCGAACTGAAGCCGGATGTGCTGGTCAAGGGCGGCGACTACGACATGAGCAAGCTGGCGGAGGCCAGAATTGTCGAGTCTTACGGCGGCAGGGCCTTGGCCATACCGTTTGTCGACGGTTATTCGACAACCGCCCTGGTGAAGAAAATCCGCAGTGCTGCGTGAACCGTGATCGGCTTTAACGCCTGCCTGTCAGGCTGCTTTGGCAATCAGCACAGAGTTTGAGCCGCCAAACGCAAAAGAATTCGACATTACAGCGCCCAGGCTCTCGACGGTACGTGACTTGAGCGCGATGTAATCCAGATCGCAGCGCGGATCAGGCGTTTCAAGGAAGGCCGTCGGTGGTAACTGGCCGGAGCGCAAAGTCATGACGCTGGCGAGGAATTCCATCGCGCCTGCCGCGCCCATGGCGTGTCCATGCACGGCCTTGGTAGAGCTGATGGGCAGTCTGGCCGCGCTGTCCCCAAAAGCCAGCCTGATTGCATTGGTTTCCACCACGTCGCCGACCTCGGTTGCGGTGCCGTGCGCATTGAGGTAGCCGATATCCAGGGTGGTCAGACCGGCGTCCTTCAGCGCAAGTGTCATCGCGCTGGCCTGGCCTTGCGCTTCCGGCTGGGTCAGGTGGTGAGCATCGGTGGTTGATGCATAACCCGCCAGTTCCGCCAGGATGTGGGCGCCGCGACGAACCGCTGTATCCCAGTCTTCGAGCACCAGCATGGCCGCGCCTTCCGAGAGCACCAGCCCCGAACGGTCGGCAGAGAAGGGCCTGCATGACGCCTGTGCGCCGTCCGCATGAGGTTTTGCCAGGGTGTGCATGGCCTGCCAGGCCTTGATGGTGCCGCGGTTAAGAAGGGCTTCTGCACCGCCGACCAGCATGGCATCGGAATAACCATGACGTATCTGTCTGAAAGCTTCGCCGATGGCCGTGGCTGACGATGCGCAGGCGTTTGAAACGGTGCTGCTGGGACCTTTGAGTCCAAACTCCATGGCCAGATGTGCGGATGTGGCGTTGCTCATGGCCAGCACCACGGTCATGGGTCGCAGGCGCGCGACTTTTTGCTCAAGCAGGGATGTGTAGGCTGCATCGAGTGACCCGGCACCACCGCTACCCGTCCCAACAGAAACGCCAAAGCGTTCAGGCGCAAAACCGCCAAGAGCCGAAGGCCCCAGCCCGGCCTGCTGCATGGCTTCGCGAGCGGCTACCAGTGCAAACTGGCTGACCCTGTCCATGGTCAAAAGTCTGGCTTTTGGGAAATGTGTTTCAGGGGTGAAATCAATGTTGCCCGCCAGCACAGTTTCCGATCCGGTGGGGAAGGCTACGTTCATCGCCCGTATGCCGGAGGTCGCATTGAGCAATGCGCCGAAGAATTCGACCTGGTTGTTTCCAGTCGGGGAAACAATGCCCATACCTGTGATGGCAACGCGGCGCATGACGGTCATGTGGTCCCGCAAATGCGGTGTTCAGGCAGCAGATGTGCCCATATCGCCCTGACCGCCCTGGGGCATCAGCGGCTCGATCATCTGGACCATTTCGTCCAGCGTGCGGGGAGGGTTGGCCTGATCGGGAATCTGGATGCCAAACTTGTCTTCGATCTGGAACAGGAACTCGATCACGGCCAGGGAGTCTAGACCCAGACTTTCAAGCGTAGCTTCGGGCAAGAGCCTGTCCTCAGCGATGCCGAAAGTTTCCGCAAACAGATTAATCAAGTCAGAATTCATCAAACAAAACCCAAGTGGTGCGCTGGCACCATAGCATCACGAAAATAGCCCCATAGCTTAACATTTCTTTACATCAATCCTGACGGGGAATGCCGATGGCTATACATGAAGGCAGCGCCAGAAAAGTCAAGCCTGTCCGGGCTTTTTCAGGGCGTATACATCTGCTTGACGGCATCCGACAAACTGAATGTGGCCAGCAAATCACCCAAATAACTGATTGGAGCTGGCGCGTCTGCCAACGTTCCAATTTCTTCATGTAACCGGGCGTTGCTGAAGACCGCATCCGCTGTCAAAAACGGCAGATAGGGCTGCAGTGATGAAAACATCCATCGTTGACGTGCGAATTTCGGAGTTGGCACGAAGTCACGGCCACGCATCACCAGCTTTTTAATACCCGGCATGGTCAGAACCAATTCATCCGCAAGATCCTGAAACGTCATGGACGCCTCACCGGTTGACACGTGATAGCAGTCGTACTTCAACTGGTCCTTGAGCAGCATTTCTGCGAAAGCACCGGCGATGAAATCAACGGGTGCAAAGTCGAGCCGCGCAAGGGGATCCAGAGGAACTTCACCAAGTTCAGCCATCACAGGGATGGACCACAACATGTTGCGTGACAGCTTGGCGTCATCAATGCCGCGGGACAGGACAATGCCCGGGCGCAATGTTACAAACGGCGCGCCGCTGGCGTGCAGCAGCTTTTCAGCATCGCGTTTTGAGCGGATGTAGTCGTTGGCGTAACCTTCAAACGGCATGTCTTCGGTGATGACGCCGCGGGGCTCGGTTGTGACTGCGGCAGTTCCCACAAAGAAGCCGCGCTGGGAGGTTTTGAGTTTTTTCAGGATGCCGGAAAAGTTCTCTGCAGCCCTGATGTTGATGGGGTAAACGCCGGCTTCAGGCTTGAAGGACGTACTGGCGGCAGAATGCAGAACAACGTCCGCTGAATCAAGAACGGCCTGGCTGAGGCCGAAATCCGGAGCCTCAATGTCGCCTGCCTCGGCAGAGACCAGTTCCGCCAGTTCCGGCTTCCACAAGACGCTTTTCTGCAGGCGTTCCATCAGGCGCGTATTGGCGGCAGCCCGGTCGGTCGCGCGCACAACTGCCGTACTGGCCACACCGCGTGCCGCAAGAATAAGCATCAACTCGCCGCCAATCAGGCCTGTTGCGCCTGAAAGCAGTACGCGTTTTTGCATGGAATCACTCTCGGATATAGGGCCTTAATTATAAGGCTGGCAGGGTTCTGCCTCAGGCCCTGACACCTTCCCTGCCCTTCGGATCCTCATCGGTTGCGGTGTGTTTTTCCCGTCTCAGCATGCGGCCAAGCCAGTGCTCAAGGTCATCGATGTAAGTGAAGACAGCCGGTACCACCAGCAAGCTGAGAAGCGTTGACGTGATCAGTCCGCCAATCACCGCAATCGCCATGGGTGACCGGAAGCTTGGGTCAGCGCCCCAACCCAGGGCCAGGGGCATCATGCCGGCGCCCATGGCAATGGTGGTCATGATGATGGGCCGCGACCGCTTGTGGCATGCATCCACCAGCGCATCAAAGCGGCTCATGCCGTCTTGCCGTGCAAGGATGGCGTAGTCCACCAGCAGAATAGAATTTTTGGTCACGATACCCATCAACATGATGAGACCGATCATCGACGGCATGGACAGCGCCTTGCCCGTCAGCAGCAGTGCAACAAATGCCCCGCCGATGGACAGCGGCAGCGCGGCAAGGATGGTGACAGGTTGCATGAAGTCCTTGAACAGCAGCACCAGCACGCCGTAGATGCAGAGCACGCCGATCAGCATGGCAATGCCGAAGCTCGCGAACAGCGCCTGCATTTCCTGTGCGTCACCCAGCTCGGCGATTCTGACGGCTGGCGGCAGATTCTTCATGGATGGCAGGGCGCGCGCTTCGGCATTGACTTCGCCCAGCGTCCTGCCGCCGAGTTCGACGCTTAGCGTGACGTTGCGGCTGCGGTTCAGACGGTCAATTTGTGCCGGGCCGGATTCCATGGTCACGCTTGCCACATTGCCCAGCATGACGGGGCCGTTTTTGCCGGGCACGGTCAGGCGCTCGATGGCAGACAGGTCGGCGCGCACCGCATCGGGCAGCTTGACGCGTATGGGCACCTGGCGTTCTGACAGGTTGAGCCTGGTCAGGCTGGTGTCGTAATCGCCTGCAGTCGCCACGCGCACTGTTTCGCCAATGCTGGAGGCCGTGACGCCGAGGTCAGCTGCTCGCGCAAAATCGGGTCGCACGATGATTTCCGGACGAACCAGTGCTGCGCTTGAGCTGACATTGCCTATACCTTGAAGGCTGCGCAACTCACGCTCGACCTTCTGCGCAGATTCCGACAACGCCACAGGGTCTGAACTGCGCAGCACCAGTTGCATTTTCACGCCGGTGTCAGGCGGCCCCACGGTAAACCGTGCACCCGCTATGGCGTCGAGTTTCTGGCGAATCTGGTTCTCGATGGCTGGCAGTGATTCGGACCTGTCATTGCGATGAACCGTGGTCAGCGTCAGTACCGCGCGGCGTGCTTCTGCTGCCGCCCCGGGCGCGAACTCGTCGCCGCTCGAGCCACCGCCGATGGAGCTGAAAACACCGGTAATGCCCTTGACCTGTATCACCGCCTGGCGCGCCTGTTCTGCGATACGGCTGGTTTCCGCCAGCGTGCTTCCGGGCGGCAATTCCATGTTGATTTGCGTTTGAGCGCGATCTGCCGCCGGCACAAATCCTGTGGGTAGCAGGCCCACCAGTGCAACGGATGAGAAGAAAAATACGGTTGCCGCAATCATGGTGACGAGGCGGTGGTTGACGCACCACTTCATGGCCCGCATGTAGCGCTGCATCAGCCAGCCATCCTCTTCTTCACGATGTGTGGTCGGCTTGAGGATGTAGGCGGCCATCATGGGCGTCAACAGCCGTGCGACTACCAGCGACGCAAGGATGGCCAGAACAGCCGTCCAGCCAAACTGCTTGAAGAACAGGCCCGGTATACCGCCCATGAACGCGGTCGGTAAAAACACCGCCACCAGCGCAAACGTGGTGGCAATGACGGCCATACCGATCTCGTCGGCGGCTTCCATGGCGGCCTGCATCGGCGTCTTGCCCATGCGCAGGTGGCGGGAGATGTTTTCAATCTCGACGATGGCATCATCGACAAGCACGCCAACCACCAGCGCGAGTGACAGCAGGGTCACGGTATTGAGGGTGTATCCAAAGTACTTCAGACCAAGAAAGGTGGGGATAACTGACAGGGGCAGGGCCGCCGCTGCGACCAGCGTGGCGCGCCAGTCGCGCAAAAACCACCAGACCACCAGCACGGCCAGCAATGCGCCCTCGTACAGCAGCTCCATGGAACCGTCGAAGTTTTCCTGTACAGGCTGGGCGTTGTCTATCACCTGCCTGAGCGCGATATTGGGATTGGCGGCCTGCAGTTCGGCCATCGCAGCGCGCGTGCCTTTGGCCACATCGATTTCACTCGCGCCTTTGGTCCGGAAGATTTCAAAACCGATGACTTTCCGGCCATCCTGTGTGGCGATCGACCTCGGTTCGGCGACGGTGTCCTGCACGGTGGCGACCTGGTCCAGCCGCATGTGCCGTCCATCGGGCAGTGGCAAATCCAGCAAGGCAAGATCGGCGGCTGTCTTGACGGTGGCAATGGTGCGCACCGACTGTTCGGCACCGCTGACGTCACCGCGGCCACCGGGAGCTTCCTGCTGGACCAGTCGCAGCTGACGGGAGACATCAAGTGCACTGACATTCAGTGCAGCCATCCTGGCGACATCCAGCTCTATGCGCACTTCCCGCGTGACCCCGCCCATGCGCTTGACTGCGCCCACGCCCGGTACCGCCAGCAGGCGTTTGGTGACGGCGTTGTCGACAAACCAGCTCAGGTCCTGGTCGTCTATGGGACTTTTGCTGCCATCCTTTACGGTTGCAGGTGCTGCGACAAACGTCAGAACCACGCGTCCCGCAGTAGATGCTTTTGTCACGGAAGGATCGCGCAGGGAGCCGGGCAGGTCAGCCCTGACACGCGCCACCGCATCACGGACATCGTTTACCGCGTCTGATAATGATTTTTCAAGAATGAATTCGACGGTGATGCTGACATGTCCGTCCAGCACACTGGTGTAGATGTTCTTGATGCCCTGCAGTGTGGCAATCGAGTCTTCCAGCTTTCGGGCGACCTCGGTTTCAAGTTGTGCGGGCGCTGCGCCCTCCAGTGTGGCGCTGACCGTGACGATGGGCAGCTCAATGTCCGGGAAATCCTGGACCGCGCTTGACTTGTAGGCAAGCAGGCCCGCCAGGGTCATCAGCACAAACAGCATGATGGCCGGGATGGGGTTTTTGATTGATAGCGAGGAGAAGTTCATGGCGGCGTTTTCTTCTTATTTGGCCGGTGCCTGCGCCGCCACCTTGCTCACCAGATCGCCGTCATTGAGGAATCCTGCGCCGCTGGCGACCAGCTCCGTATTTGCCTTGATACCGGAGCTCACTTCAATCCTGTCGCCCAGCCTGCGACCGGTTTGTACCTTCACCTGGCTGACATGGCTGTCGGGTCCGAGCACAAATACATAGCTGAAACCGTCGCGAATAACCACCGATTGCTGGGGTACGGTCAAGGCACTGGATGTCCCGAGATCAAACTCGCCTTTGGCAAACATGCCAGCGGTGACGGGTGCGGTGATTTGCGTGACTGCAGAGGTATCCCCGGCCCTGCCGACCGGCACGTTCAGTTTGCCGGTGTTGCTCGGCAGGTCGACATAGACCAACGCTGCCCGCGTCTGCGGATCAACGGTCGGCGCAACCATCCGTACCTTGCCCTTGAGTTCAACGCCATTGGCCGCAACCACAGTTGCGGCAGTGCCTACAGGCAGGCGGCCCAGTTCACTGGAAGTTACTTCGGCGCGCCATTCCAGTCGGCCACCGCGAATCATTCGGAACAGCTCGGTGCCCGCACCAACCACAGCGCCTACTGTTGCGGTGCGTGCAGAAATGACACCGTTGTCGGGTGCCAGCAATTGCGTTTGTTTGAGTTTGACCTGCTGCACCGTCAATATCGCCCTGGCCGCTTCAAGGCGGGCTTTGGCAGTTTTTTCGGCCGTCATGTACTGGTTGATCTGTTGTTCACTCAGGGCGCCACTGGCCTGCAGCGTGCGGGCTTTTTCTGCATTGCCCGCCGCGTCCATGGCGCTGGCCTCGGCTTCTGCCAGGCTGGCGCGGCTTTGTGCCACTTCGGCCTGAACGGATTCAATCGCAAACACGGCAAGCACCTGTCCTGAGCGCACCTTGTCGCCTACATTGGCCCGGACCTCCGTCAGCCGCAAGCCATTGACTTCGCTGCCAATGATGGCCTCCTGCCAGGCTGTGATGCTGCCATTTGCCGATAGCCTGATCGGCAGGCTGGCCTGACTGGGCTGTGCTGTTGTCACAGTCAATGCAGGCTTGGGCGCACTTTTCTTTTTGTCTTCGGCAGACCCTGACCTGATGGAGACAAATGTGATTCCGGCAAGCACGAGTATTGCAACGACCACACCCGCAAGGACGACCGGTTTGCTTTTGAGATTCAGATCAGTTTTTTTCATAAGTGTCAGCATGGCGGGTTCTCTTGATTTCCCGGCCTTTGGTCTTTGTTGCACTTGTTCATGGCCATGACGGCAACGACGATTCGGGAATGTCAAACACCATGGGGCTGGCCTGTGGCGCGTTGGCGGTCCAGCCACCTCCCAGCGCGCGATAGAGCGCTATCCATGCGCTGCGGCGCTCCTTGTCCAGGTTGATCACTGCGCCTTGCGCTGACAGCAGCGTACGGCGCGATTCTTCCAGTTCGACCAGGCTGGCGAGCCCCGCTTTGTAGCGCGCCTCGGTGCCAGCAAAAGATGCGCGGTAACCCTCGGCCGCCACGGCGGTATCACCGCTCCTGTCTGCGGTGCTTTGCAGGTTCACAAGAGCTTCCTCGACTTCGCGAACAGCCTGCCTGACCGTGCTGCGGTATTTGCCTGCCGCTTCTTGGTACCTGGCTTTGGCCGCTTCGAGATTGGCTTCACTCGCACCACCGTCGAACAGTGGCACTGTCAGGGCGAGCGGGCCTATGGACCAGGTGTCATAGGTCTGGCTAAAGTTACGTGTCTTTGCGTGGTTTGTGGCGATGGAGCCGGCCAGGCTGAGTCGCGGATACCGCTGTGCGCGTGCACTCCCCACCTCGAAGCTGGCGGCGGTGAGCTCGCGCGCTGCGTTGAAGATGTCCGGTCGTTGCCCCAGTACTTCAGCAGGAATGCTGGAGATCTCCGCTATCGCCTGCTGGGGCCGATCAGGCGGGGATTGCGCGAGCTTTTGCCTCAACACGGGTTCTGTGATGGCAGTCAGTGCAACCAGCGCCTTCACGTCAATATCGCAAAGCGCCTGCTGCTGGGTCAGGCGGCTGTTGCTTTCTGCCGCACTGGCACGTGCGAGCGCGGAGGTTGCGGGCGCCTCAAACCCCGCCTTTGTGACAAGCGCTGTAAGCCTTGCCGTTTCCCTGCGGGACTGCATGTCTGCCGCCGCGACCAGTAGCAGTTTTTCACATGCGCGCCGGCTGTAGTACTGGTTGGCCACTTCCGCTGCTACCGAAACACGGGCATCGTGCCAGCGCGCTTCGGCACCCAGCAAGCGTTCCTTGTCGGCCGCAAAGCTGGCGCGGTTTTGGCCAAACAAATCCAGCTCCCAGCTGGTTTGCAGTCCGATCTGCGCCACGTTGGCTATGGGTGGGAGTGCGCGGTTGATCGGTCCCTGCTGGCTTCGGCTGATATTGCCCGTGGCGTCCAGCGTAGGCAGCAAAGCCGCTCCCGACGATATGCGTGTGGCCTGCGCCTGCTCAATGTTGGAGCGGGCCGTGATCACTGACGGACTGACCACCTGCGCGGCTTCAATGAGCTCAACCAGCAGGGGGTCGCCCTGTTGCTGCCACCATTGCGAAAGGCTGGTCAGGCTTCCTCCGTGGGGCAGGCTGGGCGATCCACTGATAACTGCGGAAGCTGCAGGCAAGGGTGCGTACCATTGGGGCGGTGCCGCAACCGAAACGGTCGCAGGAGGGGCGGTGGCCGTACACCCTCCAAGGACGAGCAGCACGCCGACAAGCAGGACGCCGTGCTGCAGGAGCGCTGCATGGCACCCGGGGGAGTCAATCTGGAGTCTTCTCATTCGCTGGTTTCCTGCTCTCTCCCAAGGGCTTCAAAGGCTTTTCTGGCGGTGGCTTCGTCGGGCTTTACAGCTGACGGCAACACCAATCGCGCCAGCAACGTATTCGCACCGCGACCCCGGTTGGGGTGAGACCTTCTTGCCGTGATGCGCACGATTAAATCAGATGACCGCCGGTCATCCGCCTTAACCATGTCATTTGTCAGTCTTTAAATACCGCGACCCACAGGCGCAGGATGGCTGCGCGCTCGGCTTCAAGCACGCCCGGTGCAACCTGGGTGGGCTCTTCGTTGAGGCGGGCGCGATGCTGGACACGCCTCAGTTCACGATAGGCATCGGCTGCTTGCAGCCCCACGCCTGCCGGCAGCAGTCCCGCATTCTCGGCACGTCGCAGCAGGGCGATGTTTCCCACGTTGGGGACAAGCTCGGGATGGCTCCCGGACTGGGAAAGAACCAGAAACTGGACTGCAAATTCGGCGTCCACCATGCCGCCTGCACTGTGTTTGACATCGAACCTCTCGCCCCTGACCGGGTGGGCGGCGCGTACCTTGTCTCGCATGGTCACGATCTCATCGCGCAACAGCAATGCGTCACGGGATGCGGTGATGACACCTTCCCTCACCTGTTCAAACCGGTCGCGCAGCGCCTCGGCGCCCAGCACAAAGCGGGCCCGCGTCATGGCCTGATGTTCCCAGGTCCACGCTGTATTGCTGCCACGTTGTTGCTGGTAGCGGGTGTAGGCATCAAAACTTGTCACCAGCAAGCCGGAGTTGCCGTTGGGACGAAGTGCCGTATCAATCTCGAACAGGTCGCCTTCAGCGGTCTTGATGGTCAGCCAGTTGATCAGCTTGCGTACAAAAGTCGCATAGACCTCTGGTGCCTGTTCGTGCTCGTCTTCATAAACAAAAACGATGTCCAGGTCGCTGCCATAGCCGAGCTCTTTCCCACCCAGCTTGCCATAGGCAATGATGGCGAATTGAGGTTTTTCACGATGCCGGCTCTTCAGTCGCTGCCAGCACCAGTCGGCGGTGATGGCCAGGGTGACCTCGGCCAGCGCACTGAGGTCGTCTGCCACCTGTTCGACAGTCATTGCACCTTCAACGTCTCTGGCCAGGGTGCGAAACACCTCCGCATGGTGGGCGCGCCGCAGCAGGTTCAGGCAGGTTTCCTCGTCATCCTCGCCGGTACGCTTGAGTGATGCCAGCCGCAACTGCAATTCTTTGGCAAAAGCCACCGGGTCGAAGCGCTCGTGCAGCAGTTCATCGCTGGCCAGCTCGTCAATGACGCCTGGATGGCGCAGCAGGTAGCGTGCGGGCCATTTGGCGGCGCCCAGCAGGCGCAGCAGGCGCACGTGAACGGAGGGACGCTCAAGCAGCAGCGCCAGGTAACTCTCGCGCCTGAGCAGTGGTTCTATCCAGTCCATGATGCGCAGTGCGGCCTCTTCGGTCACCGTACCTTCGGTCATCCACTGCGCGGTACGTTGCACGAGTTGTGTGAGGCGTGCGCGTGAATCGTCCCGAAGCGCCAGCACCTTGGGGTGCTGGCGCCACTGCGCCAGCCGCGCGCGGAACTGGGTCGGCCACTGGGCTGAAAGGTTGTCCAGCAGTTCGTCGAGCTGCGGCGCGGCGGCAGCGGGAGAACCTTTCACGCATCCCTTGCATTCCTGTTTGCTGCCCAGAAGTTTGTCGAATTCCTCCGCAACCAGTTCGCGATGTGCGTCCAGCTCGCTCAGGAAGGGGCAGCAGTTTTCATAGCCCATGGTCTGTGCAATCCATGCCAGGTCGTCATCGCGGGTGGGCAATACGTGGGTCTGCTGGTCGTCAAGGTATTGAATGCGATGTTCGACGTGGCGAAGGAAAACATAGGCACGCTCAAGGGCCTCCGCAGTTTCTGCGGGCATCAGCCCAGCCGGCACAAGCCGCTTCAATGCGTCAACGGTGGGGCGGGTACGCAACTCGGGGAACTGGCCGCCGCGCACAACCTGCAGCAGCTGCACGGTGAATTCAACCTCGCGAATGCCCCCGCGGGAAATCTTCACATCATTGGCACGCTCAGGATGGCCGGCACAGCGTCTGGTGGCGTGCTCACGTATCTGGCGATGCAGGATACGCAGGGAATCAAAAACGTTGTAGTCGAGATAACGCCTGAATACAAAAGGCAATATCAGGCTGCGCAAGGCTTGTGCGGAACCGTTTTTGATACATGCCAGCGGCGCGACCACACGGCTTTTGAGCCAGGCAAAGCGCTCCCATTCGCGGCCCTGTGCCTGGAAGTAGTCTTCCAGCGCATTGAATGAAATGGCGGCAGGTCCGGAACTCCCGTTGGGGCGAAGCGCCAGGTCGACCCTGAAAACAAATCCGTGCTCGGTGGTTTCGCCTATAAGGCCGTAGATCGCCTTGACCTGCAGCGCAAAATACTCATGATTGGAAATTCTTCCCCGTCCATCCGGCCGGCCGGACGTCTCACCATCCTGGTCGTACACATAAATCAGGTCGATATCGCTTGAGACATTGAGCTCACGTGCACCCAGCTTGCCCATCCCGACCACCCAGAGCTGGGCGCGAGTCTCCGCCCCGGCTGCATCCTCACGCGCCGTGCCTGTGGGCGCTCCGTGCAGCTCATCCAGAGCACGGCGGGACTCCATGACTGCGACATCCAGCGCCAGTTCGGCGAGCTCCGTCATGGCCCGCGTGACTGTGGTGAGCGTGGCCTGGGTCGTGGTGCCCGGATCGCAGTCGATCACCACCAGCCGCTCCATCACCAGCTGACGCAAAACCCTTAGCGCTGCGCCTGTCTCAAGACCGGTTGCCAGCAAGGCCTGCAGGCACTGTTCCATGGTGGCACGCACCGGCGGACCGTCCGGCAAGAGGCTCATCTGGTCCGCGTAGCGACGCCTGATGCGCTGCACGAAGCGCGAATAGCCAGACATGTCTGCGGCAGGTGGCAGGCCCGGGATGGTGGCTGCGCCCGAGGTCATGACTGCGGGCGAAATGGCGCTTTGGCTGTGGGGCATCACACTACTTCACAAAACTTCACGGTAGTTCATGGGTCGGTTTTGCCCTGACGGTCATAATTCTCATGCCAATGACTGAGACGACTTCCCTCACGCAACCCTCCACAGACATACCGGCATCGCGTCGAATGCGCTGGCTGGCTTCGTCTGCTCGCGTGCTGGTGTGGTTCATCCTGGCAGTCTGGTTACTTTTCACGGCAAGCTGGAGCTTGCTACACGGCTGGATTGTGCCGCGAATCGGTGAGTTTCGCCCAAGGCTTGAAATGGAAGCCACCAAAGCCATAGGGGTGCCTGTACGCATAGGCCAGATCACTGCACGCTCCGAGGGCCTTATCCCTTCATTCGAACTGCGCGACGTGGTCTTGCTGGACCCCCAGGGGCGTGAGGCCTTGCGCCTGCCGCGGTTGCTGGCAGCCCTCTCACCGTCTTCCCTTTGGGGCAAGGGTTTCGAGCAATTGCACATTGACCAGCCTGAACTCGATATCCGCCGCACGGCTGACGGGAAGATCTATGTGGGTGGGCTCGATTTCTCACAGAACAGGTCTGACAGCCACGAGGCCGTGGACTGGATCTTTTCCCAGACAGAACTGTCCATCAAGGGCGGTACTATCCGGTGGACCGATGAGCTGCGCCGCGCGCCTACGCTGGCGCTGGACCAGGTTGACGGCGTGATCCGCAACGGCCGACGCAACCATGCCATGCGGCTGGATGCGACACCTCCTGCACAGTGGGGTGAGCGCTTCAGCCTGCGGGGCATTTTCAGACAGCCACTGCTTTCAAACAATCCGGGTGACTGGAACGACTGGTCCGGGCAGTTGTACGCTGAATTCAACCGTGTTGATGTTTCCAGGGTCAAGGAATATGCCGGTCTGGAAACTGTGGGGGTGGATGTCAGGACGGGCAATGGCAGCCTGCGTGCCTGGGCTGATGTGAACAAAGGGCAGGTCACGGGCGGCACTTTTGATATCGCGCTGACGGAGGTGGATGTCCGGCTGGGCAAGGAGCTTCAGCCGCTGGCACTGGCGTCTGTGACGGGCCGGGTGGGCGGAAGGCAAATTACAGACGGGTTTGACTTCAGCACCGAAGGCCTGCGCTTCAATACCAAAGACGGCCTGCGCTGGCCGGGCGGCAACCTGGCGATGACCCACACGGGGACGAAGGGGCAAACCGACCAACGCGGTGAATTGAAGGCAGACCGGCTTGATATGGCCGCGCTGGCCCAGATCGCCAACCGGCTGCCGCTGGGTACCGCCACACACAACCTGATTGCTTCCTATGAGCCCAAAGGGCTGGTGGAGAACATAGATGCGCGCTGGCAGGTACCTGTGCAGGGGCCTTTGACTTATGCGGCCAAAGGGCGCGTCACCGGGCTTGAACTTTCATCATTGCCCGCTGCCGTGACGTCCACCGCGCAGGAACTTCGCCCGCATCCGGGCAGGCCCGGCCTCAGCGGGGCGGCGGTTGACTTCGACCTGACGCAGGATGGTGGCAAGGCCGCTGTCAGCATTACCCGCGGCAGCATTGACCTGCCTGGCGTTTTTGAAGATCCACGAATTGTTCTGGACCAGCTGTCCACGGATGCGCAGTGGAAGGTGGTTAATGGAAAAATCGACACACAGTTGCGTAATGTCAGGTTCTCCGGGGCCGATGCCGAGGGTGTGGCGCAGGTCAGCTGGCAGTCCGGCAGTACGCCGGCAACATCCCTCGGCACGCTGGACCTTCAGGGCAGCCTGAGTCGGGGTAATGGCGCACGCGTACACCGCTATCTGCCACTGGTATTGCCGGATCGTGTACGGCACTATGTGCGGGATGCCGTTGTGCAGGGCGACGTCAGCGACGTGAAGTTCAGGGTCAAGGGTCCGGTGGACGAAATCCCTTTTTCAAACCCTGCGCATGGTGAATTCAAGGTCACCGCAAAAGTCAAAAATGGCAGCTTTGCCTACGTGCCGGCATCAGTGCAGGCCAAAGATGCCATCTCCTGGCCGTCCCTCACCGATGTTCACGGGGAGCTTGTGTTTGACCGCGCTTCCCTTGAAGTCAATGGGGCAACCGCCAGGGTGTCTGGTTTGGCTGGTCTGGAGGTGGTGAAGGTAGATGCGCGGATTCCGGATCTGCTTCACTCCGCGGCAGTAGAGGTCAAGGCCCGCGTCAAGGGGCCGCTGGCCGATGCGCTTGGATTCGTCAACAGGTCACCTGTGGGGGGCATGACCGAGCAGGTGCTGGCGAAGGCTGTGGTCGGTGGCGCGGCTGACTACGGCGTGCACCTCAACATCCCATTGACAGCGTTGGAAAAAACGAAAGTGCAGGGAACGGTTTCACTGCCTGGCAATGACGTGCAATTCACGCCTGCTTCACCTGTGCTTTCAAGGCTGAAGGGTGTGGTGACCTTCAGCGAAGCCGGCTTCAACGTTCCCGGCGCGCAGGCGCGTTTGATGGGCGGGGACGTTCGTTTCGAGGGCGGCATGCGCCCATCGCCCCGCGGTCCGGGCGCTCCGGATGCCGTGGTTGCCTTTCGGGCCCAGGGCAACCTGACGGCTGAAGGCCTGCGCCAGGCCAAAGATCTTGGTTTCATTTCCCGCATGGCACAAAACGCCAGCGGAGCGACGGCTTATTCCGCAACGCTTGGTTTCCGGCGCGGCACGGCCGAGGTGATGTTGACCAGCAACCTGCAGGGGCTGGCCCTGAGCTTGCCTGCGCCTTTTTCCAAGGCCGCAGAAGCGTCCATGCCGCTGCGCTTTGAGAACGTCCTGTTGCGGGATTCCCTGTTGCCCGGCCAGAAACTGCAGGACCAGTTGAGCCTGACCGTGGGCCGGCTCGCTGCCATGACCTATACACGTGATATCAGCGGCCCGGAGCCGCGCGTGCTCAGGGGCAACATCGGCATAGGCCTGGAACCCGGTGAAACCGTCTCGTCGCCTGAAAACGGTGTGGCGGCCAATATCAGTCTGGCCAGGGTCGATATCGATGCCTGGGAAAAAATCCTGGCGGACCCTGCGCCCCCTGCGACTTCGGCTGCTGCGTCCTCCGCGCCGGCTGGCCGCAGTTTCTTTTCGGGCCCTGCCCTGGCCTACCTGCCCAACCAGATGGCCATTCGCGCAAAAGAGCTGGTGGTAGAAGGACGCAAGCTCAATGATGTGGTGGTCGGCGGAACGCGTGAGGGCCTGAACTGGCGCGCCAATATCTCGGCTGCCGAGCTCAATGGCTACGCTGAATTTCGCCAGCCCGGTGGCCAGGGCGCCGGACGTGTTTACGCGCGGCTTTCCCGGCTCAGCCTGGGCCAGGGCAACGCTGCTGATGTCGAGAACCTGCTGGACGAGCAGCCAGCTAACATTCCCGCGCTGGACATTGTGGTGGAAGACCTCGAGTTGCGCGGTAAAAAGCTTGGCCGCATTGAGGTGGATGCGGTGAACCGGGGCGCATCGGTCATCGCCCGCGATGGCGGCGTGAGAGAGTGGCGGCTCAACAAGTTCAATGTGTTCCTGCCGGAGGCCGTATTGATGGCGACCGGCAACTGGGTGGCTGTCAATGCACAGGCCGGCTCCGCATCTGTTGCCGTACGAGGCTCACGCGCCGGTGTGGAGCGGCGACGCACGGTCATGAACTTCAAACTCGATATCCTTGACTCCGGCGAGTTGCTCAAGCGCTTCGGCATGGCCGATGTCGTGCGGCGAGGCAAGGGCAAAATGGAAGGCCAGGTCGCCTGGATAGGCTCGCCGCTGAGCCTGGACTACCCCAGCATGAGCGGGCAGTTCAATGTCAATATTGAATCAGGTCAATTCCTGAAAGCTGAGCCTGGTATCGCCAAACTGCTTGGCGTTCTCAGCCTTCAGTCCTTGCCCCGGCGGCTGACGCTCGACTTCCGTGATGTGTTCTCGGAAGGTTTTGCCTTTGACTTTGTTCGTGGTGATGTCAACATCAATCAGGGCGTTGCCGCTACCAACAACCTGCAGATGAAAGGGGTGAATGCGGCCGTCCTGATGGAGGGCAGCGCCGATATCGCGAAGGAAACCCAGGACATCAAGGTGGTGGTGGTCCCGGAAATCAACGCCGGCACGGCATCGCTGATTGCAACAGTGATCAATCCTGCGATTGGTCTCGGCAGTTTCCTCGCGCAATATTTTTTGCGTCGTCCCCTGATCCAGGCCACGACGCAGGAATTCCATATTGACGGTAGCTGGGCCAATCCGCGCATTACCAGGGTGGAGCGCAAACCATGAAAGTTGCCGCAATACAGATGGTGTCTGCTGCCGATGTGAACGCCAACATGGCCGTGGCACGACAGCTTCTTGAGGAGGCTGCCCGGCAAGGCGCAGAGCTCGCCGTGCTGCCCGAGTACTTCTGGTTGCTGGGCTTCCGGGACACAGACAAACTCCCTTTTGCGGAGCAGCCGGGCTCCGGCCCCCTGCAGGACTTTCTGGCTACTTGTGCAAAAGATTTCGGGCTCTGGATAGCGGGTGGCACCATCCCCCTTGCCACGGGCCATTCTTCGCGCGTCACCAACAGCACGCTGGTCTACAAACCGTCTGGCGAGTGCATCGCACGCTACGACAAGATTCACCTTTTCAAATTTGACAACGGCCGCGAAAGTTACGACGAGTCGCGCGTGCTGGATGCCGGCGCGCAGCCCGTCACGTTTGATTTGCCGTCCGTGGATGGCAGCATGTACACGGTGGGCCTGAGCATTTGCTACGACCTGCGCTTTCCAGAGCTTTACCGTGCACTCAGGGCCGACCTGCTGCTGGTGCCCAGTGCGTTTACCTTCACGACGGGGCAGGCGCACTGGGAAGTGCTGCTCAGGGCCCGGGCGATTGAAAACCTGGCCTACGTGCTGGCGGCGGCGCAGGGCGGCGTGCATGAAAACGGCCGCCGAACCTGGGGCCACAGCATGGTGGTCAACCCCTGGGGCGAGATCATGGTGCAGCGTGACGAGGGTGCAGGCGCGGTGATCGCCGACATCGGCAAGACGGGTCTTGAGGCCGACCGCAGGCGCCTGCCGGCGCTGGGTCACAGGGTATTGTGAAGTCCTCGCCACTGCTCTTTCGGCGGCTGATCGCCCTTAAATGGCTCAGCCGTCAGGCTGGCTTCCGGCGCCTGGTGTTGTGGTTTCTTTTGCTCGCACTGCTGGTGTCGCTGCTGGGAACGCTGGTCTGGCTGGCCGGCCGCTACGAGGCCAGCCAGATACAGGAACGCCTTGAGCGCGACGCTGCCGAAGCGGTGACCGATATACGCGCAGGTTTTACCCGCAACATCCAGAGCCTGCAGGCGCTTCAATCGTCAGAGCCCGGCACCGCCACATGGCGTGCGATGGCGACCGACCTGCTGCGCGAGAACCGCGAGATCATGCGCGTTGAATGGCGCGCGGCGTCGCTTGAACTCACGGCCTGGGCCGATACGCCTTACCGCAGCCCGGTGTTTGAGCGTCTTGGGCGCAGCAGTACGCAATCCGACCTGAACCTGGCCTGCACAACCTCGCGGCGCCTGAGTGGTGCGGCGTATTCACTCAGTTATTTCATGCCGCAGTCGGATGGGCTGGGCTTTGAGATGCTGGACATGTGCATGCCCATCATGGTGGCCGGCAAGCTTGAGGGCTATGCGGTGGCCACCTATTCGCTGCAGGACGTGTTGGCAGAGCTGGTCAACAAGCAACTGGCCCGCAGCGAGAGCCTTGCTTTCACCGAGGCCGACGGCACCCGGCTTGCGCTGCATGGTGTGACGTCTCGCGGGAGTCGCGTCTTCATCGCGCAGCAATTGCTGGACCTGCCCGGCAACACGCTGGTGCTGCGTCTGGAGAGCCGGCGTGTGACACCGGCCTTGTTCCCGAACGTGCTGACAGCGCTGGTGACGGCGATGTCGATGGCGCTCATGGCTGTGCTGTTTTTGCTGGCACGTGACATGCGGCGCCGCCTCAGGGTCGAGCATGACCTCGGCGAGGCGCTGGCCTTTCGCAAGGCGATGGAAGACTCCGTGCTGACGGGCTTGCGCGCGCGCGACCTGTCGGGCCGCATCACCTATGTGAATCCAGCCTTCTGCCAGATGGTCGGCATTGATGCCAAAGACCTGCTGCACCAGAGTTTCCCTTCGCCATACTGGCCGCCCGAGCTGGCCGACACCTACCTGCGGCGCCAGGCCATACGGCTGGCCGGCAACAACCTGCCACGCGAAGGGCACGAGTCGGTGTTCATGCGGCCCGACGGCACGCGCTTTCCGGTGCTCATCATGGAGGCGCCGCTCATCAACGCCGTCGGCAAGCACACGGGATGGATGAGCGCCATCCTGGACGTCAGCGAGCAGCGCCGTGTTGAAGAAATCTCGCGCGCCAGCCAGGACCGCCTTCAGGCCACAGCCAGGCTGGCCATGATCGGCGAGATGGCTTCCCTGCTGAGCCACGAGCTGAACCAGCCGCTGGCAGCGATTTCCAGTTACGCAACCGGCTCGCTCAATTTGCTGAAGGACCAGTCCACGAGCGATGTCGCGTCTGCAGGTCGCGACCCTGCCATCACAGAAAACCAGTCGGTGGTTGAGCCGGCGAGCGAGCTGTCCAGTGACCTGCAGCAAGCCTTGAGCCGCATTGCCGAGCAGGCCGAGCGCGCGGGCAAGGTGATCAAGAGTGTGCATGACTTTGTTCGCCGCCGTGACCAGGCCCGTGAGGCTGTGCCGCCGCGCGCTTTGCTCGATGCCGTCATGCCGCTGGTCAGCCTGCAGGCGCGCAAGCTCTCGGTCAATGTGGTGCTGGATGTGGACTCGTCCTGCGGGCCCGTGCTGTGCGACCGGACCATGGTCGAGCAGGTGCTTCTGAATCTGTCGAGAAACGGCATGCAGGCCATGGCCGACTCTCCTTCTGCGGGCAAACATGCCGCTGAAAGGGTGCTGACGCTCAGGGTCAGGCCAGCCGCCTCGAACGAGCGCAGCCGCTGGGTGGAGTTTGCGGTGATTGACCAGGGTGAAGGCATTGCCCCTGAAGTGGCCGAGCAGCTCTTCACGCCGTTTTTCACCACGAAGGTAGAGGGCATGGGCCTGGGGCTCAGCCTTTGCCGTACAGTCATCGAGCAGCACGGCGGCTTCCTGGGCTTTGAGCCAGGCCAGCCGCGCGGTACGATTTTCAGTTTCACCTTGCCGGAAGCCGTGCCTGCGCTGCAGACTTGAGCCCGAGGCACTGAACCCTTCACGAAAGAACCATGGAACCTGTCCTCAATGCCACGGTGTACATCGTTGACGATGACGCAGGCGTGCGCGACGCGCTGGCCTGGCTGTTGCGCTCGCGCCGTCTCCACAGCGAGTCTTTTGACAGCGCTGAAGCCTTCGATGCACACATTTCCAGCAGCTTTACGGTGAAGTCCCCGGCCTGCGTGCTGCTCGACGTGCGCATGGCAGGACTGAGCGGTCTGGCCATGTTTGAAAAGCTGATTGCCTACGGCCTTCAGCCGACGCTGCCGGTGATCTTTCTGACCGGCCATGCCGATGTGCCCACCGCAGTGGCAGCTGTCAAGCGGGGCGCTTTTGATTTTTGCGAGAAGCCGTTTTCAGACAATGCGCTGGTGGATCGCATCGAGCAGGCGCTGCAGCATTCGGCAGCAGCGCTGGCCGAACACAGCGAATCCAGCAGCCTGCAGGCCCGGCTTGACGGCCTGACCGATCGTGAACGTGACGTGATGAAACTGGTCGTCGGCGGCCTTCCCAACAAACTGGTGGCCGATCAGCTGGATATCAGCGTGCGGACGGTGGAGGTTCACCGGGCCCGGGTGTTCGACAAGATGGGTGTCAAGTCAGCCGTCGAGCTGGCCAACCTGATGCGTACCATTCAACCCTGATTGTTTTTGTCTTCGCCGGGTTTGTCGTCCTCACCGGTTTTCAGTTCACCATTCTTGCGGCCAGAAAACATCGTCCACCACACAATGAACACCAGCAGAACCAGTGCTCCAAGGGCTTCCAGCAACAACAGGGTCATCAGGCGCTTTCAGGGAGTTGTCAAAACAGCCGCCATTATCGCGACCAGCCTTCTGCTCTGGTCCTGCGCCAGCGGGCCCGGCCCGGTGTTTTCGCCCGCGTCCCAGCCTCCTGTTTATTCAGCGCCGCGGGCCGGAGACGACGGCTCGCTGCCACCGGCCATCACGCAAGCCAAAAGCCGCTGGGTGCCGGTGCGCTGGTCCGAGCTGCCCGGTTTTGACGACGACAGGCTGTTTGAAGCCTGGAATGCCTGGCTGAAAAGCTGCGAGCGCCCCGGCGCGACATTCGCGCCGCTGTGCGGTGAAGTCAGGCGGCTCAGCATCGCATCGCCCGAAGAGCAGCGCGCCTGGATGACCGGCCGCCTGCAGCCCTACCGTGTCGAGTCGCTGCAGGGCCCCGTCAATGGCCAACTTACCAGTTATTACGAGCCGCTGCTCAGGGCCAGCCGCCAGCAGGCGGTGGGTTTTGACGTGCCCCTGTACAGGACGCCTGCCGGTTTTGGCAGTCGCAGGCCCTGGTATTCGCGTCAGGAGATCGAAACCCTGCCCGAAGCCCGCGCCGCATTGCGCGGCCGCGAGATCGCCTGGCTGGCCGACCCGGTCGACGCCATGTCGCTGCACATCCAGGGCTCGGGCCGACTGAGTGTGATGGAGGCTGACGGCTCCCAACGCTTGGTGCGTGTGGCTTTTGCCGGCACCAACGACCAGCCTTTTCGCAGCCCTACGCAATGGCTGACCGAGCGCGGGGTGCGCATCAGTGCGCCATGGACAGAATCTACCAAAGCCTGGGCCGCGCAAAACCCGCAAAGCGTGCAGCCCATGCTGTGGAGTAACCCGCGCTACATTTTTTTCCGTGAAGAGCCCCTGAGCGAGCTTGACGCCGCTTTCGGCCCCCGCGGCGCGCAGGGCGTGGCGCTCACGCCGGGGCGGTCCATTGCTGTTGACCCAGGCAGCATTCCCTACGGCACGCCGGTCTGGCTGGCCTCGCGCGGCGGCGTTGCCACTTTGCAAAAGCTGGTGTTTGCGCAGGATACCGGCAGTGCCATCATCGGCGCGGTGAGGGCCGACTACTTTGCGGGCACCGGGCCTGAAGCGGGCGAGTTTGCATCGCGCATGAACCAGCCGCTGCAGCTCTGGGTGCTGTGGCCGAAGTAGGCCAGCTGATCCTCGAACCTTCAACGGGGGAGCCTTCATGAAGACCATCATTGCCAGAATAGCTGCGCTCTACCTGCTGGGCTGGCTCACCGCCTGTGCCGACAAGGGCTGGAAGGCTGAAGCGCCTCTTTACCGCTGCGAGGCCGGCGTCGAGTTCCGCGCCAGGTTTGTCGACAACTCGGTGGTCATTGACGGTACCGGCACCTATGACGTGCTCTACCGCGATGCCGGCGGAGTGGGCAACCAGGCCTTCTACAGCAACCCGCGCATGAAGGCCGAATTCGGCCTGGGCCCCACAGGCCGTGAAGCCATCCTGCGCTACCCGCTTTTGCCACTGGTGGTGCGTTGTGTCCGGGAGTGAGGGCTGGCGAGGTCTGCTGAACAGGATTTAACGTACACATTAAAAATTTAATGTGTACGTTAAAAAAATAATCAAAAGTTAACCTGCATATTAACTTTTCAGGCTTTGACCCGTTTTTAGCGTTCAGAAACTGGCAAGAGAGGCAAAAATAGCCTGTTTTCAGGCATCTAATTGGCATTAAAGCCAATAAATACGGGCGTGAGCAGCTATTTAATTTGTAGCAAGCTGGATGCCACATAATGCACCAGATGCTCAAATATGGCGGTTTGGTTCCTGTGCTCACGCATCTCGGGCTACCATTGGATTCGAAACCCGCAGTTGTCTTGCAGCCTCTCGCATTCGTCCCCCCATGAGCCCAAAAATAAAAATCATCATCGGAATCCTGGTCCTGCTTGTCGCGTATTTCGCCAGCATTGGTGTGGGCGTGTACCGGATCACCTCTTCGCCGCTGTTTCCCGAGTCAAAAAGAGCCCTGGCGGAGTATCTGGCCGCGAAGAAATCACCAGATGCCCTTGAGCCTTACCACCTGCGCTGGTGGTGGTCCTGGACTTTCCAGAAGCGGTCGGCGATGAGCGTCGCGGAGTACCCGCTTTGCACACCCGCCAAACATTGCTACATCATCAAGGCCTGGACGGTGAACGGCAAATGGGTCGTCAACGAGGTGATTCCCCAGCAGTAAGCTTGACTTGTGCCTTTCAGCTTTTCAGACGCGCCGACAGATGCCCCAGCGGCAGCGCGCTGCTGGCCTTGACCTCGCCCAGCGAGAAGCTGGTGTGAATGTCTTTCACATTCGGCATGTTGATCAGCTTTTGCAGCGCAAACTTGCTGAAGGCTTCCAGGTCTTCGGCCATCACCTGCAGCTCGAAAGTGCCGGTGCCGCTGATGTAGTGACACGAGACGATCTCGGGCAGCTTTTTGATCGATTCCTCCAGCTGGCGCGTGGCGTCGCCCGTCGTGCGTTCGGTGTCCAGCCGCACAAAGGCCAGCACACCCAAACCTATTTTGTGGCGGTTGATCTCGGCCCGGTAGCCGGTGATAAAGCCGGCCTCTTCAAGTGCCCGTACCCGCCGCCAGCACGGTGCCGCCGACAGGCCCACGCGCGAGGCCAGCTCGGCATTGGTGAGCCGCGCGTCGGTTTGCAGGTTTTGCAGGATGGCGATGTCAAACTTGTCGAGTGTTTCCATAAATGCAGATAAAACGAAAGAATCTTGCGCATGATAGCCAAATCAGGGCAAAGAACGCAATGACTTATCGGCGTGTTCTGCATACACTTTGCGTTAGAGATTCACGTTTTCCGGTTCTGGAATCCAGTGAGCCACCCCACCCCCGCACGTCCCAGACGGAGACAACACGATGAACGCGCCGCTACCTGAACACATTCGCAAGGCACTTGAGACTGTGACCCTGGACGAAAACCCGCAACGCGGGTTTCGCCGTAGGCACAAATATTCAGGCGGCGCAGCCGACTGTGTATTTGGCGTCGAGCTTCTCAGCAAGGGAGTTGCAGCATGAACGCCCCCCTGCCTGAACACATTCGCAAGGCGCTGGAAACCGTCACGCTCGACGACAAATACATCCTCGACTACGGCCACGCCTTCATGAGCGGCGTTCAGGCGCTGGTCAAGCTGCCCATGCTGCAGCAGCTGCGCGACAGGCAACAGGGCAAGAACACTGCGGGTTTTATTTCCGGCTACCGGGGCTCACCGCTGGGCAACTACGACCAGGCGCTGTGGAAAGCCGCCAAATACCTGAAGGCGCAGAACATCGTCTTCCAGCCCGGCG
>JAZKCB010000186.1:0-8663 GCA_040388335.1 Pseudomonadota bacterium | reverse complement strand
GGGAATTCCCTTTGAAATCAATTGCTTATAGCGGCGTTCTGCACGGTGCCCGGCGCTGGCCGTCAGGTAGATTTTGAGGGGTGCGTCGGGGAAAACCACCGTTCCCATGTCCCGCCCGTCGGCCACGAGGCCTGGCAGGCGCCTGAACCCGTACTGAAGCTCAAGAAGTGCAGCCCGGACCTGAGGGTGGGCAGATACCCGGGACGCAGCCATGCCCGCAGCTTCTGTACGGATGTGGTCTGATACATCGGTGCCGTCAAGAAAGACCCTGTCACCCTTGAATTGAACCGGCAGGCTACGGGCCACTGCCGCAACGCCCTCTCCATCATCCAGGCAAACGCCTGTATGGGCGGCTGCATGCGCAGTCAGGCGGTAGAGCGCGCCGGAATCAAGATAGTGGTAGCCAAGCCTATGTGCGGTTTCAGACGCCAGCGTGCCCTTGCCGGATGCCGTCGGGCCGTCTATGCAGATCACGGGAATGGCCTGAGTTTCGGCTTCAGCTACCTCAAACAGCGCCTCGAAATAGTCCGGGAAGGTCTTGGCGACGCACTTGGGATCCAGGATGCGCACCGGCAGTTTTGCCGGATTGAAGGCAGCCAGCGAAAAGCACATCGCCACGCGGTGATCGTCGTAAGTGTGGATGGCGCCTGTTTTCCAATTGTGGGGCGGTGTGATTTTCAGGTAATCCTGTCCTTCTTCGACCGTGGCGCCTAATTTGCGCAGTTCGCAGGCCATGGCCGCGATGCGGTCTGTTTCCTTCACACGCCAGCTGGCAATATTGCGCAGTACGGTTGTGCCCTGAGCGTAAAGGGCCATCACCGCCAGCGTCATGGCGGCGTCCGGGATGTGATTGCAGTCCAGGTCAATCGCCCTCAGGGGCCAGCCGACGCCTGGCTTGCCGCGCGAAATCCGCAATGAATTCGGCGTGCTGTCGATTTGGGCGCCCATCAGACGGGCTGCTTCCACAAAGCGGATATCGCCCTGGATGGAGTCGGCTCCCACGCCCAGAACTTCAATGTGGTCCAGGTCGCCTTTGCCCGCCGCGATGGCGCCCAGCGCAATGAAATAGCTTGCGGAAGATGCGTCACCTTCCACATGAATCTCACCGGGCGACTTGTAGCTGCTGCTGGCGGGAATGGTGAACCGCTCCCAACTGGCGGCGCCTTCAGGTCGTTTGACCTCAATGCCAAAGCGCCTGAGCAGATTCAGCGTGATCTCGATATAGGGTTTTGAGATGAGCTCGCCCACTACCTCGATGCAAATGTCCTCTTTGGCAACCAGCGGCAATGCCATGAGCAGCGCGGTGAGAAACTGGCTCGAGACATCACCCCGCACCTTGATGGGGTCACCAAGTTTGAGAGTTCCGGGGGACAGTCGCAGTGGCGGAAAGCCTTCGTTGCCCAGGTAGTCGATGTTGCAACCCAGTTGCCGCAATGCGTCAACCAGATCGCCGATGGGGCGCTCATGCATGCGCGGCACACCGGAGAGTTCGAAGTTTCCACCAAGCAGTGCCAGTGCCGCAGTGAGCGGCCGCATGGCTGTACCGGCATTGCCCATAAAGAGTTTTGCCCGCGGGTTCACCAGCCGGCCACCCAAACCCTGTATGGCGACGGTCGTGCCCTTGCTATCGATCCTGCAGCCCAGTTGTTCAAGGGCAGTCAGCATCACGGCTGTGTCGTCGGATGCCAGCACGTCGTGAACCGTGGTTTTGCCCTGACTGAGTGCTGCAAGCAGCAAGACCCGGTTGGAAATGCTTTTGGACCCTGGAAGGCGAACCGCGCCGCCCGCTTTGGCCAGTGGCGGAATGTCCAGATACTCAACGTCGAACATGCGCCGGCTTATTTATGCGGTTTTTGCGAGTTCGAGAGGCGCCAGTTTGCGCGTGTCTCGCTGGCCTGCTCAATCAGCTTTTCCAGTGCATCGCCATCGCCAGCAGAAATCAGCTTCTCAAGCGACTGCAGTGTTTGCTGGAAGATTTTTGACTGGTCCAGCAGCTCTTCACGATTGGCCACCAGGATGTCGCGCCACATCTTCGGATCACTGGCTGCAATGCGTGTGAAGTCCCGGAACCCGGGGCCTGCAAGAGACATGTACTCCTTGCCGTGTTCCTGGTTTGCAATACCGTTGATCAATGCAAAGGCAATCAGGTGGGGCAGGTGGCTGACTGCGGCGTAGGCAGCATCATGCGCTTGCGGTGACATCTTGACGACATCGCAACCCAGGGCCGTCCACACGTCCACAGCCTTTTGTAGCTGGACCGTGAAGGTACGTTCAATCGGCGTCAGGATGACCTGCTTGCCGTTGTAAAGGTTGGCGTCCGCATGCTCGACACCCGAAACTTCCTTACCCGTGATAGGGTGCGCCGGTACAAAACATCCGACATGGTCGCGCAAAACGCGACGTGCGGCGTCCACCACATCGCGTTTTGTGGAACCGACATCCATGACGAGGGTATTGGGTGTAATGAGGTGCCTGATGGCCTTGAAGCTGGCTTCCGTCGCTGACACCGGCACGGCAAGCAACACGATGTCTGCACCTGACACCGCCAGCAATGCGGACGGTGCCTCAACGTCAATCACGCCCATTTGCCGTGCGCGCTCGGTGGTCGAGGGGGACTTGCTGTAGCCTACAACGCGTTTGACAAGTCCCGCACGCTTCAGTGCGAGTGCGAACGACCCGCCCATCAGCCCGCATCCTATAAGGCCTAGCTGCTCAAACATGACCGACAAGCCTTTTTTCTGGGGATATGCAAGGGGATTCCGGGTAAGTCATTTTTAGTCGCTGACCGGGTATGTCCCCAGTACCTTGTAAAACGCACACAGCTGCTGCAATTCAGCCAGGGCTGCCTTGACATGAGGTTGTGATGGGTGACCCTGAAGGTCTATGTAGAAATAGTATTCCCACTGGCCTGAGCGCGCTGGCCGTGATTCGAATCGCGTCATGGACACGCCGTGATTCTTGAGCGGCACCAGGAGGTCATGTACCGCGCCTGGCTTGTTGGTGACCGACACCACCAGGCTGATGCAATCCTTGCCGGATGCGGGTGGTGCAGGCAGCGTTTGTGGCAGGCACACCACTACAAAACGCGTGCGGTTGAATGCCTCATCCTGAATCCCGTGCGCGACTGTATGCAGACCAAACTGCGCGCCTGCCCGCTCGCTGGCAATACCTGCCCACGCGCCATTTGTAGAAGCAAGCCTCGCACCTTCCGCGTTGCTGGATGCCGCATAACGTTTTGCATGCGGCAGATGCGCCGTCAGCCAGCCCTGGCACTGCGCAAGCGCCTGGGGATGGGCGTATACCGCTTCGATGCCGTCCATGGAGTCCGACAAACGCAGCAGATTGTGTTTCACCATCAGGCTGACTTCGCCGACGATGTGAAGTGGTGAGGTCAGGAACAGGTCCAGGGACCGTGACACCACGCCTTCGGTGGAGTTTTCAACCGCGACCACGCCGTAACCGGCGCTGCCCGAAGCGGTCGCACGAAAGACCTCGTCCACGCTGTCGCATCGGACTTTTTCAATGCTCTCGCCAAAGAACTGCAAGGCCGCCTGTTCGCTGAAGGTGCCGGCGGGGCCCAGGTAGGCCACCCTTACCGGCGCTTCAAGGGCCAGGCAGGCGGACATGATTTCGCGCCAAATAGCCGCTACATGTTCGCTCTTGAGCGGCCCCTTGTTGGCCTGCTGGATCTGCTCAATGACCTTGGCAACACGATCAGGTCTGAAAAAAGGTGAGCCTTCGAGTCGTTTGACTTCGCCAACTTTTTCAGCCACGTGCGCGCGGCGATTCAACAAGTCCAGCAACTCGCGGTCTATGGCATCAATCTGCACGCGCAGGTCTGCGAGGTTCAGGGATGTACCGGACTTCTGTCCGTTTGTGTTGTCAGGCGCTATCACGCTCAAATTCTCTCATGTAGTTCACCAGGGACTGAACGCCTTCGATCGGCATGGCGTTGTAAATGCTGGCGCGCATACCGCCTACCGACTTGTGCCCCTTGAGTTGCAACAAGCCGCGCTCGCGCGCACCCGCCAGGAATGCGTCGTTGCGGGACTCATCGCGCAACATGAATGGAACGTTCATGCGTGAGCGGCAATCCTTGTCGACCTTGTTGACGTAAAAACCCGAGTTGTCGATAGCGTCATAAAGCAGGTCTGCCTTGGAAATATTGCGCAATTCCATTGCTGCAACCCCCTTGGCGTTGCCTTCAGTCTGGCGCTTGAGCCATTGAAACGTCAGACCGGCAATATAGATGGAATAAGTCGGCGGTGTGTTGTACATCGACGAGTTGGCTGCGACGGTTTTGTAGTCGAAAGCGCTTGGACAGATGGCTAGCGCGCGACCCAGCAGGTCTTCACGTACAACGACCACGGTCACACCTGCAGGGCCCAGATTTTTTTGCGCGCCGCCAAATGCCAGTCCGACTTTTGACCAGTCCACAGTTCGGGATGCGACATGTGATGAAAAGTCGATGACGAGGGGCGCATCCGACCCGAGGGCTTTCAGGTCGGGCAGGGTATTGAACTCCACACCATGGATGGTTTCGTTGCTGCAAACGTGTACATAACTCGCATCACGTCGCAGTTTCCAGGTGGATGGCGCGGGCAGGGTGGTGTAGCCGCTTTCCTGGCCACTCGCAGCAATGCTGACGTCGCAGTATTTGCGGGCCTCTTTCTGGGACTTCTCGCTCCATGAGCCCGTGACTACGAAGTCGACCGATTTGCCGGCAGACAGATTCATCGGAACGATGGCGTTTTCCGCGAGGCCGCCGCCCTGCATGAAAAGTATCTTGAAGTTTCCGGGAATCTCCAGCAATTCCCGGAAATCCGCTTCTGCAGCTTCATAAATGGCAATGAATTCCTTGCCCCTGTGACTCATCTCCATCACGCTCATGCCGCTGCCATGCCAGTCCAGCATTTCAGATGCAGCCTGCTTGAGCACCTCTTCAGGCAGGCAGGCAGGCCCTGCTGAAAAATTGAAAGGCCGAATCATTTCTTCGGTGCAGGCTTGCCACTCCCGGATGCACCTGGGGTTGTTGGGGCGGATCTTGTCGCGGGTGCTGCTGCAGGGGCCGAACCGATGGTTTTTGCGGCGGTGTCGTCAAATTGTTTTACTCGGGCCGTAACGTCGGCGCGAGTCGCCTCAACCAGTTGTTTGACAAAGATATTGCCCAGTTCCGGGGCGGCTGCCTGGTATTTTTTGATGGCAGCGGACTCGAAAAAACCGGCGATCTGCTTTAACTCATCAATTGAAAAGCGCTCCATGTAGGCGGGCACAAGAGCCTCACCACTTGCCGCAACGACTTTACCTTTGATGATTCTGGTGATGTCGTCATAGGTCTTTTTTAATTCGGCATTCAGCGCGTCTTTTGCCTGTTGTTGCCGTGCTTCGGGTACATCCGTCTGGAGTTTGGGCCCCCAGTTCAGCAAGACCTCTTCGGTCGCGCTGTCTGCCAGCTGCGCTATGAGGCGATCAAGCTCGGGACCTTGCTGCAGCGCCACAACCTTGGCTGCCCACTCCTGTTTGGAAACAGGAACTTGTGCATGGCTCAGGTTGAAAAATGCGGTGCCGGCGATGGCCAGGGCTGTCAAAAGTTTTTTCATTCGTCGTTATCCGTATTCGGGGTTGTTGTGTCGGCGTCCGTGTTGCCACTTGCGGCCGTGCCGTTGGGTGAGGCTGCGGTGTCGCCGTCGTCGAGAGTCGCGTCGTTTTCCACGATGCGTTGTAGTCCGCTCAATTGTGAGCCTTCGTCCAGTCCAATGAGCGTAACGCCCTGTGTAGCCCTTCCCATTTCACGGATTTCACTGACCCGGGTCCTGACCAGAACGCCCTTGTCTGTGATCAGCATGATTTCATCATCCGTGTGGACGAGGGTGGCTGCGACGACCTTGCCGTTGCGCTCGCTCTGCTGGATGGCGATCATGCCCTTGGTTCCACGGCCGTGGCGTGTGTATTCCTGGATGGATGTCCGCTTGCCATAGCCGTACTGCGTGGCTGTCAGCACACTTTGCTGCTCATCTTCAGCAACCAGCATTGCGATGACGCTCTGGCCGGCCTCGAGGGACATGCCGCGTACGCCGCGTGCTGCCCGGCCCAGTGGCCGAACATCTTCTTCGTCAAAACGAACGGCTTTGCCGCCATCGCTGAACAGCATGACGTCGTGTTTGCCATCGGTCAGTGCAGCGCCAATCAGATAGTCGCCTTCATCAAGGTTCACTGCAATGATGCCGCCCTTGCGGGGGTTGCTGAATTCGTCGAGCGCTGTTTTCTTGACCGTGCCCATGGAGGTTCCCATGAACACATACTGGTCTGCGGGAAAGCTGCGTTTCTCGCCGGTCAGCGGCAACACAACAGTGATCTTTTCACCTTCCTGCAGCGGAAACATGTTGACAATCGGTCGACCACGCGATCCGCGCGATCCAGCCGGAACTTCCCATACCTTGAGCCAGTAAAGGCGGCCGCGATTCGAAAAGCAGAGGATGTAGTCGTGTGTGTTGGCGATGAACAGCTGATCAACCCAGTCGTCTTCCTTCGTCGCAGTCGCCTGTTTGCCCCGGCCGCCACGTTTTTGCGAGCGGTACTCGGAAAGCGGCTGGCTCTTGATGTAGCCGCTGTGCGAGAGCGTGACCACCATGTCGGTCGGTGTGATCAGGTCTTCAGTGCTGAGGTCGAACGAGCTGTGCTCAATCAGGCTGCGGCGTGCGCCCAGCTTGCTCTGGCCAAACTCCTGTTTGATGGCGGACAACTCTTCGCCAATGATGACGGACACCCGCTCAGGTTTTGCCAGGATGTCCAGCAGGTCATCAATCTCGGCCATGACTTCCTTGTATTCCGCAACGATCTTGTCCTGCTCAAGACCGGTCAGGCGCTGCAGGCGCATTTGCAGAATCTCCTGAGCTTGCGTTTCCGACAGGCGATAGAGGCCGTCGCCGCCCATGCCAAAAGCTTTTTCAAGTCCGTCGGGGCGATAGTCGTCTGCATTGACGACGCCACCGTCGGCGCGGGTGCGGGTGAGCATCTCCCGAACCAGCTTGCTGTCCCAGGGCTTGAGCATCAGCTCGGCCTTGGCAACAGGAGGTGTCGGCGCGTTTCGGATGATGGCGATGAAGTCATCGATATTCGCGAGGGCCACTGCCAGGCCTTCCAGCACATGCCCGCGTTCACGCGCCTTGCGCAGCGTGAAGACGGTGCGCCTGGTGACAACTTCCCGGCGGTGCGACAAAAAGACCTGTATCAGGTCCTTGAGGTTGCAAAGCTTTGGCTGGCCATTGACCAGCGCCACCATATTGATGCCGAAAGTGTCCTGAAGCTGCGTCTGCTTGTACAGGTTGTTCAGTACAACCTCGGGCACTTCGCCACGCTTGAGCTCGATCACCAGGCGCATGCCGGACTTGTCGCTCTCGTCCTGGATGTGGCTGATACCTTCTATTTTCTTTTCATGGACCAGCTCGGCCATGCGCTCCTGCAGGGTCTTTTTATTGACCTGGTAGGGAAGCTCGTCAACGATGATGGATTGGCGCTGGCCCTTGTCGATGTCTTCGAAGTGGCATTTCGCCCGCATGACTACCTTGCCGCGACCTGTGCGATAGCCGTCCTTGACACCGTTGATGCCATAAATAATGCCGGCCGTTGGAAAGTCCGGCGCCGGAATGATCTCCATCAGCTCTTCAATGCTGGCTTCTGGGTTCTTTAGCAGGTGAAGGCAGGCATCAACCGATTCGTTGAGGTTGTGCGGTGGAATGTTGGTTGCCATGCCGACCGCGATACCGGACGAGCCGTTCACCAGAAGGTTTGGGAAACGTGCCGGCATGACCAGCGGCTCGTTTTCGCTGCCGTCGTAGTTAGGGCCGAAGTCGACAGTTTCCTTGTCGAGGTCGGCGAGCAGCTCATGTGCAATCTTGGACATACGGATTTCGGTATATCGCATGGCTGCGGCGTTGTCACCGTCCACCGAACCGAAATTGCCCTGGCCGTCTACCAGCATGTGGCGCAATGAAAAGTCCTGCGCCATGCGAACGATGGTTTCGTATACCGCGCTGTCACCGTGCGGGTGGTATTTACCGATCACATCGCCAACGATACGCGCCGATTTTTTGTACGGGCGGTTCCAGTCGTTGTTGAGCTCATGCATGGCAAACAGCACGCGGCGATGCACAGGCTTGAGGCCATCCCGTGCGTCCGGCAGTGCACGCCCCACAATCACGCTCATGGCGTAATCAAGATAGCTGCGCCGCATTTCCTCCTCAAGGCTGATAGGGAGGGTTTCTTTTGCAAACTGGGTCATGAGAGGCCTGAATAGGGTTTGTCGCGATCTGCTTCTGGGCAGCAAATGCGGATTTTAAGACCTGAGTTTAAGGTGCCGAGGTTGTGGCTAGGTAGCAACAAACTCCAAAGATTCTCTAGTCTGTGTCAGACGAACGCGATTGTAGGCTTGTGGCTTCAATAGGCTGTGGCACAATATCTGTAACGCTTTGAGTGATGGTCATTCACGGCGTGTAACTTATTAATCGCAGCCAGTCTGCGGCTTTTCTCTAGAGGAGAACCATGAAGAAACTCAACAAAGTGGCAATGTTGTTTGCTTCCGCAGCGCTTGCTACCGCCGCTGGTGCACAAACAATCGACAACTGGAAAAACGGTACCGGCGAATACGTCTGGAAAAACGGCAC
>JAZKCB010000185.1:0-8996 GCA_040388335.1 Pseudomonadota bacterium | reverse complement strand
ATCACCATAGGAACTTAGCTCACTTGATTGTGAACTTTGCTTCCTAAGCCCCTAACTTTTGCCAAAAAATCGGCATATTTTGGCATCAAAAGTGCCTCCAGCCCTTTATTCATAGGCGTTAGCCGCTAGCAAATACATAGCAAGCCGACTCTCGCCCTCACCTTCAATTACATGGGCGGTGCAAAACCGTTGCGGCCGACGATGACGCGCAGGGCTGTGGGCTTGCCGGCAACTTCCTGGGCGGTGATCATGACCTTGGCGCCGGGCACGATGAGGGCGGCTTCATCGGACTTGCCGGGCTTGAAGCTCACGACAGGCGCGCCGGGCGGCACGATCATGGTTTTTTCGCCGTCCTTGTACTTGAGCGTCAGCTTCTGGCCGCCGGGCACGCTGGATGGCGCTGCGGCCAGGTCGGCCACGGTGGCGTTGGTCATGGTGCTGTCGGGGCGCAGATCCCAGGGGCGGTGGCCTTCACCGGCGCCGCGTGCGGCTTCGGGGAACACCAGCACTTCAAGCGCCATCTGCGTGCCGTCGGCCTGCGGCATGGCGGCTGCGCCGATGTAGCTGCCGGGCTTGATGTCGCTGAGCGCCAGCGGGTAAACCTCGGACACATCCATGTTGGCGGGGCGAACCAGCGTGATGACCTCGCCGCTGCGCTCCTTGACGGTGATGCTGGTGGCGTCGACCTTTTCAATCGTCGCGCGCAGTCGGACCTGCGGCGATGCCGGGGCCTGGGCCAGAGCGGCGGTGGCAGCCATGACGGCAAAAGAGACGACTAGGGGTTTGAACATGTGTTTCCTTGGAGTTTTTAAGAATATGGATGCCGGTGCGGCGTGCCAGTGTGATCTGTTCGGCCAAAACAGGTACGGGCGCCAGGCCATACCGGATGCAGATTGAGGGTCACATCCTGTGATGGAGGCGCTGGCAGGCAAATGGTTCAGGCGATGTCTCAGGCAATTGGCACCAGCTTGCCTGTGCCGGTCAGAAAGGCGGCCCTGACATCGGCGCCGGGGTAGATGGCCTGCAGTGCGGCGCGGTAGCTTTGAAGCTGCGCCACCTTCTCGGGACTGCGCTCGGGTTGGTGGGCTGATTTGTAATCGAGCACCCACCAGTGGCCGTCATTGTCTGCATCGCGGCGCCGCACCAGCCGGTCGAGCCTCAGGGTCTGGCCTTCATGCATCAGCTCGACTTCATTGCCCTGCCAGCTGATGACGGCACTGTCCCAGGCCCAGGCCGCTTCGCCGCCGCGAATGCGCTCTGCCATGGCGACGGCTTCTGACAGCTGGGCGGGTTTCAAGCCAAACTCGCGGCCTATGGCTGCTGCCGTGCGGCTAGCCTCCAGCGTGTCGCCGCGCACGCCGAGCTCCAGCAGGCGGTGCATGGCCTTGCCCAGGCGTGCGCTGTCTGAATCGTCGTCTGGCTTTTGCACGGCTGGCTGCACTTTTGCCAATGCGGGGAGTTCTGGCAACTCCTGTATCGAGAAGGTCGCACCAGCAGTGTCATCTTCATTGGCCTGCACGTCTACATCTGCCGGCGCAGCGACTTCAAGCGCTATGGGGTACAGACGACGCCACCAGCTGCGCGTGGTTTCACGATGTGGCTCGATGGACGAGACGACCAGCGTATTTTTCGCGCGGGTCAGGGCCACGTAAAGCGCGTTGAGCTCTTCGCGCGCCCTCTCCGCCTGCTCCTTCTCGAGCATGGCGACGGCGCAAGCTGGCGGGCGGCTTTCGCTGACGAGGAAGACAAATTTCTTCGGTGCCGTCGCCTCGCCGGGCCAGTCGATGAGCACGCCCATGCTGTCGGCATTGCGCTCCAGCGTGTCTGTATCTAACAGCAGCACCGCCTCGGCCTCCAGGCCCTTTGCGCCGTGAATGGTCAGCAGGCGCACGGCATCGGGGTTGACAGCAGCAGGCGCCTGCAGGCCGCCCGCCTTGAGGGCACGCACGAATACGTAAGGTGTGGCGTAACGGCCGCCGTCGAGTTGCAGCGCCACATTGAGCAGTGCCCGCAGGTTGGCCAGCACGGTGCTGCGGGCAGATGCCGGCGCAGCAGCAGCAAAACGCGCCAGCACATCGCCATCGGTGTAAATCGCCTGCAGGGCATCGTGCGGCGGCAGGCTGTCGACCCAGCTTTTGTACTTGAGCAGCCGGGTGGCTATGCCGTCGAGTTCGGGGATGGCGAGGTCTTGTTTCTGAAGGACGTCAAACCAGGCGGTCTTTGTTTCGCCACGTGCCAGAACGATCTGGACCAAGGCATCGTCGCTCAAACCAAACAGTGGCGAGCGCAAGGCCCGGGCCAGCGACAAATCGTGCTGGGTGGACACCAGCACATCGAGCAGCGCGACGATGTCGAGCACTTCGCAACAATCGATCAACTCGGTTTTTTCACCAATCTGCGCCGGGATGTGCAGGGCACGCAGTTCATCCTGCAGCGGCAACAGACCCGCGCGCTTTCTGGAAAGAACCATGACCTCTGATGGGGCCAGTCCCTGCGCGATACGCGTGGCGATCCATGCAGCCGCCTGCCTCGCTTCTCGCGTTCGGAGTGTTTCTTCAGGCAGCTCGCGCGGCGTGGTCAGGCTGTCGCGCCAGCCCTCTTCCACGACCTGCCCTGCATCGGAATCACGAGCGATCGGCGGCAGCCTGATCGCCGCGCCGCTTTCTTCTGACGCGCTGGTGTGGTCCCTGAAGCCGGTGTAGCCATCGTTCTCGCGCGCATCGCCCATCACGGCATTGACGGCGTGGATGACGGCGACACTGTTGCGGCGCGTGTGGTCACAGGCCAAGAGGTCGCCGCCCAGGCCTTCACGGATGAACACTTGCGCGGCGATAAATACCTGCGGCTCGGCGCGGCGGAAACGGTAAATGCTTTGTTTGGGGTCGCCGACGATGAACACGCTGGGCGCATTGCCCGCACCGCCATAGCCACTGAGCCAGGCATACAGCGCCTGCCATTGCAGCGGGTTGGTGTCCTGAAACTCATCAATCATCAGGTGGCGGATGCGCGCGTCAAGCCGTTCCTGCACCCAGCCTGACAGGACAGGGTCACCCAGCATGGTCAGTGCGGCGCGCTCGACGTCGTTCATGTCGACCCAGCCGCGCTCGCGCTTGAGCGCCCTGAACTCGGCCAGCAACACACGCGACAGGCGTGCCATTCGTTGCTGGTAGTCCCAGGCTTCGTGCTGGTGGCGCGCAGCGGCAAGGCGCAGGGCCAGCTCCTGAGCCTCGCGGATGGTTTCGATGCCGATGATCTTTTCGCCAAACTTTCGCGCCGTGCCCTTCTCGGTCAGCAAGGCAGACAGCGCAGCCTGAAAGTCGCCAGCGCTCAAGGCCTTTTCAAGCTCGACACCCTTGGCTGAAAACGTCGGCGCGCTGGCGCGGCCCAGGTTGACGGCAGCTGCGGCCATGAGTGCGCGGCATGGTGCGTTGCTGTGGAAGTGCTCGTCCGGATGACCGAGGCCCGCGCACTCAGGGAACATGACGCCGAAATGCTCGACCGACGAATCAACTACGCCATCCGCATCTGCCAAAGCAAACTCGGTGCGCTTGTCGAGCGCCACCTGCAGCGCCTTGTCGGTCTGGAAACGGCCATGCGTGAGCACGACGGTTTCAAAGTCGGCTTTCATCTCGGGGTTGGCTGCCAAAGCTGCATAAAACCGCCGCCAGACCAGCGCCTTGGCAGGGGCATCGTCTTCCAGCAGTTCATAGTTGACCGGCAGCTCCAGCTTTTGCAGCGTTGCCATGGGCGCGCTGCGCAACAAGGCAGCAAACCAGCTGTGGAAGGTGCGTATCTGAACCGGCCTGCCATTGGCGAGCACGCGCTGGTAGAGGTTTGAAAGCTGGGCGCGCAGCTCTGCCGCCGCGGCTGGACTTTTCTGGCTTAGAACGCCACGCATGACGAGCTCAAGCCTCAGCGTTTCGTCGTCTGCATGGGCGAACTTCTCAAGCCATTCATACAGCCGCTCACGCATCTCGCCAGCGGCTTTTTTGGTAAAGGTGATGGCCAGGATTTCATGCGGCTGCACATTGCCGTTGTCATCAAGCAGCGCACGCAACATGCGCGAGACAAGCATCCAGGTCTTGCCTGCGCCGGCGCAGGCTTCTACGGCGACGCTGCGGCGTGGGTCGCAGGCGATGGCGTAGAAGGCCTCTGCGGAGACGGGCTGGCCGTTGTGTTCGTAGGCGGCGGTCATGACCAGAAGTCCTTGCGGCACAAGCCGCGGGCGGAACAGTATTCGCAGGCCTTGCCTTCGCCCAACGCAGGTAACGGCGCAGCGCGCTTGATGCGCGCCATGTCGGTGAGGATGCTGTCGACGAGCTGGTCGCGCAGGTCCACGATGTCGTCCTGCGCAAAGGTTTTGGTGGCCTCTTTTTCACCCAGGTTCACGTAAGCGGCGGCCAGCGTGTCGTCGGCCAGCAAGGCGGCGTAAAACGCGAGCTGGGTGTCTTCCTGGCCGTCCTTGATACGCTCGCGCGTCACGCCGCTGGCTTCGGTTTTGTAGTCCATCACCAGGCGGCTGCCATCGGGCAACCGGTCTATGCGGTCTACCTTGCCGATGAGCTGAACGTCGCCGTAGTCCATATCCTTCCACACCTCGCCTTCGACAAACTGCGCGCCGCCGGCTTCATGCCCGGCCAGCCAGTCAAGATAGCCATCACGCACACGCGGCCAGATGGCAGCGAAAGGCAGAAATTCGCTGTCGGTCAAGCCCAGTTCTGCTGCAGCCTGTTCTGCTGCGCTGTTGATCAGGGCCAGCCGCGCTGGATGATCGGCCGTGGGGGAAGCCGTCAACGCAACGTGAAAGTGATGCAGCAGCGTGTGCAGCCAGTTGCCGAAGTCGCGCTTGCCAAGTTCACTTTCAAGTTCATCCGATTCCTGCAATTTAAGCTGCCGCAGCGCAAAAAAGCGGTAGGGGCAGCGGCGCAGGTCTTCATAGGCGCTGGCAGACAGACGGCTGACAGGCAAGGCCTCACCGGTCGGCATCGGGTGCGGTGTGGGCTGGGCCTTGAGCGGACGTTGGGCGCGTGGGTCGGCAGCGGCATTCTTGGTGCAGGCCTTC
This sequence comes from Pseudomonadota bacterium, assembly GCA_040388335.1. Taxonomy (GTDB): domain Bacteria; phylum Pseudomonadota; class Gammaproteobacteria; order Burkholderiales; family Burkholderiaceae_C; genus Polaromonas. Next base: position 3,934 of record JAZKCB010000185.1, on the reverse strand, counting down.
GCGTTCGCGAGCTCGATTTCCTGGACAAACCCGCTGGGCATGAGCCGTTCGCCGGATTCGCTGGTGCGCCAGAGCACATCGATATGCGGCATGCGCAGGGCGTAGTCCCAGGCAGTGCGCTGTGCTGCGGCCATTTCTTCACGTGACGGCAGGCCCAGAAGTACGCGCTGAGACGGCGTCCACATGCCGGAGGGTTCGGGCGAGACCGGCAGGCGCACTTCATCACAGCTGGGCAACACCACCGCCTGCATGGGCCGGCCCAGCAACTGGCTGAGCGGCAGGATGACGACCTGCGCTTCGGGTGGATGCGTGGGCTGAAAGCTGGCGGCTTCAAGCGCCTGGCTGGCCCACATGCTGAAGTCCTGCTGGCTCATGCGGTCTGTGCCGGTGAAGATCGTCTCGCTGCCTTCATGCAGGCGCAGTGCCTCGAATACTTTTGAGCCTGCAGCATCTGAAGCCAGCGGTTCCCACTGGCCCGAGGTTTGGAGAGCCGCACGCAGGTCACGCAGCCATTGCGCGAGCGGCCGCGCGCGCTGCAGGTTTTCACGCATCACCTGCACGCTTTGAGCGATGGGGTGGCCCTCCAGTAAGGTGGAGGGCAAACCGCGCCAATAACGAACGCCCAACTTGCGCAACTCAATCTCAAGCAGCGTGACCTCTGTTGAACCAAAGGCGGGCGAATTCTTGAGCCAGTCGAGCACGGCATCAGCCGGGGCATCCCACGGCAGCGCACGCAGCAGGCTCACAAGCGCTGCGGCTGCACGCGTCGTCGAGAGCTTCCATCCGGTTTCATCACGCAGGGCAGCGCCCCGCTCTGCCAGCATGGCGCGTATGCGGCGGGTGAGCACGCGGTCCTGTGCGATCAGTGCGATGGGCGTGCGGCCTTGCGAGAGGTGCGCCAGCACGCAGGCGGCAGCACGCTGCGCTTCGTCTTCGGCATCCTGCGCTTTATGCATGGCAAGAACGCCGTGCGACGCTGGGGCCTCCATTTGCAGTGAGATCGCGCGTTCGCCAAAGAGGTCTTTCAAGGCATCGGCCAGCGGTTCGGACTGGAAGCCTTCCAGTACCACCAGCAGGTCGGCTTCAGCGGTGAAGAGCACATCGGTCGGGTACGCGGATGTGGACGCCCAGACCAGGGCGATACGCGCAACAGCCAGTTCAAGCGCCAGCGCAGGCGCGTCCAGCCCGGCATCAAGTGCGGCGGCCAGGCAAGTCCCCCAGGCCACGCGGTGCGCAGGCGGCTGCGCGGCGGCGATGCGCGCCAGCGATGCAGCGGCTTCGACCAGTCGCCCGGCCAGCGCGTTCTTGTGTGCCGCCAGGCCCGCACGCTCAAGAAATGCAGCCGCTGTCAAGGCGTCAATGGCCGCATCGAGCTGGATGTCGTTGGCAGAAGGTGAAAAACCGCCCTCGCCCGCATGAATCGCCGTCGCCCAGTTCATGGTAGTTTCGAAACGGGGGACAAATGAGGAGGTGGCACCCGCTCTGGCTGAATAAGCAGACCATGCAGTGCGCGCCTGCGGCATCAGCTGCGCATACGGCACCAGCACAACAACGCGCGAGGGGTGAAGCTTGCGATCTGCCATCAGGGCGTCCAGCTTCAGCATGACCTTGTGCCAGCTTTCTGCTCCGGGATGTCCTGCTTCAGGGATGCCTTTGGCTTGCAAGAACGTGCTTTCGTGAGGGTTCAGTGGGATTTAGCTATCAAGGAGATAGCAGAATGTGCAGGTAGCCAGCAGACCCCGGTACTTGGTTTCTGCCACAATGCCTTCAACTTTATCCCCTATTTCACCCTTTCCCACCAAGGAGACGCCATGGCCAGCGAACTGATCAAACATACCACCGACGCAACCTTCGAGGCCGACGTGCTGAAATCCTCCACCCCCGTGCTGGTGGACTACTGGGCTGAGTGGTGCGGTCCCTGCAAGATGATTGCCCCCATCCTGGACGAAGTCGCCACCGGCTACAACGGCAAGCTGCAAATCGCCAAAATGAACGTCGATGAGAACCGCGACATTCCCGCCAAGTTCGGCATTCGCGGCATCCCGACACTGATGCTTTTCAAGGACGGCCAGCTCGCGGCTACGAAAGTCGGCGCCATGAGCAAGGCCCAGCTCACCGCATTCATCGACCAGCAACTGGCCTGATTCACAGCCGCAGCCGGCGAGGCCTCCCTTGCCGGCTGCTCTATTATTCCCCCGTGATTCGCCTTTTTCACTGCCTCGCGCAACGTCCTGTTTTCCTGTCATAATTCGAAATATTCGCTAGTTGGCTCTTAGCCAGCCTGCCAGAACCCCGGTTTGTGAAGCCGCCAATCTATCTGGCTTCCGTTCAAACCTCCCCCGTTTCCCAGATGCACTCCGCAAGGAGTTCTTTTCTCGCACCCCTCTCACGCACTTCCAGGCGGTAAATCCATGCACTTAAACGAACTCAAGGCACTGCACGTGTCTGAAGTCCTCAAGCAGGCCGAAGAACTTGAAATTGAAAACGTAGGCCGCATGCGCAAGCAGGAGCTGATGTTTGCCATCATCAAAAAGCGCTCCAAGACCGGTGAAACCATCGTCGCCGACGGCGTGCTGGAAGTGCTGCCCGATGGCTTCGGCTTTTTGCGTGCACCTGATTCGAGCTACACCGCCTCGACCGACGACATCTACATCAGCCCGAGCCAGATCCGCCGCTTCAACCTGCACACCGGCGACATGATTGAAGGCGAAGTCCGCACACCCAAAGACGGCGAACGTTACTTTGCCCTCAACAAGCTGGACAAGGTCAACGACGGCGCACCTGAGGCCAACAAGCACAAGGTGATGTTCGAGAATCTGACGCCGCTGTTCCCGCGTGAGCAATTCAAGCTTGAGCGCGATATCAAGGGTGAAGAAAACCTGACCAGCCGCATCATCGACATCATTGCCCCCATCGGCAAGGGGCAGCGCGCCCTGCTGGTCGCACCGCCGAAGTCCGGCAAAACGGTGATGATGCAACACATCGCCCACGCGATTACCGCCAACTACCCTGATGTGGTGATGATGGTGTTGCTGGTCGACGAGCGCCCTGAAGAAGTGACCGAAATGCAGCGCAGCGTGCGCGGCGAAGTGATTTCATCGACCTTTGACGAACCCGCCGCCCGCCACGTGCACGTCGCCGAGATGGTGATCGAGCGCGCCAAGCGCCTGGTCGAGCTGGGCAAGGATGTCGTCATCCTGCTGGATTCCATCACCCGCCTGGCCCGTGCCTACAACAACGTGCTGCCATCATCGGGCAAGGTGCTGACCGGTGGCGTGGATGCCAACGCCCTGCAACGCCCCAAGCGCTTTTTCGGTGCGGCCCGCAAAATTGAAGAAGGTGGCAGCCTGACCATCATCGGCACCGCACTGGTCGATACCGGCAGCCGCATGGACGAAGTGATTTTTGAAGAGTTCAAGGGCACCGGCAACTGCGAAATACACCTGGACCGCCGTTTGTACGAAAAACGCGTGTTCCCGGCCATCCACCTGAACCGCAGCGGCACTCGCAAGGAAGAGCTGCTTTTGGCCCCCGAAATTCTGCAAAAGTCGCGGATTTTGCGCCAATTCATGTACAACATGGACGAAATCGAGTCCATGGAGCTGATGCTCAAAAACATGAAAGCGACCAAAAACAATCACGAATTCTTCGACATGATGCGGCGCGGTGGCTGATATCGCCCCCACGGTTGCTCACTTCGTGTAGCGCCCTGCCCCCCCCGAGGGGGCCGTTCGCGTGCGGCCCGGCGAAGCTGGTTCGCGGCTCTGCTGGCAAATAAACATCCGGATTGCATAAGTCCTTGATTTCATGGCATAATATTTTGCTTAGCGGAAAGTGCCCTGGAATGGCCGTGGTGGCTCCCGCAACGAATAAGGAAAGACATGAAAGAAGGCATTCACCCCAATTACCGCGAAGTTTGTTTCCAGGACTTGTC
>JAZKCB010000184.1:0-40139 GCA_040388335.1 Pseudomonadota bacterium | reverse complement strand
AATCACCATAGGAACTTAGCTCACTTGATTGTGAACTTTGCTTCCTAAGCCCCTTGGGTAAATCGGGGATTTGGCAAGCCTGTTTCAAGAAACTGTCACACAAGCTTCATAAGCTTTGCGGCTAGCTCACGAAGCTAGCCACGACTACCGAACCCTGGAATAAAAATGACCAACAAGTCCCTGCCCACCACCTTCTCACGCCGTGATGCCCTGCGCTTCATCACTGCGGCGCCCATGCTGCCACTGGGCGCGTTTGCCTCCAGCGCCCTGCTGTCCGGCTGCGCAACAACCGCAGGCCCAACCGGCTCCTATGCATCTTCAAGCTTCACGTCAATGGCCGCACCCACGCTGGCCAACCCGGCAGCCATGGCAACCACAACCGTCGCATCCAACCTGAAGGTGGCCTTCAACGGCGGCGCCACGCAGGACTACCAGCTGGCCTACCACCCCTTCTTCATCACCGGCGACATGGTGCCCAACGGCAAGGGCGGCACCGTGCTGGCAGGCGGTTACTACAACATCCTGAACCAGCCCATCATGGACAACTCGGTGCCATCAAAGGCGCGGCATTTTTTCTCGGACAGCCCGGACGGCACCTCGCTGTTTGCAGCACACAACTCCACCGTCAAGGGTATCAAGGGCAAGGCCGTGTATGCCGTGGTGCAGTTTGAATACACCACCCGCGACCAGGCCGGTGCAGACGCCTACGGCATCCTGCCCTCCCCCATCGCGGTCCTGACGCTGGACCAGGACCAGGCCACCGGCAAGCTGAGCCTGGTGCAATACCACAACGTCGACACCTCGGCCGTCAATGGTTTGTGGATCACCTGCGGCTCCAGCCTGTCGCCGTGGAACACCCACCTGTCGAGTGAAGAGTACGAGCCCGACGCACCGTTTGCGGCAGACGACAAACGCTTTCAGGCCTACAGCAAAAACCTGTTCGGTTCGGTCGGCATCGCCAACCCCTACCACTACGGCCACCTGCCTGAAGTCACCGTCAACCCTGACGGCACGGGCAGCATCAGGAAGCACTTCAACATGGGCCGCATCTCGCATGAGCTGGTCCAGGTCATGCCTGACAACCGAACCGTGCTGATGGGCGACGACGCCACCAACAGCGGCCTGTTTGTGTTTGTGGCCGACAAGGAGAAAGACCTCTCGGCCGGTACGCTATATGTCGGCAAACTGGGCTCGGGTTTCTCAATCGACCCGGCGGCTGCCGGCGCCGGCATCACGTGGATCAAACTGGGCCACGCGAAAAGCGACGAGATCGAAAAGATGGCAGACAAACTCAAGCCGTCGGACATCATGGACGTGCGCAAGACCGACCCCAACGACGCAAGCTTTACCCGCATTTTCTACAACGGCAACCCGAACTGGATCAAGCTCAAGCCAGGCATGGAGAAAGCCGCCGCCTTCCTTGAAACGCACCGCTACGCCTATCTGATGGGCGGCAGCATGGGCTTTACCAAGATGGAAGGCACGACTGTCAACGCCAAAGACAAGATTGCCTACTCCGCGCTGCAGAACATGCAGGACTCGATGGTCAAAACCGGCAAGGGCTGGAATGCGAACAGCGGCATTGGTCTGGACAAGGCATTGATCGCAGGCGGCGTCATGGCGCACACCCTGGCAGGCGGGCAGAAGGACACCGCAGGCAATGCCATCAACAGCGAATGGATGCCGGTGCAGATGAAGGCCTTGCTGGTCGGTGAAGACATCGCTTCTGACGCGCTGGGCAACCTGGCCAACCCGAACAAAATCTCCAACCCCGACAACCTGAAGTTCTCTGAAAAGCTGCGCACGCTCTTTATCGGCGAGGACAGCAGCACCCACGTGAACAACTTTCTCTGGGCCTACAACGTGGACACAAAAGCGCTGTCGCGCATCATGTCCATGCCGGTCGGCGCTGAAGCCACCGGCCTTCATGTGGCTGACGACGTGAACGGCTGGACCTACATCACCAGCAACTTCCAGCATGCAGGCGACTGGATCCCGGCGCTGCACGGCAAGGTACAGGCGGCGGTAGAGCCGCTGGTTCGCGCCAACTACAAGGACCGTTTTGGCTCGGCCGTGGGTTACCTCACGGCGGACAGCACAGGCCTGAAACTCTCGGCCTGACTGTCCCCGGAAAAACCGGCGCCAGTAGGCCAAGGCTGACAGGCGCCGGTGCTTCTCCCTGATAGGCATGGGGCTATGCCATGCGCATAGTTACATCCATAACTTCAAGGAGAAAAAATGTCTTTTGCGCTTTACATGATTGGTTTTGTGATCTTCCTCGGCGGCGTCATCTGGGGGGCCATGGTGGCAGGTGTGCCTCACCTGTACATAGGCATCGGTGCGCTGATTTTCCTGGGCATTGGCATCTTCAGCGCCGTTGGCCGCACACGCAGCAAAGATCCGTCCTGAGATCCCACGGTTACGAAAATCCAAATTACTTGACATAGTCAACAAATTGCTTGACGATGGCTACCATGCCATCGCCAAGCAGCCCCCACGCCCCAACCCCGACATCACATGCGCCCGATGCTGGCCATGTACAGGCCATTCGTGGTTTCAACCGCTTTTACACGCAGCGCATCGGTGTCCTGAGCGCATCTTTTGGCGCCGACCTGTCGCTGACAGAAGCGCGCGTGCTTTACGAACTGGCGTACCGCGACCAGCCCACCGCTGCGGAACTGGGTCGCGATCTCGCGCTTGACCCGGGCTACCTCAGCCGCATCCTCAGGCGCTTTGAAAGCCGCCACTGGCTGGAGCGCACGCCCTCACCGGCCGATGCGCGCGTCAGCCTGATTCGATTGAGCGCCAAGGGCCAGGCTGCGTTTGCCCCCCTGGAAAATCAATCCAATGCCTCGGCTGCCGGCCTGCTCGCCAGACTCGCACCGCCAGATCAACAGAAACTCGTGACCTCGATGGCCACCGTGCAGCGTTTGATGGCACCCGCGGTGCAGCCGCCAGCGACACGCACCGCTGTGCTGCGTGACCCCAAGCCTGGCGACATGGGCTGGGTGGTGCAGCAGCACGGGGAGATCTATTCGCGGGAATATGGCTGGGACATGACTTTCGAAGCGCTGGTAGCGGACATCGCAGCACGGTTCATCAAGAACTTCAAGCCTGAAGCGGAGAAGTGCTGGATCGCCGAACTCGACGGCGTGCGTGTGGGCGCCGTGTTTGTCGTGCGCAAGTCGGCCACTGTCTGCAAGTTGCGCATGCTGATCCTCGCGCCCGAAGCGCGGGGACTTGGCCTGGGCGGCCGCCTGACCGACGAGTGCATTGCGTTTGCGCGCGCCAAGGGCTACAAAAAAATGCAGCTCTGGACGAACAGCTGCCTGGACGCTGCACGCGCCATTTACAGCCGGCGCGGCTTCGTGCTCGCGAAGAGCGAGCCGTACCAAGGCTTTGGGCAGGACCTCATCAGTGAGACCTGGGAGCTCAAACTGCAAACACCGGGCAGGACTGACAAGCTGCTCTGATGATCGGGCCAGGCGCGATAATCCGGCCATGAGCTCGCTGCCCGCGGAAGATCATCCGCAACCCCAATCCCTCACCGACCTTTTTGTTTCGTTCACCATGCTGGCATTGCAGGGTTTCGGCGGCGTGCTGGCCGTGGTGCAGCGTGAACTGGTCGAGAAAAAACGCTGGATGACGCGCGAGGAATTCGTCGAAGACTGGGCTGTGGCGCAGATCATGCCGGGGCCCAACGTGATCAATCTGGCCATCATGATCGGCAGCCGCTACTTTGGTCTGCCCGGTGCGCTGGCAGCGTTGGCCGGCATGCTGGCAGTACCACTTGTCCTGGTGCTGTTGCTCGGCATCTTTTACGCGCATGTTGCCGGTCACCCGGGTGCCGCTGGCGCCCTGCGCGGGATGGGGGCGGTGGCTGCCGGCCTGATCGCCGCTACAGGTTTGAAGCTTTTTACGGCCCTGAAAACAAATGTACTGGGCATGCGTCTGTGCATTGCCTTCGGTATCGCCTGTTTTGTGGCCATTGCGCTGCTGCGCTGGCCGCTGATGTATGTCCTGCTCGGCCTGGGCAGCGTGGCCTGCGTGATGGCCTGGCGCGCCCTGAAACCTCAAGCCGATTGAGATGACAGAACCCATACACCTCGTATTCACAACACAGGACTGGCTGGCCCTGTTTTTTCACTATGCCTCGCTGTCTCTGCTGTCGATCGGTGGTGCCATCAGCACGGCACCTGACATGCACCGATTCCTTGTCGAGCAGCACCACTGGCTGACGGATGCACAGTTCAACGCATCCATCGCCATCGCACAGGCTGCGCCCGGCCCCAATGTGCTCTTTATCGCCCTGCTGGGATGGAATGTCGGCCTGAATGCCGGGGGCATGCTGACGGGTGCTCTGGGTGTGCTGGTCACCATGCTGGGCATCATGATTCCAAGCTCCACGCTGACCTATGTGACGGCGCAGTGGGGTCACCGCAACCGCCAGTTGCGGACCGTGCGCGCCTTCAAGCAGGGCATGGGCCCCATCGTGGTCGCCCTGTTGATCGCCACCAGCTGGGTGCTGGCCACCGCCAACAGCCATGGCGACGGCGGCTGGGTGCAGAACTGGCCCGCGTGGTTGGTGACCGCCGTGACAGCCGTGATCGTGTGGCGCAGCAAGGTGCATCTGCTGTGGCTTTTGGGTGCGGGTGCACTGCTGGGCTGGTTCGGTCTGATTTGAGGCGTTGATTGCAGGTCCAAATAACTCTTTTTACACGTTAAACAGCTGCCTTCAGGTACGCAAAGCGGATGCATCTCGATACAATTCTTGTAAAGAATTACCGCTCGTCCCGTATCAGGAGTAGTCAGTGGCCGAACTTCAGCTGGAATCCACCGCCCCCGCAGTCCCTGTTGATTCAGACGTTGCGCTGTTTGATGTTGTTGTGAGGATGCCGTCCGGTGGACGGCTTGAGGACATCCAGAGACAGGCAGCCAGCACCAGCCTGCCGCCTGACCGGGTGGAGCGCCTGATCAAGGTTTTGCGCAGTTCACCGAACGCGAAGGTCGGTGCGGCGGTGCCAATTGAACGCGCAGAAGCTGAAAAGGCACTGTTCAGCCAGACCGGCCTGATTGTTGAAATCACCCCGTTGCTGTCCATCAAGACCGCCAGCTCTGCCAGCTGGGACGGGCTTGAAGCCTGCCCGGCCTGCGGCAAGCGCGTGACCATGCCGACCAACCGCCAGTGCCCGGCCTGCGGCGTGTTCGTCGACAAGCTGACGGACGACTACCTGCTGCGCAAGAAGATGCTGCAGCAGGAGCGCGGCGCCATTGAGTTCCAGAAAGCACGTGCCGAAAAAAATGCGGACAAAAGCACCAGGGACTCCCTCGAGGCTGCGATGCGCGCCAAGATACGCGCGGAGGTGCAGAAAGAGTATGGCATCAGTAGCGGCAGCGGCAGCAAGGTCAAGTCCATCCTCAAGGGCGTCGGTGTGCTCGCACTGGTAGGTATAGCCTTCGTCGGCGGACAGGGCTTCACGCCTGAAGGATTCAAGCTTCCATGGAACAAGTCGGGGGCTCCGGCTGGCGGCATGAATGCCGACAGCCTGCAGAAAAAAACGGAAATGGCAGCTGCGGCCGCGGGGGCGGCTGGGGCGGCGGGTGCGGCAGGCGCAGAGGCGGCCCTGACCGGCGATGCCGACATTGACGATCCGCTGATCCAGGGTGCGGGCGGCAAAAGGATAGGTGCCAAGGGCTTGACGATTGAACAGGCCGTCGCTGCGGCCAGCACACTGGGGAAGTCTATGGGCAACACCACTGCCGAACGCGCGCTGGCCGGAGGCGGCGGCACCGGCAGTCCTGGCGCTGGCGGATCTGGCGGCGCCGGTGCAGCAGGGACTGCAGCTGCGACGGAAGGCGCGGCTGGGGTCTCAGGCAGTGCGGCAGTTGCGGCTGGCGGTGATGCTGCAGCCAGCGTGCCAAAACAAACCAAACAGATACTGACGGCTGACTTTGCTGTACTGCTGGCAGAGATGGGCCAGATCGCCCGCTCCCGCGAAGTCCTCAAGGCTCTGGCACCCACCGTGGATGCGGCTGCCGATACCGAAGAGGCCAGAGCACTTCGCAGTGCCACCCTGCGCTCGCAGGCCTGGAGCATCCAGAAGCTGGATGGCAGCCAGGCCAAAGCTGTTGCGGATGACCTGAAGTCCAAAACCCTGGCTGTCGCCAACCCGGTGGAGCGCACGCAGCTGCTGGGTGCAGTGGCCGTGATCCTGAGCCGCAGTCCGCAGTTGCCCGCAGACGTACCGCGCGCATTCCTGTCGCTGGGCGCAGAGTCCCTCAAATCGATCGCAGCGCCGCAAACCAGCATTTCACTGGGTGACCTGGCGGTGTCCATGGCGCAGGTCTTCTCGAATGAAACGGCAGCACGTGCCAAATCCGGCGCGTGGAACAAGGCGCAAGCCAGTGCAGCCCAGGTAACAGACCTCATCAAGCAGGCGCCCGATGCGTGGGCGCAATCGCGCCTGCAGGCCGTGGACCACCAGGTGCAATTGCAACTCGGCAAGAACGACAAGGCCGGCGAAAGCCTGACCGCCTCGCTCGCCCAGGCTGGCAAAGGCGGTTCCATGCTTGAGCAGGCTACGCGACTGCGGACACTCGCAAGGCTGGGCGATGTAGCCGCGGACGAGTCTTTCCAGGCCGCTACCAGCAGCCTTCAGGCGCAGCTCGAAACCAAATCCGGCATGGAGAAAGCCCAGGCGCTGACCCAGCTGTCGCTGTTGTACGCGGCAGCCGGCCTGCCCTCCAAGGCCTCTCAATACCGCCAGATGGCACAGAACACGGCAGGACTGACTGCTGCAGAAAGCATTCTGGTGAATACCGAGCTGATCGTCAGGAGCGACCTGGCGATGGCCAGGGTGTTACAGAGCGTGGGCCGCTATGCAGAAGCTGAAGCGCTGCTGCAAAAAGTCGGCAGCTATCTCTTTTAAAAGCCCGGGCATCTTCAGGCAGGCTGGCTGCGCTGGCGCAGTGCCTCATACAGGCACACGCCGCTGGCGACAGACACATTCAGGCTTTCAACAGCGCCGCGCATCGGGATGCGAACCAGCTCATCGCAGGTCTTGCGCGTCAGCTGCCGCATGCCCTCGCCTTCCGCCCCCAGCACCAGCGCCACCGGGCCCTTGAGATCAACGTCGTAAATCGTTTTTTCCGCATCATCACTGGTGCCTATGCACCAGATGTTGCGCTCTTTCAGCTCGCCCAGCGTACGCGCCAGGTTGGTCACCATGAAGTAGGGCACGGTCTCTGCAGCGCCGCTGGCCACCTTGGCGACCGTGGCGTTGATGCCAGCGGCGTGGTCCTTGGGCGCGATCACGGCATGTGCGCCGGCGCCGTCCGCCACCCGCAGGCAAGCACCCAGGTTGTGCGGATCTGTCACCCCATCGAGCACCAGCAGCAGGGGCTGGGCCGTTCCGGCCTCTTCAAGTTGCTCCAGCAACTCGTCCAGCGATTTCACCTGCGCCATGGGGTCGACCCGCGCCACCACGCCCTGATGACCGTGGCTGCCACACATTTTGGCCAGACGCAGGCCGTCGGACTCAATCAGGCGCACGCCGGCTTCCCTGGCCCTGTCCGTGAACTGTCGCATGCGGGCATCCCGGCGCGCGACGTCATAAAACACCTCAAAAACGGACTGCGGAGCGGTTTTAAGGCGCACGCCAACGGCATGAAAGCCAAAAAGCACTTTGGGGGAAGAAGACATAGGAGGATTATCACTGCTGCGCGCGGTCGCAGGCACTTGCAAACAAGCTCAATCCTGGCTGGCGACAATCTGCCCGGCTTCAATCGTGATGCGCCGCTCGCAGCGTGAAGCAATCGCCCTGTCGTGTGTGACCAGGACCAGCGTGGTGCCCAGTTCCTGGTTCAGATCAAACATCAGGGCCATGATTTTTTCGCCGGTCGCAAAATCCAGGCTGCCTGTGGGTTCGTCAGCCAGCAATACCGCAGGCTGCACCACAAAAGCCCGGGCCAGCGCCACGCGCTGCTGCTCACCGCCCGAGAGAACCTTGGGGTAATGACCCAGGCGCTCGCCAAGGCCGACGCGCTTGAGCATCTCGGTTGCGTGCGCACGCGCATTGGCCGCGCCTGAGAGCTCCAGCGGCAACATGACGTTTTCAAGCGCTGAAAGATTGCCCATCAACTGGAAGCTCTGGAACACAAAACCGACCTTTTGCGCCCTCAGCGCAGCGCGGTCATCCTCGTTGATGGCGAAAAGATCCTGGCCTGCGAGGTGAACTGTTCCCTGCGTTGGTGTATCCAAACCTGCAATGATGGACAAAAGCGTGCTCTTACCCGAACCGGAAGCCCCGACGATGGCAGCGGTTTCGCGCGGCGCGAGCGAAAAATCGATATCACGCAGAATGGTCAATGTGCCGCTGGAATCGGTCACAGACTTGAAAACGTGCTGAACGGAAATAATTGAAGAGCTGGCAGCGCCCACATCCACACTATTTGAAGAAACCACAGGTTCAGACATGTCCGCCTTATCAATCAACTGGAAACTCAGTCGAGGTAACTTTACCAAGCTTGCACGGGCATGGCGCACAGCAGCGGCAAGACCCTTTGCATCGGTGCTGGCGGCGACAGTGCTTTCACTGGCCATTCCCGCCATGGCGCAGGCACCCGGCGATACGGTGCTGATCGTCGGCGACTCGCTGAGTGCCGAATATGGCCTCAAACGCGGGACCGGCTGGGTACCCCTGCTGGAAAAGCAGCTGGCGCAGGACAAAAAAGCCGTGAAGGTGGTCAACGCCAGTATCAGCGGCGACACCACCTCGGGTGGCCGTTCGCGCTTGCCGGGCCTGCTGACACAGCACAAACCCGGCGTGGTGGTGGTTGAACTGGGTGGCAACGATGCGCTACGCGGCCTGCCGCTGGACATGACCGAAAACAACATTGCAGCCATGGTGCAGGCATCGAAAAAAGCCGGCGCCAAGGTGCTGATCGTCGGGATGCAGGTGCCGCCCAATTACGGCGGCGCCTACTCGGCGACCTTCTCGGGCCTGTTCAGCAAGGTGGCCAAAGCAGAAAAGGTGGCGCTGGTGCCCTTTTTCCTCAAGGGCATTGCTGATGTCGATGATTCGGCCAGCCGTTTCCAGGCGGACCGCATCCACCCCAATGAGCAGCAGCAGGCAAGGATGCTGGCCAATGTCTGGCTGGAGCTTAAGAAACTAATCAAATAAACTTTTCCTGATCACCATAAAAAAAGCCCCTGACGACTTGGAAACCGTCAGGGGCTTTTTGTTTGAGGGCTTTCAGACCACCGGATCTGCGGGCGGTGCAGGCTGGCCGTCCGTGGGCTCCACACCCTCTTCGCTGCCGTCTTCAGGCTCGTCGGGCTTGCCCTCGGCCTTGCGCTTGAGCTTGTCTTCTTTTTTTCGCTTTTTGGCGAGCTCTTTCTGGCGTTTTTCGTACGAGTAGTTGGGAGTTGCCACTGGATGCTTTCGTGAATGTTGGGGTCTGCAGGAGCCGGGTCCCGAGAACGTGTTCTAAGCCTTATCGTACTGCATCGCTGCAAGTGCCTGTGCGAGGTCGGCCTGCAGATCTGTAACAGCTTCCAGCCCGACGGAGAAACGCACCAGACCGCCCTTGTAAGGCCAGCCTGTGGTGCGAATGGACGGAACGTCATAGGGCGCGCACAGGCTCATGGGCCCGGCCCAGCTGTAACCCAGCTTGAAGAGCTTGAGGCTGTCGCAAAAGCCATCGACCTGCGCCTGGCTGTAACCGGGTTTGAAGACAACACTCATCAGGCAGGCGGCCGCTGTGCAATCGCGCTTCCACGCCTCATGGCCGGGTGAACCTGGCAAGGCCGGGTGCAACACGGCTTCAACCTGCGGCTGGCCCTGCAGCCAGCTGGCCAGTGTGCGCGTGGCGGTGTCCTGCGCAGCATAACGCAGCGCCACCGTGTTGAGCCCGCGCAGCACCAGTTCGGCATCGTTGCCGGAAACACCGTAACCGACCCGCATGTTGCAGAAATGGACCAGGTGGTACAGCGCCTCGTCGTTCGTCACGATGGAGCCCATCAGCACATCGGCGCCGCCACTCGGGTATTTGGTCAGCGCGTGGGCAGAGATGTCCACGCCGAGTTTGAAGGCATCAAACGCGACACCCGCACCCCAGGTGTTGTCGAGTGCGGTAACGATGCCTTGTGGATGCTTCTGCCGATGACTCTTCACCACAGAGACCAACTGCGGCAGGTCGGGGAATTCAAGCGTGATGGAGCCCGGGGCCTCCAGCCAGACCAGCCGGGTTTTCGGCCCGAGCCTGGCAGCCAGGTCCGCCGGGTTCATGGCATCGTAAAACCGGTGGGTGATGCCCCAGTCGGCCAGTTCGCGCTGTGCGAATGCCTTGTTGGGGCCATAGGCGTTGTCGGGAATCAGAACCTCGTCGCCCGCCTTGAGCAGCGCCATGCCGACCAGCACGACGGCAGCCAGACCGCTTGGCACCAGAGTGCAGTATTTGCCACCTTCCAGCGTGGCGATGCGCTCTTCCAGCGTGAAGGTGGTGGGCGTGCCGTGCAGGCCGTAGGTGTAGCCGGTCTTGTGCTTCCAGTCGCGGGCGCGCAAGGCGGCCACGCTAGGGAAAACAACCGTTGAGGCCTTGTGAACGCCGGGCGGAACAGCTTCAAAGCCGACAGGTGGTTTGTAGGGGTGGTGGATCAGTCCGGTGGACAGTTGGGAAGGTGCGTCGCTCATGCGGACTATGTTAACGGCCCCACGAAACGCCAGCGCATGACTCAGGCAACCGGCATGGTGCAGCCAGACTGCAAAGAACGCAAACGCAGCCTCGTACAACCAGACAGTCGCTATTCTTTTAGTAGCATCTCACGCACGTATCTATTGGGTTTTAGGCACTTTTGATGCCCAACAATGGCCATTTTTGGCTGTTTCTGGCCTTCAGGAGCGCCTTCAAACTGCTGGCAGCACCCCGAAAACAGCTGTTATAGCTATATTAGCTGTTTTATACTGAATCTGCTCCCGTACCTCCTCAAACGCAGCGATGTCTTCGCAAGCAGGAGCCACGGAACTGGCTCTGCCAGGCCGCAAACGGAGCGGCCCCCTCGCGGGGGCAGGAAGCTACACGCAGTGAGCGACCGTGGGGGTCAAATTTTCCACTTGGCCATCAACTGCGTCGGTGACAGCGAGTCGTAGCCTTCAAACGGCTGGTGAATCCAGGGGTTGGTGGGCAGCAGTTCTACCGAGTAATCCGGCTGGAACGTCGACACACCCTTTGTCCAGATCACGGCGCTGCGCAGCTCGGTGATGGGTTTGTAGTTGGTGCGCAATTGATTGAGCACGGCGTTCAGCGTGTGGCCTGAATCGGCCAGGTCATCAACCAGCAGAACCTTGCCGGCAATCTCGCCCTTGGGGGTGGTGATGAAACGGGCAATGTCGAGGTTGCCCTGTACCGTGCCGGCGTCGGCGCGGTAGGAGCTGGTGGACATGATGGCCAGCGGCTTGTCGAAGATACGCGAGAGAATGTCGCCAGGCCGCATGCCGCCGCGCGCCAGGCACAGGATGGTATCGAACTCCCACTCTGACTGGTGAATCTTGATCGCCAGTTTCTCGATCAGGTTGTGGTACTCGTCATAGCTGACGTAGAGATGTTTGCCGTCTTCTGTCAACATGAAGTGTGCTCCTGATTAGGCGAGATACGGGTGCTGCAGCATGATCGTGTGGTCACGGTCCGGGCTGGTCGAGACCATGGCGATCGGCACGCCGGTCACCTGCTCGATGCGCTGCAGATACAGGCGCGCATTGACAGGCAGCTTGTCATAGTCGGTCACGCCGACCGTGCTGTCGCTCCAGCCTTCAAGGGTTTCATAAACCGGCTTGCAGCGCTCGATGTCGTCGGCGCCCATGGGCAGAATATCGGTGATCTGGCCGTCGAGTTCGTAGCCGGTGCACAGCAGCAGCTTGTCGATGCCATCCAGCACGTCAAGCTTGGTGATGCACAGGCCGGTCAGGCCATTGACCTGGGCTGAACGCTTGAGCAGCGCGGCATCAAACCAGCCGCAGCGGCGGCTGCGGCCTGTCGTCACACCTTTTTCGGCGCCTACCGTGCTCATGTGATAGCCAGGCGTGCCCGGCGTTTCCCAATCGAGCTCGGTCGGGAAAGGACCGCCGCCCACGCGGGTGCAGTAAGCCTTGGTGATGCCGAGGATGTAGTGCAGCATGCCCGGGCCCACACCCGCGCCTGCAGCCGCATTGCCGGCCACGCAGTTGCTGGAGGTGACGTAGGGGTAGGTGCCGTGATCCACGTCGAGCAGCGTGCCCTGCGCGCCTTCAAACAGCAGGTTGGCACCGGCCTTGTGTGCGTCGTTGAGTTCACGCGAGACGTCCGCCATCATGGGCTTGAGCAACTCGGCATGGCGCATGGCCTCGTTGTAGACAGTGTCGAAATTAATGGCCGGTGCATTCAGGTAGCCGGTCAGCATAAAGTTGTGCAAATCCAGCAGCTCGCGCAGCTTGGCCGCAAACCGCTCGGGATATTTCAGGTCCTGCACGCGCAGGGCGCGGCGGGCAATCTTGTCTTCATAGGCGGGGCCGATGCCGCGGCCGGTGGTGCCGATTTTGGTCGTGCCGCCCTTCTCACGGAAAGCCTCACGTGCCACGTCCAGCGCAGCGTGGAAAGGAAGAATCAACGGGCAGGCTTCGCTGATGCGCAGGCGCGAACGCACTTCGACACCGGCTTTTTCAAGACCTTCAATTTCCTCAAACAGTTTGCCGGCAGACAGCACCACACCGTTGCCGATGTAGCACTTGACGCCGGGACGCATGATGCCGCTGGGAATCAGATGCAGCGCGGTCTTGACGCCGTTGATCACCAGCGTGTGACCGGCGTTGTGGCCGCCCTGAAAGCGCACGACGCCCTGCGAGAGCTCGGTCAGCCAGTCGACCAGCTTGCCTTTGCCTTCATCGCCCCACTGCGTACCCACGACCACGACGTTGCGTCCCGCTGTCGCGGCTAGTTTGTTTGTCATCTTCAATTCTCGTTAAGGGTTCTTGGGGATAGGCCGTCTGATCGGGCCTGCTCAAAGCGTTTTGCCCAGCGGCTGGACAAGCCACTTGCCGGCGACCTGGACCAGCTCACGGTCACAGTCAAATTCATTCACTTCATGTTCGTGACCGGGCAGTACACAAGCCACGGTATCGCCTGCCGCGCGCAAGCCTGCGATGGCAGCGCGCAGGTCGGCATCTCCTGCCCACGGTGCCCGCACGGCTGCCTTTAAAGGCCTGGGTGGAAGCGCGCTGACGAGTTCTTTCAAATCCAGGCTGAAGCCCGCGGCCGGACGGTTGCGGCCAAAAACGGCGCCTACCTCGTCATAACGGCCGCCGCGCACAAGCTCGGCGCCCTGCCCGTAGATGGCAAACCGGGTCCCGCTGTAATAGGCATAACCACGGAGGTCGGCCAGATCAAAGCTGACTTTCACATCGATACTTGCAACATGCGAAGCCAGCCATTTAAGGTCCTTGAGCGCCTCGGCAACGCCCGGCAAAGGTTTGAGCACCTTCGCAGCTTCCGCCAGCACTGTCTCATCGCCGTAGAGCTGCAGCAAGGCTTTCAGGCCTTCACGCGCCGGCAGGGAGATATCGCCGCCGAGGCTGGCCGTCAGGCTGTCGAGCTCACTTGTGTCCTTCGCCGCCAGCGCAGCATGTATCCGCGCCAGCATCCTGGGCGCAATCATGGCGCCGGCCAGCAGGCTGTTTACCAGGCGCACATCGGCCATGTCCACGGAGAGTGATTTGACGCCCGCAGCCTTCAGGCCTTCGAGTGCCAGCAATTGGGCTTCGAGGTCGGCTTCCAGGCCAGCGTGGCCATATATTTCAGCACCGAACTGCAACGGTTCGCGCGTGGCGTGCGGACGATCTGCACGCGTATGCAAAACAGGACCGCAATAGCAAAGCCGGGCCACGCCATTGCGGTTAAGCAGATGCGCATCAATACGTGCAACCTGTGGAGTAGTGTCAGCGCGCAACCCCAGTGTGCGGCCAGACAGCTGATCTACCAGTTTGAATGTCTGCAGTTCCAGGGCTTCACCAGTGCCGGTGAGCAACGACTCCAGATGCTCGAGCAACGGTGGCATGACCAGCTCGTAACCGTAGCTGCGGGCAGTGTCGAGCAAAAGTCGGCGCAGTTCCTCAATGTGACGCGCCTCGGAGGGCAGGACATCGGCAATTTGATCCGGCAATTGCCATGATGACGACCAGGCGGGCATGTATTTAGGGGGCGCTGTTAAAACAGGGATTTTACCGGGCTTGGCCCCGGTTTTCGGCCGGTTTGGACCTGAATGCAAAAGGCCGGGGAAATCACGGCCAGAAAATGGGCCGGGAGAGCATCGCCAGAACGGTACCGGCTCAATGAAAAATAAACACGAGGGCGACGGCGGCCAGGCCAATGAGCATGCTGCAGAGCCCGAAAAACCGGATCTGCCCATCGCTCATTTTCAGGATCTGTTCAAACGTCCTGCGCCAGCCACCAGGCGAGATGAAAGGCAAAGCGCCTTCAAGCACCAGCATGAAGGCCAGCGCCAGCCAGACAACATGACCGTCCACGATGAAAGATTATTTCTTGCCGGCTGCAGGCGCACTGCCCGAACCCGAGCCGCGCATAGCCTTGAAAAAGTCCGATGACGGGTCAAGCACCATCACGTCACTCTTCTTGCTGAAGCTGGCCTTGTAGGCGTCAAGGCTACGGTAGAACTGCGCGAACTGTGCGTCCTTGCCAAAAGACTCTGCATAGGTTTTGGCGGCTTCTGCATCGCCCTCGCCCTTGATTTTCTGCGCTTCACGATAGGCATTGGCGATCGTCACCTCGCGCTGGCGGTCTGCATCTGCGCGAATTTTTTCGCCCTCGGCTGCGCCGGTGGAGCGAAGCTCATTCGCGACGCGCTGGCGCTCGGCGACCATGCGTTTATAGACCGAGTCGGTAATGGCCTCAACATAGTCCACGCGCGTAATGCGTACGTCCACGATGTCCACACCCCAGGGCTTGGCGCCCTGAACAGCCTGAAGTACCTCGCGTTTGACATCAGCCATCAGCGCTTCGCGCTTTGAAGACAGCAAGTCCTTCACCGTGCGCTTGTTGATCTCTTCCTGGAAGGCATTGCGGACCACACGGTTCAGCTGGCTGGCGCCTGCTTTTTCATCAAGGCCGACATTGCGGATGTATTCGGTGGGCTGGGTGACGCGCCAGCGCACATACCAGTCGATCACGACGCGCTGCTTTTCGAGCGTGAGCATGGCTTCTGCATCGACGCTGTCGAGCGTGAGCAGGCGCTTGTCGATGTACGACACATTCTGGAAAGGCGGAGGCATCTTGAAGTGCAGGCCTGGCTCGGTGACCACATCCTTGATCTGGCCCAGTGCATAAACCACGCCAAACTGGCGCTGGTCCACAACAAACAGCATGGAGCTGGCAAGCGCCAGGATAACCAGCAGCGACGAAGCGATAAATCCAACTCTGTTCATTTTTATTATTCCTTAACGAACGTCACGGTCACGTGTACGTGAGGCATCACGGGATCGGGCGTCAATGGTCGGAGCCGGCGCGGTCACGGGCGGCGCCGTTGGCAGGGTCGCGCTGTTGGCGCCCAGCGTCGCATCTACGGGCGCGGCAGTACCCTGCCCCGTCATCTGCATGATCTTGTCCAGTGGCAGGTATAGCAGGTTGGAGCCCTGACGGGATTCAACCAGCACCTTGGTGACATTGGTGTAGACCTGCTGCATGGTGTCGATGTACATGCGGTCACGCGTCACCTGCGGGGCCTTTTGGTATTCGGCCAGCACGGATCGGAAACGCTGCGAGTCACCCTGCGCCTGCGCAACGATACGTGCCTTGTACGCATCGGACTCTTCCTTCAGACGCGAGGCGGAACCCACAGCACGTGGAATCACGTCATTGGCATAGGCCTGTGCTTCGTTCTTGGCACGTTCGCGCTCCTGGCCCGCCTTGAGCACATCATCGAAAGCGGCCTGAACCTGCTCAGGGGGACGCACACCGCTTTGCTGCAGATTGATGCCGACCACTTCGACACCGACCTTGTAGCGATCCAGAATGGTCTGCATCAGGGCACGCACACGTGGTGCGATCTGGTCACGCTCTTCGGCCAGCGCAGAGTCCATCTTCATTTTGCCGACCACTTCGCGCACAGCAGTTTCGGCCGCCTGCACGACGGCGTTTGCAGGGTCCTTGCTTTCGAAAAGATAAGCCCGGGCATCGTTCAGCCGGTATTGCACAGCGAACTTGATTTCAACAATATTTTCGTCTTCGGTCAGCATGGCGGACTCGCGCAGGCCCGTCGCCTTGATGACGGTGTCACGGCCAACATCGACCGAACGAATTTGCGTGACGACCACCATCTCGTGACGCTGGATCGGATAAGGCAGGCGCCAGTTAAAACCTGCGCCGACGGTCGAGTTGTATTTGCCGAACTGGGTAATGACCGCCTGCTGGCCTTCCTGCACGATGAAAAAGCCAGTGCCCAGCCAGATCAGCACGGCGACACCGGCAATCAGGCCAACGCCGATACCGGCGCTCTTCATATCCGGCTGGAAGCTTCCGCCGCCTCCACCGCCGTTGCCACCACTACCGCCCGGCTGTGGTCGGCCTGCACTTTTCTTGCCGCCAAACAGCCCGCCGAGCTTGCGGTTGAAGTCGCGCCAGAGTTCATCAAGGTCGGGCGGTCCCTGATTGGGGCCCTGCCCTTGCGGCCGCCTTTCAGGCGGTGGGGGCGGATTGGCGCCCTCGGGATTCACTTTGGGACCTGGTTCGTCGCCAGCCGGTTTGTCGTCATTGCGGCCCCAGCGTGGATCGTTCAGGTTAAACATGCCCAGCACGCGTTGTTTCACACGGCCGGAAAAACTTGCCAGGGTCTGCAGCGCAGGGTTCAGATTCATTGGTTCGAACTCGTTTTTTTCATTACTTTCGCCATTGTGCCCAATTCGGACGCCACTCAGACAACGACCTCAGACGGTAATGGGGTATCGTCCGGCGACGCCTCTGAGGCATGTTGAACCAGTAATTGCCGCAACAAAGGCAGGCCGTCACCGGTCTGAGCGCTGACAAAAACCCTTTCGACCCGGCGGACCGAGTCGGAAAAGGCGTCTTTTACTTCAAACATGTCGCTTAGTTGCAGCGGCCAGCGCGACTTTTCAATAGCGTCGAGTTTGTTAAATACGAGTATTTGCGGAACCTCTGATGCGCCTATCTCCTCGAGCACGCGCTGCACCTGCTCGATTTGTTCCAGGTGATTGGGGTTAGCGCCATCCACCACATGCAAAAGAAGGTCAGCATCGGCGGCTTCCTGAAGGGTTGCAGCAAACGCGTCAACCAGGCTGTGAGGCAGGTCGCGAATAAAGCCCACCGTATCTGACAGCGAGACCGAGCGGTTGGCATCGCCAAGGTAGAGCTGGCGGGTTGTGGTGTCCAGAGTCGCAAAAAGCTGGTCTGCCGCATAGGCACGCGCCTTCACCAGCGCATTGAAGAGCGTTGATTTACCGGCGTTGGTATAACCGACCAGCGAAATGGTGAAGGAGTTCCGGCGCTCACGCTGCCTGCGCTGGGTCTGCCTTTGTTTTTTGACTTTGGTCAGCCGCTCTTTTGTACGCTTGATGGACTCACCGATCATGCGTTTATCAAGCTCGATCTGCTTTTCACCCGGGCCGCCGCGCACACCTGCTCCGCCCGTTTGACGCTCCAGATGGGACCAGCGGCGCACAAGGCGGGTAGACAGATATTGCAGACGCGCCAGCTCAACCTGAAGTTTGCCCTCGTGGCTGCGCGCACGTTGGGCAAAAATTTCAAGGATCAGCAAAGTCCTGTCGTTGACAGGCAGCTCGAGATGGCGTTCAAGGTTACGCTGCTGGGCCGGACTCAAGGCCTGGTCAAACAGGATTTCGCTTGCACCCAGTTGCCGGGCGAGCATCTTGATTTCGTCGGCCTTGCCGCTGCCGATAAACAGCGCGGCATCAGGTGCCCTGCGTTTGCACGTGACACGATCCACGGGATGAAGGCCTGCTGTTTCAGCCAGCAGGCCAAGCTCCTCAAGATCCTTGTCGAAGTTGGGGTAGCCCAGATCAACACCGACCAGAATGGCCAGCGGCTTCACTTGCGGTTTGCCGGTGCCGGAATGTTCTCCGGAACTCAGCTGGCGGGGCTTTCTTCGGAGTCAGCTGCCGCAAAATTCACGGCACGGCCCGGTACGATGGTCGAAATGGCATGCTTGTACACCATCTGTGTCACCGTATTGCGCAGCAAGACGACATATTGATCGAAAGACTCGATCTGGCCCTGCAATTTAATCCCGTTGACGAGATAAATTGAAACAGGAACGTGCTCTCTACGCAAGGTATTGAGAAACGGGTCCTGGAGTAACTGACCTTTGTTATTGCTCACGATATTTTCCGTGTTCAAGAGTTAATGGATCTTGACAATACCACAGGGAAACTACCAATGACTGTAGTCCTAGTCTGATTCCTTATCCTTGTAGGGGTTCTGTGAAGTTTTCATCTGTATTCGCATCGGCGTACCGGTCAGCTCGAACTCTTTCCTGAAACGGCCCTCCAGATAACGCTTATAGGATTCGCTGACATGCTCCAGCGAATTGCCGTGAATGATGATGATGGGTGGGTTCATGCCGCCCTGATGCGCATACCGCAATTTCGGACGAAACACCCCTGAGCGCTGCGGCTGCTGGAACTGCACAGCCTCCAGCAACAGACGAGTCAGAACAGGCGTGGACATCTTGCGGTTGGCAGAGGCATGTGCCTGGATAATGGACTTCCACACCGGCCCCAATCCCTGCCGCTTGATGGCGGATATCTGGTGAATTGACGCAAATCTCAGGAAGGCAAGTCGCGTCTCAATCGAGCGTGCAAGCATTTCACGCTGGTAGGCATCCACGGCATCCCATTTATTGACGGCGAGCACCACAGCACGTCCACTTTCAAGGATGTAGCCCGCAATATGGGCGTCCTGGTCGGTCACGCCCTGAGTGGCGTCGAGCAGCAGCAACACGACATTGGCGTTCTCAATAGCCTGCAGCGTCTTGACCACGGAGAACTTCTCGATAGCCTCGAAGACCTTACCCTTGCGACGCAGTCCAGCTGTGTCTATCAATTCAAACTTCTGGCCATCACGTTCGAACGGAACCGAAATAGCATCGCGCGTGGTACCGGGCATGTCAAAGGCGACCAGCCGTTCTTCACCCAGCCAGGTATTGATCAGTGTCGATTTGCCGACGTTAGGGCGACCAGCGACAGCAAGGCGAATGATGGACGGGTCTTGCGTCTCTGCATCCTCATCGGCTTCCGGCAGATCAAGTAGCGCCAGCGCGCTATCGACCAGCGTTCGCATGCCCTGGCCATGCGCGGCAGACACGGCCAGCACCTCACCAAAACCCAATTCGAAAAATTCCGAAAGCTGCACGCCTTCGGTCATGCCTTCAGCCTTGTTCGCCGTCAACAGCGACGGCTTGCCCAGCTTGCGCAGGTACTTCGCGATGTCGTGGTCCTGCGCGTTCACGCCTGCCCGGGCATCAACGACAAAGATGACAACGTCGGCTTCAGCCACAGCCTGACGGGTCTGCTTGGCCATCTCTTTATAGATGCCGCTTTGCGCGTCAGGTTCAAAACCGCCGGTGTCGATGACTATGTATTCGTGGGAACCCAGCTTGCCGTTGCCATAGTGCCGATCACGGGTTAACCCCGCGAAGTCCGCGACGATGGCGTCGCGTGTCTTGGTCAGGCGGTTAAAAAGCGTCGATTTACCAACATTGGGGCGGCCCACCAGGGCGATTACGGGTTTCATCGAAGCAATTCATGCGACCAAAGCGGTCATTATTCAGGAACAAAACCGTAGACTGCGCCATTGCGGGTCACGGCGATCAAGGTGCTGCCAGACAGCGCCGGAGCGGCTGCTATGGCAGATCCGTCTGTCGTCAGGCGGTTCAGGGGAGCACCATTTTCACGCGAGAGCAGGTGAACGATGCCGGCCGAATCACCGATGGCGACCGAACGCCCGACAACTAGCGGAGCAGTGAGATGTCGGTAACGCAGATTATCCGTCGTCCAGGCGCGCTCGCCGTCAACCTTGCGCCATGCCAGGACGGTCCCGTCGGATTCGGTGCCAAAAACGAAACGGTCATCACTGTGTACACCTTGGGAACCGTTGGCAGGTTTTGTCCACATCAGTGCGCCCCGCGCGGTGTTGACGCAGCCGACGCTCGCCTGGAACGCGCGCGCGCAGACCACGTCACCGTCACGCCCCACACGACCTACCAGGTCTACCAGGCGCTCAACGTCATTAATGCCACGCGGAGAAGCAATAGGCGCCTCCCAGCGAATGCTTCCATTGGAAGGGTTCAAGCCAGCCAGGCGACCTGCAAGGCCTACGACCAGGGTGTCACCGACTGCGAGGATCACGCCCGACTGCCTGAGAACCAACGGTTCGTTGGGACGCTGCTGCGTCCACAACTTGCGCCCCGTCTGTCCGTCAAAGGCATTGACCGACCTGTCGGCGGCCAGTACAAACACGCGTCCACCCGCCACAAATGGCGACGTGTAAGCCTGGGCAGTCAGTTTTTGGCGCCATATCTCGCGCCCGGCCTGCACAGCCACAACTTCATTGCCTTGCGTCACGACGGCTGCAATTGCTCCGTCACTGCCCACACCTGCGGCGATCGGCGCGCCCACGTTCACACGCCAAATATCAACTCCAGTACGGGCGTCAATCGCAGCAACAGACCCATCATTCGCCGCAACAAAAACCGATGTACCGCTTACATTGACTTCCAGCGGGAATGTGATGGGACCGATACGACTTGCCCAGGCCTGCCTTGCAGACACCACACCGCTGACCGCCTGAAGCGGGGCAGGCTGAGGCTTTGCCGGACCACTGCCAAACATGGAAAACATGGAGCAACCCGACAACATGGCTACGCATACGAGGCCGAGTTCCAGCTTGACTGCGCGGCTGGCGATAAGAACCGATTGCAACTTCATTTTTTCACCTCGGTGTTGGGCGCCACAGCCGCAGGATTAACGGCAACAGGGTCAGCGCCCAGCGCATTAAGCTTGACCTCTACAAGGCGTCGATACTCAGAGCGCTCATCGAACCCTTTGTACGCGGTCTGGTATTCGGCTTTGGCTTCGACCTTCTTTCCTTGCGCTGCAAGGATGTCACCTCGGCGGTCAGCTGCAAGGGCAGCAAAATCCTTTGAAAAAGAACCCGACACAAGCTTCAAGGCTTCGTCATAGGTTTTCGTTTCGAGCAATATGCCTGCGAGCCGTAAATTTGCGATGGACTTGTAAGCTTCATCTGACGATTTTTCAGCAACCCAGGTCAATGCCGCTTTTGAGGCGTCTATATTGCCCTTGTCGTAATAGGTTTTAGCTGCAAGCAAACCGGCCTGACTTGCATAAACAGTGCCGCCGAAACGATCTTTCATGTCAGCAAGCGAGCGATCCAGCCTGGCGACGTCGCCGGATTGCACAGCGCGTTCAACCTCGTCATACATGACGGTAGCCTGAGATGCCTGCCGGGTTTGCCAATACTGATAGCCATTCCATGCGGCCACAGCACCGAAGACGACTATCAGGGCCCAAGTGATGATATCGCCGTACTGCTTCCAGAAGTGCTTGAGTTCGTCAAGCTGCTCCTGTTCTTCGAGATCGAGATGTTTAGCCATAAAAGTCTTGTTTGCCCTGCGCCAGATACGCCGAATGAATTGTGGAGATTGTAGAGGGCGACCAGCCCGCGAAATACGTGACTCAGCTTTTAAGCGTACGAGCCCAGGATGCAACATCATTCAGGCTGTGTAAAACCTGACCCTGCACAGGATCGGTTTTTTCGCCGCGCAGCGATTTAACAGCAACACACCCATCAGCCAACTCCGCGGAACCGAAGATAAGGGCGAATCGAGCACCACTGCTGTCGGCCTTTTTGAATTGCGACTTCATGCTCCCCATTCCCTCGACGCTGACACCGGCATGCATTTGCACGCTCACGCCAGCAGATCGCAACGCTGCCAGGGCGGACATGGCGGCAGGCAGGGCGACTGCATCAGGAATAACGGCATAAACATCTGGTGCCAGCGGCGGCACAGCTTCGCCCTGCTCCTTGACAAGCTCCAGCACACGTTCAACCCCAAGTGCCCAGCCGACAGCAGGTGCGGCCTTGCCGCCGATCTGCTCAATCAGGTAGTCATAACGTCCGCCACCGCAAATCGTGCCCTGTGATCCGAGACTCTCTGTAATGAACTCGAATACTGTCAGGTTGTAATAGTCCATGCCGCGTACCAGCCTCGGATTGATGCGATAGGAAATTCCGCTCGCCTCGAGAATGGTCTTCACGCGGTTGAAATGCTCCAGCGATGCTGTGCCCAGGAAATCCATGAGCTTCGGTGCCTGTTCCAGTATGGACTGCATTACCGGATTCTTGCTGTCGAGGATCCGCAGGGGATTGCTATGGAGCCTTCGCCTGGCCTCTTCATCCAGAACGTCAGCATTGGCCTCAAGATAGGCGATGAGCGCCGCCCTGTGCTGCCTGCGCTCATCCGGCTGGCCAAGACTGTTGAGTTCCAGACGCACGTCCTTGAGGCCAAGCTCTCTCCAGAGCGCATCCGCCAGCAAAATCAGTTCGGCATCGACCTCTGCGCCAGCAAACCCGAGAGCTTCGGCACCAATCTGGTGAAACTGACGATAACGACCGCGCTGTGGCCGCTCGTGCCTGAACATGGGGCCCATGTAATACAGGCGTTTGCCTCCCTCGTACAGCATGGAATGTTCAACAATTGCACGAACAACACCGGCCGTATTTTCAGGACGTAGGGTCAGGGCTTCTCCGTTGAGCCTGTCCTCAAAGGAGTACATCTCTTTCTCGACAATATCCGTGACTTCGCCCAGCCCACGTACAAACAGCGGCGTAGGCTCAACAATGGGCGTACGAATGTTTCGATAGGCATAAAGCGCCATCAACGAGCGCACTTTGCCCTCAAGCCACTCCCACCGCGCCGAATCGGGCGGCAAAATATCATTCATGCCTTTGACGGCAGCTAACTTTTCAGCCATGGGTGTTCAGGCTGCTTCAGTCGCAGGGTGCGTACCGAAGCGCTTTTCTATGTAGTTTTCGACAATGGCGTGGAAGTCACGCGCAATGCTGTCGCCACGCAAGGTGACACTTTTTTCGCCATCGATATAAACGGGTGCCGCTGGCGCTTCGCCCGATCCGGGAAGGCTGATACCGATGTCGGCATGCTTGCTTTCCCCGGGGCCATTCACAATGCAGCCCATCACTGCAACCTTGAGCTTCTCCACTCCCGGATACTTCTCTCGCCAGACCGGCATTTGCGCACGAAGAAAATTGTCAATCTCCTGCGTCAGTTCCTGGAATGTCGTACTGGTGGTACGTCCGCAACCCGGGCATGCTGTCACACTTGGGACAAAACTGCGCATGCCAAGTGCCTGCAGGATATCAGAGGCAATAACGACCTCTTGCGTGCGCGCCTCTCCCGGTTGAGGCGTCAGCGATACCCGTATGGTGTCCCCTATACCTTCCTGCAACAGCACCGAGAGGGCTGCAGCAGAAGCCACAGTGCCCTTTGTCCCCATACCGGCTTCCGTCAAGCCAAGATGCAAGGCATAGTCACTACGCCTCGCGAGCTCGCGGTACACCGAAATGAGATCCTGCACGCCACTCACCTTGCAGGAAAGAATAATCTGATCCCGGTTAAGACCGATTTCCTCGGCCAGCCGCGCGGAGTCCAGCGCTGAGGTGATCAACGCTTCATACATCACCTGTTTGGCGTCCCATGGAACAGCTCGCGCGCTGTTCTCGTCCATCAGGCTGGCGAGCAGGTCCTGGTCCAGACTCCCCCAGTTCACCCCGATTCGCACGGCTTTGTCCCACTTTATGGCGGCTTCGATCATTTGCCCGAACTGCCTGTCGTGCTTGTCGCCCTTGCCCACATTACCAGGATTGATTCGGTACTTGGACAAGGCCTGCGCGCAAGCTGGATAGTCCGTCAGCAAACGATGGCCGTTGTAGTGAAAATCCCCGATCAATGGTACATCAATGCCCATTCGATCAAGCTGCTCGCGCACGTAAGGCACAGCTTGCGCCGCCTCAGGTGTATTGACTGTAAGGCGAACCATTTCAGAGCCCGCCAGCGCCAGTTCCTTTATCTGGATTGCCGTGCCTATCGCATCGACCGTGTCCGTATTCGTCATGGACTGAACGCGCACTGGCGCATCGCCGCCCACAGTGACAACCCGCGAACCCCAGGTTATGCGAGCCTGACGGGAGTGGCGGGCCTTGGTAGAGGCAATATCTATCGGCAACGGCATGACACTACTTCACCTCAAATCGGGCAACATTGTCTTTGGCTAAAGCACTTAAATCAAAGGCCTTGCCACGAATCTGAACCTGCGTCGCATTAGCCCGGCCGACCACGGCAGAAAGGGGTAACGCGCCTGATGCACCAACGACTTCCCCCGCAACAAGAATACGACGCAGAACAACTTGCCCCTTGGAATCGGTGACCTCTACCCATGATTCGCTGTTGGCAGTAAATACAACTATGCCTGTTGAAGGCGCAGGCATGGCAACGGCAGCGCTTGCAGGACTCGCCGCCCCGACCGACACAGGATAAGAACTAGGGATCAATGGGGATACAGGAGATACAGAAGGGGACGAAACAGGTACAACAGCAACGGGGACATTCACTAAAGGCGCCGCGCTTGCAGTTGATGCAGAAAGTACCTGCGAAACAGCTGGATTTTTGCCTTCGGAAACAACCGCTTCTGGTGCTGGCTCAGGAAATCCAGCTCGCTCAGTGCTTCTCGACTCAGCCAGTGCCACAGTTCCACCTACTACAGAACCACTGGTCACTTTTAAATCTGAGCCGGCATTGCCAGAGCCCAAACCGACTTTTAATGCAGGCAGCAAAATGATGACCAGTGCCGCAAGTAACAAAAGGACGCCTGCGAGCACGGCCGTCCTCGAAACCTGGGACCACATTGAGGGGCCCGGTCCATCGCTTGGGGCACGGAATGGCGTATTGAGGCCCCCCCTCTGGTAAGTGAGTTTCGGACTATTAGTTTGGGGAAGACGCTGCAGCACTGGCGTTGCATCGATTTTCAGGGTGCGACATACGCTGGAGGCCAAAGCCCGCACGAAAACAGCGTCAGGCAGCAAATCGAACCGGTCTGCCTCCAGGGCTTCAAGTTTCTTGACGGGCACTTTCAACAAAACAGCAAGAGCGGCAATGTGCAAACCGGCCGCTTCCCTAGCGCGACGAAGCAGGCCGCCCGCAGTTTCCTGGGGTGCGGAATCACCTGCGTTACTGCCCCTTTCAAGATCGGCGCTCTCGCTCATCGCCCGATCATCAAGCCCCGCCAGATCACTCATTAAAAGCCCCCCTCTCGTAAGCAGCAGCCTCCCGAGACTGCGCATAACGCCTTTTCAACTGATCCCCCAGTTGGGACACCACTTCGCGATTGTTCAGGCGCTGTTCTATCTTTATGCCCAGCCACAAGGTTTCCGCATTGGCCAGCTCACTATTGTTCAATCTGCGAATGTAAAACTGGGAGCGGGAAAGCTCACCTCGCTCATAAAGAAGGCTCGCAAGGTTGTAGGCCGTCAAAGGGTTGCCCGCGTCAATCTGATAAGACCGCGTAAAACTTTCCTCGGCCTCCACGCGCTGACCAGCTTTCATCTGACAAACGCCCTGCGCCATCAGGCTTCGGGCTTGTCCACCATAAGTCGGGTTCGCTACCGCCTGCGCGAAGAATTGCGAAGACTCACGGTAGCGGGATTGCTGACACAAAAACCACGCATAGTTATGCGCCACATCAGCATCACGAGGGTTCAATGCCAACGCGCGGCGAAAGCTGTCTTCAGCCAGCGGATTATCATTAAGGCGCATGTAAACAAGGCCACGAAGGTTGTAGGCATCGGCAAAATTGGGGTCAATCACAAGAGCCTGCTTGAGCTCATCCAGTGCAACATTTGTCTGGCCTTGCTCAAAATAGCCGCTTGCCAGCTCCAGCCGCAAACGGGCGCGCCGTCGTGTGATCGGCTCATCCGACTCAGTCACCATATCTGCATTGCCATCAGCTGCGCTGCGAATGCCCGTATTGCTGGCGCAACCAGCCAGAAAGACAGCGCTCCAGCAAGCCGCCAGGAGGGCAATGCGAAAAATTTTCATGACACCATCCCTTTGTCCAGCACCACTTGGACGCCACCCAGCATACCTTGCCGTTGTGATGCCATGCGCTCCCTCGCACCTGTTCGGTCCTGAACATCACCTGCGAGTTGCCCGCAGGCGGCATCGATATCGTCTCCCCGGGTTTTTCTTACCGTCGTCACGATCCCGGCATCCATAAGAATTTTTGCGAACAGCATAACCTGTGGCATTGCTGAACGTTTCAGTCCGGAGGCAGGAAACGGGTTGAAGGGGATGAGATTGAATTTACATGACAATCCATCGCCAGAATGCTTTTGCACCAAGGCAACCAATTGCTCAGCATGCTCACGCTGGTCGTTAACGCCATCCAGCATGCAATACTCAAAAGTAATGAAGTCTCGGGGCGCGTGGGCCTGATAACGGCCGCAAGCGTCAAGCAACTCTTTGATCGGGTACTTCTTGTTGAGCGGCACAAGGTGATTGCGCAACTCATCGGAAGGCGCATGCAGAGAAACCGCCAACGCGACAGGACAGTCAAGTGCAAGGCGGTCAATCATGGGGACGACCCCGGAAGTGGAAACAGTGACACGGCGTCGGGACATGCCATAGCCGTGATCATCAAGCATCACGCGCAAAGCAGGCAGCAATTGGGCGTAGTTTTGCAAGGGCTCGCCCATGCCCATCATGACAACGTTGGATATCACCCGCTCGTCTTTGCCGAATTGCCTCCGCAACGCATGTTCGGCAAACCACAGCTGGGCAAGAATCTCGGCGGTCGTTAGGTTTCGGCTGAAGCCCTGATGACCAGTCGAGCAAAATCGGCAACCGACAGCGCAGCCCGCCTGTGACGAGATGCACAAGGTTCCTCTATCTGTCTCAGGTATGAAAACCGTTTCAACGACGTCACCACCGCCCACATCGAAAAGCCACTTGACTGTGCCGTCGGCAGAATCATGACGTGAAACAACCTGAAGGCCCTCAATACGGGCAGAGGCCGGGAGCTTCTCCCGAAGCGATTTCGCAAGGTCGGTCATCTGGTCAAAACCCGATGCACCTTTCTGGTGTATCCAGCGAAAAAGCTGCGTTGCACGAAACCGCTTTTCTCCAAGCCCCTCGCAGAAGGCAGCCAAACCCTCAAGATCGTAGTTAAGCAGGTTGGCGGTCATGGCCGCAGACTCAACCAGACACAGCCCCAAGCATGCGGCAAACCCGTAAAGGGATGGCAAAGCTTGAGGCACGCATGTTTAGCGAGAGTAAATGTTCATGCCAGGGAAGAAGAAACTGATCTCCGCCTGGGCCGTTTCAGCCGCATCAGATCCGTGCACGGCATTGGCATCAATGCTCTCGGCGAAGTCGGCACGAATGGTGCCGGCAGCCGCTTTCTTTGGGTCCGTAGCGCCCATCAGTTCGCGGTTCTTGAGAATGGCGTTTTCACCTTCCAGAGCCTGGATCATGACAGGACCCGATATCATGAATTCGACCAAGTCCTTGAAGAAAGGACGCTCCTTGTGGACACCATAAAACGCCTCGGCTTCGCCACGGGAGAGGTGGGCCAGCTTGGCTGCCACAATCTTCAAACCGGCTGCTTCGAAGCGTGCATAAATTTGGCCAATCACATTTTTTGCCACTGCGTCAGGCTTGATGATTGAGAGAGTACGTTCGATAGCCATTTTTTTCCTTAACCTTGAATTTTCTTGGATGCGCTTGAATTTTCGGAAATTCGAAAATTGAGTACAGCCTAAGATTTTAACCTGCAAGGAGCTCAAGCCCCCAATATGCAGGCATATTTACCCGCAAGGATTGCGGTATTGTGAAAGCTCTAGCGATTGCCGCCTCCGCCTCGGTTACCACCGCGACCCCTGCCACCTCCAGAAGAGCCGTTTCCACCTCGACGCTGACCGCCACCGATGCCACTAGGCCCTGCGCCACCCGCGCGGCGAGGCCCCTGGCCTTGTCCCTGCCCTTGCCTCTGACGGGTAAACGTATCGGCTCCTATATAGCCAAAGGATGTCTTCATAGGATCAGGTTGCGCCCCCCCTCCGGCCTTGTCATTTCGAGGACCGCGATCATCACGCCGTCTCTGGCCCTGCGCGCCGCCATTACCGCCTGAATTCCGGCCAAAACCTGCTTGCGGAGGCATGGACTGGGAGCCTGGCCCAAAACTGCCGGCCTGACCACGTCCACGCCGTCTTTTGCTGCCCCCATTGCCCGTTCCGAGTCCGCCAACGTCGTGGCGCAGATTGGGCGGCTGGATATCGTCAGAATCCAGCTCAACATCCTGATGATCCAGGCTGGAAGTGTTTCTGCCTTGGTCAGCGGGCGCCCGCAACGGTTGGTCACGTGCTGGAGATCGCCCCGCAGACCTTGCGCGGCCGCCCCGCCTGGGGCCCCGGGCCCCGCGCGACTCTCCGCGCCCGCCTTCATCACCACCCGCCTCGTTTGATGAGGTGACCGTACGGTCATCAACCCTTGCTTCGCTGCGATGCACTGCGTTGGTCAACGCCATGATGTCACGATCATCAAGCTCAACAAAAGCGCCGCGCTTGAGTCCACGCGGCAACACCATCGCACCATAACGGATGCGGATAAGGCGACTCACAGCATGGCCTACGGCCTCAAACATGCGCCTCACCTCACGGTTACGGCCCTCTGAAATGGTCACCTTGTACCAACAATTAGCGCCCTCTCCGCCACCTGCTTCGATGGATCCGAAATATGCGCTTCCATCATCCAGCTGAACGCCGTCAAGCAATCGTTTTTTTTCTTCGGCGCTGAGAGCGCCAAGGACCCGGACTGCGTACTCGCGCTCCAGACCAAAACGCGGATGCATCAACTTGTTGGCCAGCTCGCCTGAGCTGGTCAGAAGCAAAAGCCCCTCGGTATTGAGGTCGAGGCGCCCCACGGACTGCCATTTGCCCTGAAAAAGCTTGGGCAAACGCCTGAAAACTGTTGGCCGGTTCTGCGGGTCATCGTGGGTCACAACTTCGCCGGTTGGCTTGTGATAAGCAATCACGCGAGGTGGTGGCGCGTCAATACGAACCCTGACGGGCTTTCCGTTGATCTTGACGGTGTCACCAAACTGAATGCGCTGACCGATATGAGCAGGCTCACCGTTTACGGAGATTCTCCCCTCGAGAATCAGCTGCTCCATCTCGAGGCGTGAGCCGAGGCCGGCCTGCGCGAGCACTTTGTGCAGCTTGGGGGATTCGGGTTGGGGAGACAACACCCTCTTGGACAACTCCACTGCCGGATCGACTTCATCCTCATCAAACTGTCCAGTGACAACATCATCAAAGCGCGCTGCGGCCATTGAAGCCCTGGGAGCAGGCGTGCGTGCTTTTACCGGGATCTCCGGATCAGCATTTTCAGCCTGCTGGAGCGACATGCCAGACAAATCAACCTCTGGCTGGGCCGCTTCAATTTTTGCATTTGCGCGTACAGACTCGTCAATTGGCGGGGCAGGCGCCAAAGGGTCTTGATTGTCTGGTGAATTCATGCTCTCACATTCATGTTGGGGTCGTCGGGCAGCAGATCGTCACCCTCTGCAACGGACTGACTCGGATCAGCCTCCTTGGGCGCATTTTCAGATTCCGGGTTTCCGGACTCGTCTCCTGATATCTCTGAACTTGCGGATGGCATGGCAGCGGCTGGCACCTCAGCGACTTCCGGCAACGACTCAGCCATTCCAAACTCAATTTGCTCGAGCATGGCCGCCTGTGCTGCCGAACTGTCCATTGCCGGTAGCTGGTCCAGCGAATCCACACCCAGATCATCCAGAAACTGTTTGGTGGTTGCGTAAAGCGCAGGACGTCCAACCGTTTCTCGATGCCCTATAACCTCCACCCATCCCCGGTCCTCAAGCTGCTTGAGGATCAGACTGTTGATGGTCACACCACGAATATCCTCCATATCACCCCGGGTCACCGGCTGGCGATAGGCAATGATGGCAAGCGTCTCCAGGGTCGCACGTGTGTAGCGCGGCGGCTTTTCAGGATGCAACCGGTCAAGGTACTCGCGCATCTGCGGCCTGCTCTGAAAACGCCAGCCCGTGGCGACATGTACCAGTTCGGCACCCCGACCAGACCAGTCGTTTTGCAGTTCCTCAAGCGCAAGCCGGATGCTGTCGGCTGTAAGCGCACCACTGAACAAAACTGCCATCTCTCGAAGCGGCAAAGGCTGCTGAGCGCAAATGAGTGCCGTCTCGAGGACGCGCTTGGCATCCGTCGTATTCATGATTTCTTGTTTCCGAAAATGGTCGGGTAGAGCGCCGGAAGGCGCGACTCACATGGAGCACAGTACCAAATAGATGCCATTCGTCAATGACTGGGGTACTGCGGGAGCCTTTAACTTACTAACTTTGATTGTATCGCAGGCCCAAAGCCTTGAGGGCGGCAAGTATGTCATCAGGAGGCGGCGAGTTGAATTCCAGTGCCTCACCCGTGACCGGATGCACAAAAGCCAGGCGAAAGGCGTGCAGCGCCTGCCGCTCCAGCCCTCCTCCAGCCTGTCCACCGTACAGTTCATCTGCAAGCAGCGGATGACCCAGCGCGGCCATGTGAACCCTGATCTGGTGCGTCCGGCCAGTATGCAGTTTGCAGCGAACCAGACAATGACCCTCATTGCTTTGCAGCAAGGAAATATCGGTGGTTGCTGTTTTGCCCGCATGTTTGTCCAGGTCCACGACGGCCATTCTCAGGCGGTTCCGGGGGTCCCGCCCTACGGGAAGGTCTACGCGGCGCGTTGCCGGTCCTGTCCAGGAACCGTGCGCCAGAGCAATGTATTGCCGGTTGACAGTGCGCGCAGCAATCATTTTGACGAGTTCATCCATGATATGCCGCTTGCGCGCAACGACCATCAGTCCGCTGGTGTCCTTGTCAAGTCTATGCACTATTCCCGCGCGCGGCAGCAATGCTGCATCCCCGTCCCGCGCCAGCAAACCATTGAGGAGCGTCCCACTCCAGTTTCCTGGTGCCGGATGCACAACCAGCCCGGCCGGTTTGTTGATGACAAGCAAAAAATCGTCTTCAAACACCACATCCAGCGTCATGGCCTCAGGCTTGAATGCCTGGCTTTGCGGCGTCGGCCTCAACTCGATGCGTAGTGCGTCCCCAGCTTTGATGCCCTGCGAGGATTTTGTAACCGTGGTGCCGTTGACCTGCACAAGGCCGGCTGCAATCAACTGCTGCAGGTAGCTCCGGGAAAACTCTGGCACGGCCAGCGCCAGCGTGCTGTCAATACGTTTTCCATGGGATTCAACAGGTACCTGCAACTGCCGCAACTCGACATCAGCATCCACATCGGACTCATCGCCCACATGATCTGATTCCTCAGGTATGGCAACGGTCGATATAATCGATTTGCTTTGTTCAGAATCAGTCATTAGTAGAGGTCGATCGCAATGTTTTCCACCAAATTATCGGTTGTTCCCAGTGCATCGCCATTTACGGCAGGTCTTGCCTTGCTTTGTGCACTACTGGCTGGCTGTTCGAGCAAACCCATAGATCAGACCGCAACGTGGAGCCCCAACAGGATTTACGCAGAAGCGTCGGAAGAGATGAAGGGTGGCGGCTACGAAAAGGCCATTCCCCTGTTTGAAAAGCTTGAAGGCCGTGCTGCTGGTACACCGCTGGCACAGCAAGCCCAACTGGACAAGGCTTACGCCCAATACAAAAGCAGTGAACAGGCACAGGCAGTCGCCACGCTCGACAGGTTCATGAAGCTGCATCCAGCCAGTCCTGCGATGGACTACGCGCTTTACCTCAAAGGACTGGTCAACTTCAATGACAACCTCGGATTGTTCGGAGCCATTTCACGCCAGGATCTTTCCGAGCGGGACCAGAAGGCCGCCAAGGAGTCATTCGAATCCTTCAGGGAACTGGTCACCCGCTTCCCTGACTCCAAATACACACCCGACGCACGCCTGCGAATGACCTACACCGTCAACTCACTTGCGCAATCTGAAGTGCATGTGGCGCGTTATTACTATTCGCGCGGCGCCTATGTGGCCGCCATCAACCGCGCGCAAGCTGCGATTACCGATTACCGGGATGTGCCAGCTCTTGAGGAAGCCACTTACATCGTCTACAAGTCCTATGACGCGCTGGGAATGACTCAACTCCGCGACGACACAAAACGTGTGCTTGAAAAGACATACCCCAAGAGCGAGTTCATGACCAAGGGTTTCCGGGCTGTTGACAACCCGTGGTACAAGTTCTGGTAAACAAATCCAGCAGTTCCAGCAACTCATCGTCTGACATCAAACGCCTCATGGGCGGAAGCGCCCTCAAAAGACGTTTGCCATAACCCATCATGCTGGTTCGGGTGTCACAAATCACCAGCACACCCCGGTCAGTCTCACGGCGTATAAGGCGGCCAGCCCCCTGCTTCAAGGCCACAGCGGCCTCCGGCAGGAAATACTCATTAAAAGCACTTTTGCCACTGGCCTCCAGGCTTTTGGCGCGGGCCTCAGCCATGGGATCGTTGGGTGGAGGGAAAGGCAGCTTGTCAATGACCACCAGTTGAAGCGCATCCCCAGGCACATCAATGCCCTCCCAGAACGATGCAGACGCGACAAGAACGCAGCCACGCAAACCGTTCGCGTTACCCTTGCGAAAACGCTCGATCAGTACCCGCTTCGGCATTGCTCCTTGCACCAGAACCTCGATTTCGCCACCATCGTCGAATGAATCCCTAAGGGAGTCACCAATCACACGCAAGGCCTTCAGTGTCGTCGTCAGCACCATGGTGCGCCCACCCAGTCGTGCAGCCCACCTTGCGACAGACTGCGCCACGGCAACGGAGTGCGACGGATCTGCCGGCTTGGGGAAATCGGCCGGAATATGAATGGCCGATTGCAGCGCGTAATCGAACGGGCTGCTGACCCTGAGCACTCGCGCATCCTCAAGGCCGCAGGGTTGCGTAAACCAGCTCAGTTTGTCATCATCGCCCAGCGTCGCGGACGTAAATATCCAGGATTTTGCAGACTCTGCGGAAGCGCCAAGCAATTTTGTCCTGACAGCCTCCGCAATAGTGAGGGGTGACTCCACAAGCCGCAACTGCGTCCCCACGTCCACCCACCGCACCAGTCCGGGCGGACAATCAGCCGCAAAGGCACTGGCGCGCTCGGCGAGCGCCGCAGCGCGCTCATGAAGCCGCGGGAAGTCGGGCGCAATCTCACTGACAGTATCCAAAGCAGCACAGGCCGCAGACAATCCGTGATGTACTGCATCAAGCGCCAGCACCCAGGCTTTGGCATCAATGCTCTCGGGGGCTGAACCCGTCCAGCGCAACTTTGTCCCCGGATACTGCCTTCCCACGCAAAGCCTCAACTCACGTGCGGCATTCTCACAAGCGCCGACCACGGCTTGCCAATTGACAAGGCCCCGCGCAAGCTGAAGGCCGGAGCCGAGCAAGTCACGGCAAAAGTCCAGCAGTTGCCCGGTGGTCAGGTTCTTGCCGAGAAACTGGACGCCAGTTTCATTGAGCTGGTGAGCCTCGTCAAAAATCGCGATGCGCACCGACGGCAACAGCTCTGCCACCCCCGACTCACGAACAGCCAGGTCCGCGAAAAAGAGATGATGGTTGATGACCACCACATCAGCTGCCAGGGCTTCACGGCGGGCGAGGTTGACATGGCAGTCACGGAACTGCGGGCATTGCGCGCCAAGGCAGTTTTCCCGGGTGGAAGTCACCAGAGGTATCAACGGAGATCGCTCATCAAGTCCGGGCAATTCAGCCAGGTCACCGGCCCGCGTGACCTGCGACCACTGCTCGATTTTCGCAAGTGACCGTGCGGCCATGCTGTCGGACAGCGCAGGATCCTGGCGAGCCAGGCCCATGCGGTGCAGGCAAAGATAGCTCGCGCGCCCTTTCAGCAATGCAGTCCGCACCGGCACATTCAAGGCATCCACCAGTCGCGGCAGGTCACGCCCGAAAAGCTGGTCCTGCAATGCCTTGGTCGCCGTGGACACAAGCACCCGCTCTCCACTGAGAAGCGCTGGTACAAGATAGGAAAAGGTTTTACCGACACCGGTACTGGCTTCAACCACCAGCACTTCGGAGCGCTCAATGGCACGCGCGACGGCAATGGCCATTTCGGTTTGCCCGCTCCGCGCCATGAACTGTTCGGTGGTCCGCGACAGCACGCCACCAGGGGCAAACGC
This sequence comes from Pseudomonadota bacterium, assembly GCA_040388335.1. Classification (GTDB taxonomy): domain Bacteria; phylum Pseudomonadota; class Gammaproteobacteria; order Burkholderiales; family Burkholderiaceae_C; genus Polaromonas. The sequence goes on along the minus strand of JAZKCB010000184.1, from coordinate 5,792 downwards.
CTCCTGAACTTCAAGTTCGAGATGCATCATGCGGGCTCAGGAGGATCAAGCGACAATTCAAGCTGCGAGATCTGGTCCCTGAGGTGCAGGCGGCGCTTTTTGAGGCGGCGCAACATCAGTTCATCAATGGGGGTGGCATGTGCCGCAATATCCACCAGGGCGTTCAGGTCAGCGTGTTCAATCCTGAGTTCGATCAGCCGGCGCTCCGGCGAGTGTAAATTTAGGTCCAAGGTATTTATCAAGGCGCGCTGCTTGCTCTGATAATACGTTGATTACGGAGATAAATCGAGTCCCAATGGCTCGACCAATTGCAAGATGTCAAAAGGCTATCGAATCACGGCTTCAACAGGTATCCACAAGGGAGACCGGGAGTACCAGCAAGACCAGGTGAACCTCATCAGCCACCAGCGTATTTCCGGCTGCATACTGGGCATCGTTGCCGATGGCATGGGCGGCCGCAGCGGTGGGCGCAAGGCCTCTGACCAGGTCATGATGACCGCAAAGCAGTTGTTTGAACGCTATTCGCCTGACAGCGACGATGCTCCCTCCATGCTCAAGCAGATCATCGAGGAAGCCCATATTGTCATCAAGCTGACCGCCATCTCCGCCGAACAGGAGCCGCACAGCACGCTTGCCGCCTTCCTGATCAACCCGGCTGGCGATTGCCACTGGGTGCACACCGGTGACTCACGCATTTACCATTTCCACGGCAGCAAGCTCGTCTACCGCACTGTTGACCACTCCTACGTTCAGACCCTTGTGGACAAAGGTGAAATCACAGAAGAAGAGGCCAACGTACACCCGCAGTCCAACATCTTGATGGGCTGCCTGGGAACAGAAGACGCCCCGCCGATCAGCCATCACTTCATCCAGCAGTTGCAGCCGGAAGACGTCCTGATAGCCTGCAGCGATGGCGTCTGGCATTACTTCAGCGCCAGCGAAATGGGCTCGGCGCTTTCCATGCTGTCCCCGCGTGAGGCGACCGAATTCCTGATCCAGAAAGCCCGATCACGGGCACGCGGCGGCGGCGACAACCTGTCGCTGGTGATCGTCAAGTTCGAGCCGCTGGAATAAATTCACCCAGTGCGCCAGGGAAAGCGCCACACCTCATTTTGCTGCCGGCTGAAAGTCTGTGCGCTACGCCCTCCCCCCCTTGTCGCTTCACGCGCTTTCATCGCATAGCCGAAAAACGCCACGCCCGCCGGACTGACTTGCGCGCACGGCTCGACGACACTGCAAGAAATGGCCTGCATTGCAAATCGGTATTGAGAATCATTCTTTTTCGCATATATAATAAATATGCAATAACGCCAGCCAAGCAGCCCGAGCCATTCGGTCAAAAGTAGCCAAGCCTTTGCTCAATCCGATTTTGCCTGTCAGGCAAAACGCACACATCGCTTGGAGCTTCCTTTGGCACGCCATAAAGTCAACAAATACAGCGCAAAACACAGCGCTCAACGCAATCTGTCTTTCCCCGTTGTTCAGGCCGCGCAAAACGCCCCGGCCCTCAGGTCCTGTGCATCGGAGATGTGCATGCTTCCACTGGGCGCGCTTATGCTCGCGGCATCGGTTAGTGGCTGGGCACAAACGATAACAGCGGTACCCAGTACGCCCACAACAACACCAACAGCTACGGCCACTACGCCGGTAGACGATAAAACACTGGCGCCGGTGACCGTCACGGGCGCACGAGACCGCGCAACACAAACCTATCAAAGCGGGGTCACAACCATCGGGAAAGTGCCCGTCGCCGCCAAGGACGTGCCGCAATCGCTGACAGTCGTGAACGAAAAGCTCATCCATGACCAGGGCCGGGATACCTTCAAAGGTGCCCTTGAGAACGTCGTCGGCATCACCTTTGAAGCAGGTGAAGGTGGACGGATCGGCGACAACATCCGTCTGCGCGGCTTTAGCGTCGCGGGTGACATCTATCTCGATGGCATGCGCGACATAGCGCAGTACAACCGTGACACTTTCAACTACGACCGGATTGAAGTGCTTCGCGGTTCGGCCTCCATGCTTTTTGGTCGCGGATCCACAGGGGGCGCTGTCAACCAGGTCAGCAAAACAGCTCGCCTGGTGAACGAGAATGAAGTCAACGTAACGGTTGGCCCCCGCTACCTGCGGACAACGGGTGACTTTAACGTGCGCACCGGAGAAGAGTCGGCCGTCCGCATAGGGACAATGACCACCGACGGTGAAAGCAAGGGCGGAAAGGTTTCAACCAAGCGCCGCGGCCTGGCTTTTGACTACAGCCTGGGCATAGGCACAGCTGACGAATTCAGCTTCAGCTTCTACCACCTCAACTACAACGACAAGCCAGACAACCTGGGCGGGCGCTGGCTGCAAGGCGCGCCTGCACCATTTCCATCGGGGCTGTCCTACAACGCCAATACCGACTATCAAAAAGACGCAGCCGACATCGGAACCATCACCCACACTCACCGCTGGGATGATGGCAGCACCCTGAAAACAACTTTCAGGGACGGTCATTTCAATCGCGACCTTTGGGCAACGCAACTCAACGGCTTGGCCGCCAACGTAACGCAAGCCAACTTTGACTTGAATACACTGGTACCGCGAGGCACACAAACCCGTGCCGGCCGCGACCACCATACGTTCATCCAGAGCGACTACATCACGACGACAAACTGGTTCAGCCTGAAAAACCAGGTTCTGGCAGGAACAGATATCGCCAGGGAGAACGCCATCGTTTACCGCTACGCCAACGCGCCAGCGCGAAGCACGGTGACGGTGGGCAACCCGACAAATCTGGCCCTCGTCGACACGCGCGCCCTGATTCGATCGACCGTTTTCACGTCCACGGCGATTGGCGCCTATCTTCAGGACACCATCAACCTGACGCCGTACTGGAAACTGGTAGGCGGACTTCGCCTTGACAGTTTCGGCGGCAACTACGACCGCTCGGGCCTGGCTGTGCCGGCAGGCAATCTGTCGCGCAGGGACACCGTACTCAGCAAGCGGGCTGGCGTGATGTACCAGCCGACAGACGAGGTAAGTTACTACGCTTCCTACGGAACATCCTTCAACACGTCGGGCGACCTTTACCAATACGATGCGAATAGCGCGCAAACACCGCCGGAAAGCAGCCGCAACCTGGAAATCGGTGCCAAGTGGGAACTGTATGGCGGCGACCTCTCCCTGCGCACGGCACTTGCCCGCACGGACAAATACAACGAGCGCAACACCGACATCAACCAGGGGACAGGCGAGTTCCTGCTGTCGGGTCAACGTCACACCAACTCCCTGGAGTTTGAAGTCGCCGGCCGCCTAACTCCGCAATGGGATGTGTTTGGCGGCCTGGTGTTCATGCATGGCGTCATTGACAAGGCTGGTTCCTCTGCCGCAGCCCAGGCCACCGTCGGGCTCAACCCAGGCTTGACGCCCAACCAGCAGGCCAACATATGGACCACCTACAGAATTGGCACCAAGTGGCGCGTTGGCGGCGGCTTCACCCATGTCGGTGCCCAGGCCCCATCATCCGCCTCAGCCACAAATTTGATGAACCACGCCCCGGCGTACACCAAGTGGGATGCGTTGCTCGAATACCGTATCGACCAGGACAACACCGTCAAGGTCAATGTCGACAACCTGACCAACAAGGTCTACTACGGCTCGCTCTATCAGGGCTGGCCAACACAGTCACCGCTGCGCACCGTCAGGGCCACACTCACAAGCAAGTTCTAGGCTTACGCCCGGTCAACCGGGCTTTAAACTCGGCCATCCCGGCGCAGGCAGGGATGGCCCGATTCTTTTTTTGGATGGCAAACATGTTGCTTCGCGTTGCGCAGGTATTGACAGCTGAAGAACTGGCCATGGTTCGCCAGCTTGTACTCTCGGCGTCATGGTCGGACGGGCGCATCACAGCCGGCGTCCAGAGCGGTGCGGTTAAAAACAACCTTCAACTACCGGAAGAACTGCCCGAGGCACAGCAGGCCAGGCATGTTGTTTCGGTCGCACTGGCCCGCAACCCCATGTTCGTCACGGGTGCCTTGCCGAAGTCGGTGTATCCGCCCCTGTTCAACCGTTATGCCGGCCAGTCCAATGCGTTCGGCAACCACATCGACAATGCCGTACGCACCCACGCCGCCACGGCAAGGCACGTACGTACGGACATCTCATGCACGTTGTTCCTGAGTGAGCCGGAAACCTATGACGGGGGTGAACTCGTTGTACAGGACACCTACGGCGAGCAGAGCATCAAGTTCGCGGCCGGCGATCTGGTGATGTACCCGGGCACTTCTGTCCATCGCGTGACGCCCGTGACTCGGGGTGAACGACTAGCCTGTTTTTTCTGGATTGAGAGCATGGTCCGCTCCGATGCACAGCGAAGATTGCTCTACGACATGGACATGGCCATCACTGCGCTGCGGCAAAAAGACCTGGATCGGGCAGTTGGCGTCGAAGCCCGCGTGGAAAGTGACGAGGTGGTGAGATTGACGGGCTGCTACCACAACCTCCTCCGTATGTGGGCTGACGTCTGACACACCATCCTTTTATACAGCCACACTGCGGCATGGCTGCAAATGCGACACATTCGCATTTATAATGGAAGCAGCCATCCTGAGTACGGCAGTGACCGGACTCCCGAAGCCAATCGTAACCAGACCCCTGATCGCCGAGAGCCCTTGTGCTCGATCAGCTCTTTTTAACCATCCGTTACACAGGAATTTCAATGAAACGCACATACTTCGCAATCGCTGCCCTTTTCGCCCTTGCTGCTGGAAACGCCCTCGCGCACGGCGAATTCAAATGCGACGTGCCGAAAGCCGAATGGAAACCCCAGATGGAGTTGCAGCGCAAGCTGACCGCTGAAGGCTGGAAGGTGCGCCAGGTCAAGGTCGACAACGGCTGCTATGAAGTCTATGGTTTTGACAACACGGGCAAGCGCATTGAAATCTACTTCAACCCCAAGACCTTCGAGAAGGTTGGTGAGGTCCAGCAGCCGTCCTGATTCAGGATTCCTGATTCCTGATTCACGCTTCTCCCGAGCCATCCATGTCCGTCCCGCCACCTGCTGTCAAGGTCTGGGATGGACTGGTCCGCATGCTGCACTGGCTGCTGGTTTTGTCGGTGGCGCTGGCGTGGATCAGCAGCCTGGGTTTCGGACTGCTGAAGGCGCACGAGCCGGCAGGTTATGTGGCACTGGCCGTTGTGACCGTGCGGGTAGCCTGGGGTTTCATCGGCAGCCGCCATGCCCGCTTCTCACAATTTGTCCGCCGGCCCCGCGCCGTGCGCGACTACGCCGTTCAACTGAGCACAGGCACCGAGCCCCGCTATATCGGCCATAACCCGCTGGGCGGGTGGATGGTTCTGCTGCTGCTGGCGCTTGTGGCCAGCCTGGGCCTGACCGGATGGCTCTACACCACCGATTATTTTTGGGGCACGGCCTGGCTTGACCAGTTGCATGCGGCCCTGGCCTGGGTTCTTCTGGTTCTGATTGCGGGCCATCTCGGCGGCGTCATCGTCACCAGCCTGCGCCATCGCGAAAACCTGGCAAGCGCGATGTTCAGCGGCCGCAAGCAGGCAAAAGCCCCCGGCGACATCGACGATTGACACGCAGGCACCTCGCGCCATATGCGCTCCGGACTTGAACTGATGACTTTTTGCTATGAATTAAATAGCTTTAAAGTCAATAACCTATTGTCAAAATGACATATTTTGCGATTTTAAAAACAGCTAATATAGCTATTTTCAGGAGCGCGGCGAACTTCATGGCATGCCAGCCAGCTCACAGCGGCCATTTTTAGCCCCAAACAGCCTGTTTTCAG
>JAZKCB010000183.1:0-4721 GCA_040388335.1 Pseudomonadota bacterium | reverse complement strand
GTCTCGACCCTGAGCACCGCGCCGCGCGCCGGGTCTTCAAGGTAGACGAGGCCATCGTAGCCCACCACTGTGGAGGCGGCGCTGGCGTCCGCGTTGGCAGAGGTATCAACCGTGACCACACTGCCAAGTGCCAGCGGCTGGCCGGATACGTCGCGCAAAGTCAGCTGCACCGCCAGAATGCGGCGCATCTCAAACTTCGCCAGCACACCGCTGCGGCCCGCTGGCACGGCATCGATGTTGGTGCGGTTGATGTACATGTCGGGCGGCAGCTTGAGCGTGTCTATGCTGATCCGGTTGTGCTGGTAAGCGTTGAGGCGGCTGACAAACAGCAGGCCGTCCTCATCGGTCTCGCCGACGATGCGGTTTTCAAGCCGCACGGGTATGCCGGGCAGGCCGTTGGTCGAGACCACGGCAAAGGCGTCGTCCACACGGCGTGTGGGCTGCACCTTGCCCTGCAGCATGACCACGCTGCCGCTGGCGTTGCCAAACAGCGAGGTGCTGGACGGCGCGCCCTGTATGCCCCGGAAGTGGCTGATACCGGCTGCGAACTGGCCGTACGCCGTGGTGCGGCTGACCTGGCCCTGGCCGTTGTTGAAGCCACTGCTGCCATTGCCGTCTGCCGCATTGGCCTGCACGCGCCAGCCCCAGCCGTCTTCATCCGAAGGTGCAGAACGTGCTGCGTCCAGCGTGAGGCTGTTCGAGTCACGCGTCCTCCGGCCGTTGACGGCGACCGACGTGTCGCGGTCCAGCAGCATGGACCAGCCCACATACAGCTGCGGCCCCGTCTGGTCGCCTAAACTGCGGTTGAAATTGACGGTCAGCGAGCCGTTGCGCGCCAGCTGTTTTGACCAGCTCAGGCTGGCAAAGCGGCTGATCGCCGCGCCGCTGTACTGCTGCCTGAGCAGTGCAAAACCAAACTGGCCAAAGCGCGTGTCAAAACCCAGATAGGCCGAATCGCTGAGGCGCGTGACAGGTGCGCCGTTGAGGCTGGCGATGTCGCGGTAGCGCGAATCAGCCCTGAGTGTGTTGATGGATGTGTTGAAGTAGCGTGAAATCCACTGGTAACCCAGGCTGGCCTGCACACCCGTGTCGCCGGCAAAGCGGCTGCCCGCCAGTGACGCCGTGAGCACGCCGGCCTGCTGACCCAGCAGCCACGATGCGCCGCCGCCTGCAAGCTGCAGGTCGCGCGTGGCTTCTGCGTGGCCTTCAAGCGTGAGGCTGTCCGACCAGCCGTAACGTGCGCTGCCGCTGAGCACCGGGTCGCTGCCATAAGAAAAGGACTTGAGCGCGTAGTCCTGGCGTATCACACCGGCGTCCAGCGACCAGTCAGACAAACCGGCGGCCAGCAACTGCGGCGAGCCGTAAATATCAAAACTCACAAACCGGGCCTGGCCATTGATGTCGGTGATCACCATCTGCGCCTGGCCGCGGCCGTTGAGAGAGGGCGCGCTGTTCAGCTGAAACTGCCCCGGCTGCACCTGCTGGGTGGTCTGCTTCATGCCATTGATGAAAAGGTCCACCGTGGAAGGAAGAACCGCGCTGCCCTGGAAGGCGGCCAGCGGCGCTGTCACGCGGTAGGGCTGCAAGCCGAAGTTGCTGGCCAGCCGCACACCGCCAATGCGCAGCGCCCGCGACCAGCCGAGCGCGCCTGTGATGGTGTCGCCCACTGTCAGCGTCATCACGTCATCGGGAAAGTCGCGTTGCCAGGAGGTATCCAGCCGCACGTTGCGGCCCTGCGTGTTGCCGGCACCCACGCCGACGCGGGTCGACATGGTGTTGCTGAAGATGCCCGGTCCAATGCCGGACAGGCGCGCCTCGGTCGCGCCGTTCAATGCGGCCTGCCCTGCGGACTGCTGCGCATAGAGGTCGTAGTTCAGCAGCAGGCCGGGCACGCGCGCAGACGGGTCCACGCGCGGCCGTTCGCCGAGCGCGGCTTCGATTTTGAGTAACGGCCTGTCGAGCAGGGCCAGCGGCGCGGTCAGCCTGATGCGCTGGCGCGGCTCGTCGTAGCTGACCTGCAGGCCTGGCAGACTGGCCAGTGAAACCTGTGCGCTGGCTGTGTCGCTGCCCGGCCATTTGAGGCCAAGTTCGCGCAGCGTGGCCGCCGATGCAGACAGCACGCCGCGCTGCAGGGTGAAGGGCTTGAGCTCGTCCACGGGCACGCCGTTGAGGGTGACTGCCAGGTAGAGATCGAGGACCGGCACAGGCGGTGACGACGCGCCGGCAAGCGCAGGCGCAGGGAGTTCGGGTGTTGCTGGGGATACGGCCAGTGCGCCTGCAGATGCGAGCGCGCCGGCCAGCGCCACACTAAGGGCGATCAGAAAGGGGCAGGGTCTGCTCTTCTTGATCGTCATTGAACTTTGCCTTGAAGGCGCCGCCGGACTTCAGCACCGGCAGGGGCAAGGGCAGCGGCCACTGCATGGTCTGCCCTGCGAGCACATAACCCATCAGGCCCGGGAACAAAACGCTGCGTTGCCCCCGCGTATCGACATACGCCAGCTGGCTGAGCTTGGCGCGGCGCGCACCGGCATTGACGATGACCAGCGTGGACGCATCCGGCCCGTTGGCCTTGACACTGGCCGCAAGACGCGTGATGTCAGTCTGCGGCATGACACCGTTGGCGGCCGATGCCGGCGCGAGGGCAGCGCTGCCTGCCGCGGCGGAAGGCAGCACAAACACAGGCACCGAATAACGCAGCAAGAACTGCAGGCCTGCCGCCGATGGCTGCTGCGCGCCGTCGGCGCCGGGCAGCTCGTCAATGATGAGGCGGTAGGTTTTTTCCTGCGCGGCGGGCGCGGGTTGCAGACGCACGATGCGCACCATCTGGCGGCCGCCGGGGGCAATCTCGACGATGGGCGGGCTGGCCACCACGTCGCGCGTGGCCTCCAGCTGCTCGGTGCCGCCGGTCTGCGTCCACTGCTGCACGCGCACCTGCGCGCGCAGCGTGGTCTTGCCGCTGTTGCTGAGAAACATGGCCTGGCTTTGCTCCTGCGCAGGAATGTCCAGCGAAATCGGCGTGACCTGCAGCCCGGCTGCCGATGCCGGAGCGGCGACAAACATCACCACCGCAGCAAGCGCAGCAGATGCCATCTCAAAAAAGGAAACGCCGCCCGGAAGGCGGCGTGTTGGGAGCCGCATGAATCAGTAAGTAACGGTGGCGACCACGGTGTCGGTGTAGGCACCGGCCGCTGCAGTGGCGGACGGCACGCGGCCGTAAACCGTGAAGTTCTGGTTGGCGCCGGTGCCGGTGCCGGCTTGCGTCGAGGTGCCGATGACGGTGCCCCATGCATTGGTGAACGCGGCATCACGGAACAGGCCATAGGCCACAAAGTTCGCCGTGCCGTTTTTCATCTGGCGCGTGGTCGTGTAATTGAGACCGTTGCCCAGGCCAATGGTGTAAGGCGTGCCCGTGGTGCACTTGACGGTCAGCACACCGCCCGTCGAGGCAACGTTGGTGGCCGTGGATGCGACAGAGCCGAAGTCCACATCCGTCGGTGCGACCGTATGAATATCGCAGGTGGCCGTGACGGTGATCTTCACCGTCATGTTGGCGGTGTCTGTCGCTGCGCTGGCAGCGCCGAAAGCGCCCAGGCAGGCGGCAGAAATCAGGGAAGCGCGGAAGATTTTTTTCATGTGATCCTCAAGGCAGGATGTCAATCGATGCGTCAATCAATACGTCACCGTGGCAACCACGGTGTCGGTGTACGCGCCGGCGGCAGAAGCAGCAGATGGCACGCGGCCATAGACCGTGAAGTTCTGGTTGGCGCCGTTACCCGTACCGGCAGCAGACAGCGGCACGGTAGAGCCCCAGGCATTGGTGAATGCGGCGTCACGGAACAAACCGTAGCCGACAAAATTGGTTGTGCCGTTTTTCATCTGACGCGTGGTCGCGAAGTTCAGTCCGTTGTCCAGGCCGATGGTGTACGGGGTGCCCGTGGTGCACTTGACAGTCAGCACGCCGCCGGTCGAGGCCACGTTGGTGGCGGTGGATGCAACAGAGCCGAAGTCAACATCGGTTGGTGCGACGGTGTGGATGTCGCAGGTGGCCGTGACGGTGATCTTCACAGTCATGTTGGCGGTGTCGGTGGCTGCGCTCGCAGCGCCGAAAGCACCCAGGCAAGCGGCGGAAATCAGGGAAGCGCGAAAAGCTTTGTTCATAAGACCTTGAGACCTTGTAAGTGAGGACCAGAAAACCGGTGGCGGGGCTTTCGGTGCCAGCCTGGATTCGACGTTAAAGGTCGGTGATCCGGAAAGTCATGGGCCCGAAATTTGTGGAAGCACTGCCTTCGGGGCAGTTGAGGTGCTTGTTGCCGCCTGCGAGAACCCATTGTATTTTTACAATTGGTTTCATGTTGCACCAAATTCGTGAACTTTTCGGCGCATACACCAGTTTTTAGGGCCAGGCCAAGCTCAAAAGTTCCAATTCTGTTTCGTAAAGTTACAAATAGTAAGGAATCCACGAGAAAAACAGCAGAAAAACCGCCGGCCCGCGGCGTCAAGCGTAAACCCTTGGTTTTGAGCTTCTAGAAACTCTCGTGCGGCATCAGGTAGCGCCACTGGCCGACGGGCAGATGGCCAAGGTTGACCCTGCCAATGCGCACACGCTTGAGCCCGGTCACAAACAGGCCGACCTGCTCGCACATGCGGCGGATCTGGCGCTTTTTGCCTTCGGTCAGCACAAAACGCAGCTGCTCGGGGTTTTGCCAGCTGACCTTGGCGGG
>JAZKCB010000182.1:0-1718 GCA_040388335.1 Pseudomonadota bacterium | reverse complement strand
CGCCGGGCGTGAAGCCGACGATGAACTTGACGGGTTTGTTCGGATAGTCCTGTGCCTGTGCGGGCATGCCGAGGGTTGCCAGCGCGGCCAGGGCTGTGATGGCCAGTGCTGCCAGATGCCTTCTTGATGTATGTGTCGTCATTTGTCTTGTCTCCTTGTGTTTTCGGGTGATGGGGCTTGCTTTGCGCCGTCAGTTGTTTTGTCAGTTGTTAACGGTGCGCTTCAAAAAATCAAGCCCGGCGCGATTGAACTCTTCGGGTGCCTCAAACTGCGACCAGTGCGAGCTGCGGTGAATCTCGACGTACTCTGCTTTCGGGATCAGTTTGGCCACACGCTGCGCTGTCTCCAGAAAAATATCCTGGTGGTCCACCGCGCCTATCAGCAGCGTCGGTGCCTGCAGTGTGCGCCAGTCGCTTTCCGGGATCATGTTGCGTGCGCGTATGTTGGGCTCCTGCAGGCAAAGAATGTGCTCCATCGCGCGGCGCATACCCGGCTTTTTGTAGACTGCCTGCCGCACGCCCACAAAGTCGGGGATTCGGTTCTGTTCTTCAAGAATCAGGCCCTTGAAGACGGCACTGACGTTGTCCCAGCTCGGGTTGTCGACAGCATTGAAGCGCGCACCCTTGATGTCTGATGATGTCTTGGCATCGGTGATCAGGCCGGCGGCTGACACCAGAACAAGGCTCTGTACTTTTTCAGGGTGCGTGAGTGCGAAACGCACGGCGATCCATGCGCCCAGTGAGACGCCGATGATGGACGCCTTGCTGATGCCAACGGCCTTCATGAAATTGGCGGTGTGCTCCACATACAGCGGAATTTCATAGTCCACATCGGGCTTGTCGCTGAAGCCCGTGCCCACGGTGTCGAAGGCATAGCAGTTGTAGTCTTTTGAGAACGCAGCGATGTTGGCGCAAAAACATTCCCAGCTGCCGCCGGTGCCGTGAATCATCAGAAGCGGAGGGGCGTTTTCAGGGCCGGCCTGGATGTAGCGTGTGCGTATGCCGCCGGCGTCTATCCAGCCCTGGCGGAAGGAGGTTTCGCGCAGCTCGGACCAGACGCTGCGAAAGGGGGTTTCAGCTGCTGCGCTTGCAGAAGCTGTGGGCGCTGTGGCATCTGCATTCATCACTGTGCTCATTTTTGTTTCCGTTTCAATGTGTTCGGGCGGTCAGCCGCTGAGACGTTCAGTCAGGCCCCGCTGCCAGATGTCATGCGGCAGAAAGCTCGCTTCCTTGCTGACCATGGCTTCGGTGCTGGCGCGTATCTCGTCTGCCGGGGCGTTGAGGTCCACAGGCCCCTGGTAAGGCTGATTCACATACCACGGTGAGCCCGCGTAAATCTCGACGCGGTTGCCTTCGGGGTCGAGAAAATAAATGCTCCACGCATTGCCGTGGTTGGAGGGCTTGAGGTCGCGCAGGCCGAGTGATACGACTTCGCGGTGGAAGTGCTGCAGGTCTTCAAGCGTCTTGACCCGAAACGACATTTGGCTCACGGGCGAGTATTCGTCTTCGGGCCGGCCGCTGACCATGACCAGCTGGTGGTGCTCGTTGGCATTGCGGCTCATGAAGGTGATGCGCTTGCCGTTGAAGTCGCCGGTGTCTGTCACCACCATGCCGAGCAGCTTGCCGTAAAACGCCACCATCGCATCGAGATCGCGAACATACAGGCCGATGTGCGTGAGCTGTGCATCGGGCGGACGTGTCATGTCTTGTCTCCTTTTT
>JAZKCB010000181.1:0-13853 GCA_040388335.1 Pseudomonadota bacterium | reverse complement strand
GCCTGTTTCTTCACGGTCTTGTCGGTCCGCACCAGCATGAACATGTGTGTGCCGTCAGAACCCCAGGTCGTCCAGGTCTTCTGGCCGTTGACGATGAAGTCGTTGCCGTCGATCACGGCTTCAGTACGCACGGCGGCGAGATCGGAGCCGGCATTGGGTTCCGAGTAGCCCTGCGTCCAAACATGCTCGCCTGCCAGGATGGGCGGCAGGAAACGTGCGCGCTGTTCGTCATTGCCAAAGCGCATCAGGATGGGCCCGACCATCACCAGACCCTGATCGGGGCAGCGCGCCACGCCCCAGGCTTCGGTTTCTTCAATCCACGCAATCAGCTTGTCCGCCGGCAAACCCATGCCGCCATACTGTTTGGGCCAGGCCGGCGCCAGCCAGCCCAGGCGCGAGAGCGTGAGGTACCAGTCTCTCGATTCAGCCCAGGACTGGCGGTAGGGCATGTAGCGCCTGTGCTCGGGGTAGTGCTGCGCAAACAGCGCACGCACGCGCTGGCGGAAATCCGGCTCGGGCATGTTGTCCCAGTCGGCATTCGCAGAAAAATATGCAGCAGTGCCTGTGCTGGATGGCACCGGCTTTTGTGTATGGACAGAGGTCAGCCGGGCATAACGCCTGCGATGTGCCGTGGCATTGCCCCAGCGGCTTGCCAGCAGCATGGCGCGCTTGAAGTACAGGCCGACGTCGTACTCATTCGTCGTGCCAATGGCGCCATGCAACTGGATCGCCATGCGGGTCACTTCGGTGGCGGCCCAGGCGCAGCGTGCCTTGACGCGGCTTGTGATGGCCGCAAGGCTGTCTGCAGATGTGGCCTGGCCGGCGAGCTTGAGGCCTTCACGCAGGCAGGCTTCGGCGAGCTCTACCTGAATCAGTCCGTCCACCATGCGGTGCTGAAGGGCCTGGAAACTGCCTATGGGCTTGCCGAATTGCTCACGTGTTGTCATGTATTCACGCGTAAGTTCCAGCGCGCGGCGGGCAATGCCGGCAAGCTCTGCAGCCTGCGCCATGCGTGCGGCCTCGTTGGCAAAACACAGCGCTGCCATGGCGGCATCGCCCCGTGCCAGTAAACGCGCTGGCGAGGCTTCGAAAGAAAGCGTGCCGGTGACACTGCCGTCCACACCGCGTTCCTGCGCCAGCGTTACGCCTTCAGCGTTGGCATTCACCCAGACAATGACGGCCTCGCCATTGACGCCAGCCAGCACCAGCCAGCCATCGGCGCCAGGACCAGGCCTGACAAAACGTTTGCGGCCTGTGAGTTGCTGCGTGTCTGCATCAAATGCTGTGACTGTGGCGGGTGATGGCTCCATCTCGCCCGCATGCTCCTGCCATGCAACGCCGACGACAAGATCGCCTGTCTGCAGTTCAGCCAGCAACTCGTTGCGCAGCTCACTGGCAGACGCCTTGTACAGCAGCGCCACCGGATGCACACCGGCATCGACGAATGGTTCAGGCAAGAGATGCCGCCCGGCTTCCTGCGCAATGGCGGCGACTTCTTCAAGGCCCAGTCCCAGGCCGCCATCGTTTTCAGGCACCATGATGGAGAGCCAGCCCAGCTCCGCAATCTGTTGCCAAGTCGCGCGCTCAAAGCCGCCATCGCTGTCTTCAAGTTGCCGCACTCGCTGGCGTTGATCGTTGGCGCCGAGGTAATCGGCGGCGCTGTCTGCAAAGACCTGGGAGGACTCACTGGGCATGGTTGATGTGCTTGTCTATTTTCTAAAAATCGGTAAGGTGTTTTTCAGGAAGTTTTCTTTGCGGCAAACTGCGCGCGACCCTGGTCCATCATCGCCATGATGCTGTCCATGCGTGCGCTGGCGCCGGCCTGCGCGTCGGCATAGCTGCTGTGGCCGTGTGCATCAATCGCCACGGTGACCGGGCCCAGGCCTTCAACGCGCAGCCTTACCAGCCGGTAGTGCATCAGCATGTCGCTCCAGCCGACCTGCAGCACCTCGCGCACGGCCTGCGTGTGCAGCGTGGCGCCGCCACCCAGAAACGACAGGTAGACACAGCCGGTCTTTTGCATGGCCTGCACCGAAGCGGAGTCGAGTCCGCCCTTGCCGCCGACGGCATGGAGTTGCAGTTCGCTGATGATGCGCGGCATCACCGGGTTAAAGCGTGTGCTGGTGGTCGGGTTGATGTAGAGGATCTCCAGACTGCCGTTGTTGTCGGCACCCTCTATCTCGCGGCTGTAGCTGCCGAGATGAAAAAGAGACTGACCCTCCAGCGGCATGGGCAGCGGCTCCTTGCCGTCCAGGCAGCCGATCAGGCGGTGATGTGTAGGCAGGCCGGCCGTGACGATGATCTCGCCGTCGATGATGACCTGGTCGCCTGCACGCAACTTGCGTGCGTCCGCTTCGCTGAGCGGGAAATTCATGCGGTGGGTGGTAAGCGTCATGGCAAGAGTTTCTCTGTCACGCTGTGCGGCCGCCGCGCCGGGCCGCCCCAAGCAAGGCCAGCCCCCTCGGGGGGCAGCGCAGTACACGAAGTGACAAGCGTGGGGGCGAACATTTCACTCAAGGACCTCCACGCGCCCGTCGTTGTAGATGCGGGCTCGCGTACGCCGGTTGATCCAGCAGTTGAAAGCAACCGCCACCGGGGTGAAGCCGTGGCCCGCCGCGTAGTTGATGTGCACGGCCGAGGCAGTGCTGTCGCCACCCGTGCCCATGGGGCCGAAGCCCATCATGTTGACGCCGGCCAGCAGGCGCTTTTCCATATCGGCGACCAGCGCTTCGGGGTGGTTCTGCCCGATGGGCCTCAGGGTCGCCTCCTTGGCCATCTTGGCTGCATAGTCGAAAGTGCCGCCTATGCCGACGCCGATCACCACCGGCGGGCAAGGCTGCGAGCCTGCACGTGCGACGACATCCAGTACGTATTTTTCAATCGTGCGCAGGTCGGGAAAGCTGAAGATCTCGAGTGCCGCCCAACGGCCTGAACCCAAAGCTTTGGGCGAGCAGGTGATGTCCATGCAGTCGGAACCGTCCTCCATGTCGAAGGTGACGATGGGCATGCCCTTGCCCTGGTAGCCGCGCTCATTCGTCATCGGGTTGGTGACGTGGGGCAGCAAGGGCGGCTGTATGGTGGCGACGAGTTCGTCAAATCCTTCGGTGATGGCCTGGCGCACATTGCCGCTGAACTGCGCTTGCGTGCCGACGCGCACAAAGTACACCGGAACACCGGAGTCAGAGCAGACAAAGTGCCCACCGCTTTCGGCTTCTTCGGCGCTTTTGATCATGATGCGCAGGGTATGGCGCGCGGTTTCGCTTGTCTCTGCCTGGTCGGCGCTTTTGAGGGCGGCCATGGCGTCAAGGGGTATGCGGCGCAGCGAACGCTCATAAAGCGTTGCCGTGACCGACTTGATCAGTTCGGGTGTGATGGCCATGGTTTGCCTTAAATCAGGCCGGCGGTTTTGGCGCGCAGGCGCGCCAGTGCATAGACGGTGTCCAGCGAGGGTGTTGGCACATTCACCTTGCGGCCCAGTTCGCAGGCGGCGCCGAGAATGGCATCAATCTCCACCTGCCGGCCTGCTTCAGCATCCTGAAGCATGGAGGTCTTGATGTTGCCCAGCTTGCGCGACAGGGCGATACGGTCTGTCACAGCAATCGCCGGCGCGCAGCCCAGTATCTTGCCGACAGCCAGCAGCTCCCCCATCATGGCGGTGAAGAGCCTGTAAATGCCCGGGTCGTCGATCATCAGGTCGGTGGCCGAACCCGTGATCAGGCTGACCGGGTTGAAGCAGGCATTACCCAGCAGCTTTTTCCAGACTTCGGTACGGATGTCGATACTCGCTTCGGCATCAAAACCTGCGGCCTTCAACATGGATACCAGCGCCTCCAGGCGCGGTGTGGGGCTTGTTCCGGCAATGGCGCCGGGTTCTCCGAACACGATTTTTGTACCGGACTGGTGACGTGCCACGCCCGGCTCAGGGCTGGAGCACGAAGGATAGACGACCGAACCCATGACCGAAGCTGCCGGTATCGCTGCCTCAATGGTGCCGAACGGGTCTACGCTGTCCAGCCGGCCTGAGACAGGCAGCTTTGCAGCCGCATCGGTAAACCACCAGGGCACGCCATTGAGGGCGGGCAGCACCAGGGTTTTGGGTCCGAGCAGCGGCCTGATCATGTGCACCACCGTGGCCATGGCGTAGCTTTTGACGGCAAGGATGACGACGTCCTGCTGGCCCAGTCCGGCGGCGTCGGCAACTGCCCGCACGGGGGATGCCTTGCGCTCGCCGCCGCTCTCGAGAATCCAGCCGCGCTGCTGCAGGGCCGCAAGCGTTGCGCCGCGTGCCACCACGCTGACATCGGCATGCCCCTGAGCCAGCCGGGCCCCAAAAAACCCGCCGATGGCGCCTGCGCCTATGACGCACACTTTGGGCAAAGCCTGTTCTGTCATGTCTTGTTTCTATGTTGTGGGACGCGGGAGAGGCTCCCGGTCGCTATCCGGGCGATTTAAGCATTGCACAGGCGCTTTTTGGACGACTTGGGGCGCAAAGCAGCTATGCAAATGCCACACGTCAGTCCGGTGCGACCGATCTGGTCAGCTTGATCCGCGTACGGCGTTGGGGTGCTGGCTCCACATGCCGGTGCGTGCGTTTTCCTGAACGATCTCCACGATCTGCGCAGCCACGGCCGACACCGCCTTGCCCGGCCCCTTGGATTTTGAAAAGGCCATGGACACCGTTCGCTGCACCGCCGGGTTGACGATTTTTGCCGCCTGCAACTGCCCATTGGCCACCTCGTTCCAGACGGTGTGGATGGGCAGCACGGTGTAAAGCCGCTCCTGCTCTACGACAGAGCGCATGATGGGCAGCGAATCGGCCTCAATCACCGGGACCAGTGCAATGTGCTCCTGCCGCGCCATTGCATCCAGCGTGGTGCGCAGGCCGTTGGGGGCGCTGGGCAAAATGAAGGGCAGGCCATCCAGCGCCCTGAAATCTATCTCGGTTTTTGCCGTCAGCTTGTCGCCTTTGGGGCCTATGAGGTAGCTGTCCACCGTGGCCAGGGCCTGCTCGCGCTCCGGCTGGTTGTTGCCATAACGGTAAAGAATGGCCAGGTCCACCCGGTCATCGGACAGCCACTCCTCGACCTGCCCGCTGGAGCCTTCCAGAATCTTGATCTGTATGCCGGGAAAGCGCACCCGCAAATCCTTGAACAGGCGGCCCACGATGGGAAAGGTGATGGAGGGCAGGGAGCCCAGGGTGACGCGGCCGGCGGGCTCGCGCGCGTCGCCGCGTATTTCCCGTCCCAGCCCTTCGGCATCTGACAGCAGCGCCCGGACCTGCGGAAGTATCCGCTCACCAACATCCGACAGGGCCACCCCACGGCCTGTGCGGTTGAACAACCGTGTGCCGCAGTCACGCTCAAGCGCATTGAGCTGCCGGCTGAGCAGTGACTGGTTGCGGTCCAGGAACAATGCAGCACGGGTCAGGCTGCCAAGCTCGGCGATGGCCAGAAAAGTGCGCCACCGCTGGAGATCTGAAGCGATGTCTATATCCAGTGTGGTGGCTTTGGCGGGTTGCATAGCCCGCATTGTGCATGCGACCGTAGGCCGCTACCCAGAGGTAAATCCCGTGGGGATCTGCCTTTCTCAGGCGTGATCGGGTTTGCGTTGGGCAGAGATGTGATTCACGCCGGTCGAACCGAAGGGTCGTCAAAAACCCGCGACGGGGCGCAAGGGGCGGAAATGTGTGTGGAGCCAGCGGTCATTGGAAAAATTAATGATGCCCATCGATGTGCGTGCGGCACCTGGCGAGCCAGAACGTACACAAAGTACTTGCTTTGTCGAATGCCTGTATTGCGGACCGATTCAGGGTTTCTCCCTAGGTTTCCACCTTCTTTTTGAGGCCCCAAAACAACCCAAACTGATATGCTTTGGTTTACTTACCTGTCGGCAAGTGGAATAGGAATTTCACCGGTGGCAGGCAGTGCTGTTGCCGGGAGTTGCGGCTTTGTTGCTGCCTTGCCCGGCGCCGGAGACGAACAGAAAGAAGAAACGAAGATGGCCATTCTGGGTTTGATGCAGCAACAGCCGCTGCTGATTTCAGCGCTGATAGAACACGCCGCGATGCACCATGCCAACGTGGAGATCGTCTCGCATGTGTCCGATACCAGCATTTACCGCTCGACCTGGGGCAATGTCCGCAACCGCGCCAAAAAGCTGGCCAATGCGCTGACGGACCTGGGTGTGCAGCCGGGCCAGCGCATCGCTACCCTGGCGTGGAACACGCACCGCCATCTTGAGCTCTACTTTGCCGTTGCCGGCATGGGCGCCATCTCGCACACCGTCAACCCGCGCCTCTTTGCGGAGCAGATCACCTACATCATCAACCACGCCGCTGACGAATATGTGTTCTTTGACCTGGGCTTTGCGGACCAGCTGGTCGCCATTGCTGACCAGTTGCCCACCGTCAAGGGTTTTGTGGCCCTGTGCGAGCGCAGCGAGATGCCCAAACTGGCGCTGCCCAACCTGCTTTGTTATGAAGACCTGATCGAGAAGGCCTCGCCAGACTTTGAATGGCCAAAGCTTGACGAGAACACCGCCTCGTCGCTCTGCTACACCTCGGGCACCACGGGCAACCCCAAGGGCGTCCTCTATAGCCACCGCTCGACAGTGCTGCATTCCTGGACGGCCTGCACGGTTGACGGGCTGGGTTTGTCCACGCGCGACAGCGTGCTGCTGGCTGTGCCCATGTTTCATGTCAATGCCTGGGGCATCCCTTACGCATCGGCCATGTGCGGTGCCAAGCTGGTGCTGCCCGGCCCCGGCGTCAGCGGCGACAAGCTTTATGCCCACATGGTCAAGGAAGGTTGCACCTTCTCGCTGGGCGTGCCGACGGTGTGGCTGGGCTTCTTCAACTACATCGAAACGAATAAAGGCAAGCTCAACCTGAAAGACATCAGGCTGCAGCGCGTGGTGGTGGGCGGCTCGGCTGCGCCGCGCGCCATTGTCGAGAAGTTCGACGAGTTGTTCGGCGCCTATCTCATCCACGCCTGGGGCATGACGGAAACCAGCCCGCTCGCCACCATCGGCAACCTGCTGCCTGCGCATGATTCATTGCCCAGGGCGAAAAAGATCGATATCCAGGCCAAGCAGGGGCGTGCGATCTTTGGTGTTGAAGTCGATATCTTCAGCCCTGAAGGCAAGCGCCTGCCGCACGATGGCACGGCCGTCGGCGAGATCAAGGTGCGCGGGCCCTGGGTCGTGTCGGCTTACTACGGGGACAAACCCGGTGCCGCCACGAATGAAGAGGGCTGGTTCAGCACCGGCGACGTGGCGCTGATCGACACCGACGGTTTTGTGCAGATCACGGACCGCACCAAGGACGTGATCAAGTCTGGCGGCGAATGGATCTCATCGATAGACCTTGAGAACGTGGCAGTCGGCCACCCCAAGGTGCGTGAAGCCGCCGTGATTGGCGTGGCGCACAGCAAGTGGCAGGAGCGCCCATTGCTCATCATCGTGCCCAAGCCAGGCGAAACCATTACGGCAGCCGAAATGACGGAGTTCATGAAAGACCGTGTGGTGCGCTGGTGGCTGCCCGATGACGTGGTGTTTGTGGACGACCTGCCGCACACCGCGACCGGCAAACTGCTCAAGACCAAACTGCGCGAGCAGTTCAAGGGCCATCGCTTGAGCACAGACCCGGCCTGAGAAGACGTTTTGGTGGATGGGTGAAGAGGCTGAACCTTCGCACGCATCCTTGGGTTTCATTGAAAGTCAGTCAGTTAGTTAATTACCAGGAGACAAGCATGAAGGTTTTTCCAACATTGAAGAAGATGTCCCGGCTGGCCCTTGCGGTCGCCGGCAGCAGCATCCTGCTGGCAGCCATGCCTGCACAGGCGCAAATCAGCGACAACGTCGTGCGCATCGGCGTGATGGCCGACCAGACCGGTACCTACTCCGGCAATGGCGGCCCCGGCTCGTCGATTGCCGTGCGCATGGCCGTGCAGGATTTCGGCGGCACCGTCCTCGGCAAGACCATTGAAGTGGTGACCGCCGATGACCAGAACAAGCCCAACGTTGGCATCAACATGGCCCGTCAGTGGATTGAAAACGAGAAGTTCGACACCATCGTCGGCGGCTCTGCATCGTCCATCGCCTTCGGCGTGTCCAGCATGATGAAAGAGAAGAAAAAGCCTTACCTGATCGCAGGCACGGTGTCTTCCGACCTGACCGGCAAGATGTGCTCGCCGATGACCGTCCAGTTCATCGTGGATACCTACCAGCTGGCCAACGCCGGTGTGACCGCGCTGCTCAAGCAGGGCGTCAAGACCTTCTTCTTCATCACGGTCGACTACGCTTTTGGCGCTGCACTGCAGGCTGATGCGACCAAATTCATTGAAGCCGGCGGCGGCAAGGTGGTGGGCTCCGTGCGCCACCCGCTGGGCGCTTCCGACTACTCTTCATACCTGCTGCAGGCCCAGGCCAGCAAGGCGCAGGCCATCGTCGTTCTGAATGCCGGTCTTGACCTGACCAACGCCCTCAAGCAGGCCGCCGAGTACAAGCTGGCCCGTGGCGGCCAGAAGGTCGGCGTCTTCGGCATGACCATCAACAGCGTCTCGGCCATGGGCCTCGATGTTGCACAGGGCCTGCAGATCACCGCACCGTTCTACTGGGACCGCAATGAAGAGTCGCGCGCCTGGGCCAAACGCTTCACCGACAAAAACGGCGGCGTGATCCCCACCTACATCATGGCCGGTGCCTACAGCGCCACCATGCATTACCTGAAGGCCGTTCAGGCCGCCGGTACGGACGATGGTGTGGCAGTGATGGCCAAGATGAAGTCGATGCCGATCAACGACTTCTCCATGAAGAACGTGAAGATCCGTGAAGACGGCCAGGTCATGCGCCCCACCTACGCCATCACCGTCAAGTCGCCTGCTGAATCGAAGGGCAAGTTCGACCTGTACAAGGTCGGCGCAGAGATTCCTGCCGAGCAGGTGTTCCGTCCGCTGGCTGAAGGCGGCTGCGACTTTGTGAAGAAATAAGCGTCAAGAAACAAGGACCCGAGAATGCCAGTCAGCGGAGCATCTTTGCAGCAGGCGAATGCCCACAGCGCAGCCCTGTTCGAGCCCTACAAGGCACGCGACGTGGTGGCGCGAAACCGTGTGGTCATCGCACCCATGCAACAGTACTCTGCTGTGGATGGTCATGCCACCGACTGGCATGTCGTTCACCTGGGGCGCTTCGCACTCGGTGGTGCCGGCATCGTCTTTGTTGAATCAACGGCTGTTGAAGCGCGTGGGCGCAACGCCCACGGCGACACCGGTCTGTGGAAAGACAGCCAGATCGAACCCCTTCGCCGTGTGGCGAAGGTGCTCAAGGACAACGGCGCCGTGCCTGCCATACAGCTCGGTCACACGGGCCGCAAGGGTGCGCTTCAGGCCCCCTGGGCCGGGCACAGCCACCTGAATGAAAAAGATGCGGCACGCGGTGAAGCCGCATGGCCGGTCGTAGGGCCCAGCACCCTGCCGGTCGGCGACGGTGGCTGGCAGGTGCCGCACGCGCTCAGCACTGCAGAGGTGAAGGATCTTGTGAAAGCCTGGGGTGATGCTGCGCATCGTGCGGCCCAGGCGGGTTTTGAAATGCTGGAAGTGCACGGGGCACACGGCTACCTGATTCACCAGTTTTTATCGCCGGTCGCCAATGTGCGTACCGACGAATACGGCGGCAGTATGGCGAACTGCCACCGCTTTGCGCTCGAAATCGCAGAGGCCGTACGCGCGAAATGGCCCGCGCACCTGCCGCTGTTCTGGCGCATCTCGCTGGCCGATCTGGACGGCGAACTGAGCATGGACGAACTGGTCGATTTGCTGCGCGGACTGAAGTCGCGTGGCGTGGACATCGTGGATTGTTCGTCGGGCGGCGGTATCTCAAGCTATCCGACCGATGGTCCGCGTGTGTCGCGCGGGCTGGAATTTCGCGCCGACGATGGGCAGAAAATCAAGGCCATGACCGGCATGGATGTCATGGCTGTGGGCCTGATCATTGACCCGCAACATGCAGAGGCCATCCTCAACGCTGACCAGGCCGACCTCATCGCGATTGGCCGCGAGGCGCTGTTCAACCCCAACTGGGCGGTGCACGCGCAAATGTCGCTGGGTGCCAACACGGATTACCAGCTCTGGCCGCGCCAGCACAGCTCTTATCTTGCCAAGCGTGCCGGCATGGCCGACCCCTTGCGCAACATCGTTTTGCAGCGGGACGCCTCACGCATGCTGGCCGCCACACCGCGGGTTGCCGTATGACCCGCATTGAAATCGTGACCGATAAACGCGACGAGCTGGGCGAATGCCCGCTCTGGGACGAACGCACGCAGTCGCTGTTCTGGATAGATTCCCACGCGCGCCTGGTGAGGCGCCTGACGCCCGCCAGCGGGCACTACCGCGAGTGGTTGCTGCCTTCAGCGATAGGCTCCATCGCGCTGTGCGACAGCGGCCGGCTGCTGGTCGCGCTGGCCAGCGAGTTCAGCTACCTCGACCTTGGAACAGGTGCGCTTGAAAAAATTGCCGGCGTGAAACATGTGGAAGAAAAAATTCGCATGAATGACGGCCGCACCGACAGAGCTGGGCGGTTTGTCGCCGGCTCGCTGGTGATGGGCCGCAATGAAAAGCTCGGCGCCCTGTACCAGGTCGATGCGGCGGGTCAGGTGAACATGCTCGACAGGGGATTTGCCATCTCGAACGGCACCTGCTTCAGCCCTGATGGGCAATGGCTTTATTTCACTGACAGCCGTACGCGCAAGATCATGCGCTATCCGTATGACAAGGCGACGGGCAAGGCTGGCGTACCCACCTTATTGATCGACACCGAGCCGCTGGCCTCAGCCGGTGATGGCGCCACGGTAGACAGCGAAGGCTTTTTGTGGACGGCGCTGGTCGAGATCGGAAAGATGGGGCGCTTTTCACCCGAAGGCAAACTCGATCGCCTGATCGACATGCCTGTGCGTTACGTCACCTGCCCGTGTTTTGGCGGCCCCAATCTCGACATTCTTTATGTCACCAGCATCAGCAACAGCGGCAATGTCCTGAAGGACGATCATCCCGATGCAGGCGCGCTGTTTGCCATTCATGGCACCGGCGTTCGGGGCTTGCCCGAAGTACGCTTTGCCGACAAGACCTGAATATCTGCAGACCCAGACAAAGACAAGGAAATACAAGTGACTGAAGTTAAAAAACGCCTCGACGGAAAAGTGGCCCTCATCACCGGCGGTGCACGCGGCATTGGCCGCAGCATTGCAGACGCCATGGCGGCTGAAGGCGCCATCGTCGGCGTGCTTGACCTGCGTGAAGACCTGGCTCAGGCGGCGGCCGACGAGATCAAGGCGACAGGTGCTCAGGCCATGGCCTTTGGCGGCAACGTGGCTGAGCGCGACACCTTTGTCAAAGCCGTCACCGCCATGAAAGAGGCGCATGGCCGCTTCGACATCATCGTCAACAACGCCATCTGGGTCCGCTACGGCCCGATCGCCGACATCACGCCCGAGATGCTCAATCGCATGGTCGGCACCGGTTTCAACTCGGTGGTCTGGGGCATACAGGTCGGCGCTGAAGCCATGACCGAAGGTGGCAGCATTATCAATATCGCGTCTGCGGCGGCCTTCCTTGGTGTGCCTGAAGCCATGGTGTACGGCGGCGTCAAGGCCGGCGTGCTGGGCCTGACCCGTTCGTCTGCGGTAGACCTTGGCCCGCGCGGCATTCGTGTGAACGCGGTGTGCCCTGGCTCGGTGCTGACAGAAGGCATGCAGAACAACGTCACACCCGAGAAGATTGCGGTGCGCGCACAGCGCACGCCGCTTCGCCGTCTTGGCGACGTGCAGGACATTGCCAGTGCAGCCATGTTTCTGGCAACGTCTGACAGCAGCTGGGTCACCGGCACGTCCATCCTGGTTGACGGCGGCGTGACACACGCGCTGCTTTGAGCCGGAGTTACAGATGAGCGAGTCCTTCATTCTTGAGGCGACCGGGCTGAGCAAGCAGTTCCGCGGCTTTTATGCCGTGAAGGACGTGAACCTCAAGGTCCGCCGCCACACCATCCATGCCTTGATTGGCCCCAACGGCGCTGGCAAGACCACCTGCTTCAACCTGCTGACGACCTTTCTCACGCCGACGGCAGGCACGATTCTTTTCAACGGCACGGACATCTCCAAAAGCGACCCGGCGACCGTGGCTTCCAAAGGGCTGATCCGCTCCTTCCAGATTTCTGCGGTGTTCGGTCAGATGACGGTGCTCGAAAACGTGCGTGTCGCGCTTCAGCGCAAGGCCGGCGGCACCTGGGCCTTCTGGCGCAAAGACAGCTCGCTCAAGGTCCTGGATGCGCGCGCCAAGGAACTCATCGAGCTCGTGGGCCTGACGCGCTATACAGATACGCAGGCCGTGTCGCTGTCGTATGGCCGCAAGCGTGTGCTTGAGCTGGCCACCACCATCGCGCTGGACCCTGAAATGATTTTGCTCGACGAGCCTATGGCCGGCCTGGGCCATGAAGATATTGGTCCGGTGATGCAGATCATCCGCAATGTGGCCAAGGGCCGCACCATCCTGATGGTGGAGCACAACATGAAAGTCATTGCCGAACTGTGCGACCGTGTCACGGTGCTGCAGTCGGGCCAGATCCTGGCTGAAGGCACGTACGACGAGGTGTCGCGCGACCCGGCTGTCATAGAAGCTTATGTGGGAGGCGCCAATGACTGAAGCCACCAATAGGGCGAACGGCGCAGCATCAAGCCAGCCGCTCTGCCTGTCGATCAAAAAACTCGTCGGCCACTATGGCGAGAACCTGGCACTGCATGACATCAACCTTGAAGTGCGCAAGGGCGAAGTCGTTTGCCTGCTCGGGCGCAACGGTGCCGGCAAGACCACCACCCTGCGCGCGGTGGTGGGGCTGCTTGAAAAACGGCAGGGCAGCATAGAGATCAACGGCCAGCAGACGACAAGCATGCTGCCTGAAGCGATTGCCAAACTCGGCGTGGCGTATTGCCCTGAAGAGCGCGGTATTTTCTCAAGCCTGAGTACTGAAGAAAACCTGCTGCTGCCGCCTGTGCTCCGGCCGGGTGGCCTCACGGTCGACGAAATTTATACGCTGTTTCCCAACCTGAAGGAACGCCGGCACAGCCAGGGCACCAAGCTGTCGGGCGGCGAGCAGCAGATGCTGGCCATTGCCCGCATCCTGCGTACCGGCGCCAATTTTCTGCTGCTCGACGAATGCACCGAAGGCCTTGCCCCCGTCATCGTCTCCAAGATCGGCCAGACCATACGCATCCTGAAAGAGCGCGGCTTCACGGTGCTGATGGTTGAGCAGAACTTCCGGTTTGCCTCCAAAGTGGCGGACCGGTTTTACGTGATCGAAGAAGGCGTGGTGGTTGACCATTTCCGCCGCGAAGACATTGCCGGTGACCTGGCGCGTATTGAAAGCCTGCTCGGACTATGACCTTCACCACACAACACCGTGGCACAACGTGCCACGCCCTGCGGGGAACAAGCTCATGAATGAAATTTTCGGAATACCGACGTCGGCCTTTGTCGGCCAGCTGGTCATCGGCCTGATCAACGGCTCGTTCTACGCGCTGATGAGCCTTGGCCTGGCCATCATCTTCGGCCTGCTGCACGTGGTCAATTTTGCCCACGGCGCGCAATACATGCTGGGCGCCTTTGTGGCCTGGGGCCTGCTGGAATACTTCGGCCTCAATTACTGGTATGCGCTGATCATCACGCCCTTTGTCGTCGGTGCTTTCGGCCTGGTGATTGAGCGGCTGATGCTCAGGCGGCTCTACAGCGTGGACCACGTCTACGCGCTGCTGCTCACCTTCGGCCTGGCCATGCTGATGGAGGGCGCCTTCCGCTGGAAGTTCGGCGCCA
>JAZKCB010000180.1:0-15151 GCA_040388335.1 Pseudomonadota bacterium | reverse complement strand
ACAAGTCCAGGAAGCCTATATCGTCGCCGCCACGCGCACGCCCATCGGGCGCTCGGGTCGGGGTTATTTTCGCAACATGCGGCCCGACGACCTGCTGGTAAAAGCGCTGCAGGCGGCGCTGGCGCAAGTCCCGTCGCTGGACCCGAAAGCGATTGAAGACATCATCTGCGGCTGCGCGATCCCCGAAGGCCCGCAGGGCCTGAACGTGGCGCGCATTGGCGCGGTGCTGGCCGGGCTGCCGACCAGCGTGGGCGGCATCACCGTCAACCGCTTTTGCGCATCGGGCCTGTCGGCCATCCAGATGGCGGCTGACCGCATCCGTGTCGGCGAGGCTGACGTGATGATTGCCGCCGGTACCGAAAGCATGAGCATGGTGCCCATGTCGGGCAACTCGCCATCGCTCTCGCCCAACATGTTCATGAACGACGAGAACGTGGGCATCGCCTACGGCATGGGCCTGACGGCCGAGAAGGTGGCCCAGCAATGGAAGGTCAGCCGCGAGGCGCAGGACCAGTTTGCGCTGGAGTCGCACCAGAAGGCCATGAAGGCGCAGCAGGCCGGTGAGTTCACGGCAGAGATCACGCCAGTTGAAGTGACAGACCGCACGGCGAATCTTGAAACAGGTGAAGTCATCAGCAAGACCCGTACTGTGAGCCTCGACGAAGGTCCGCGTCCGGACACCTCGCTCGAAGGCCTGGCCAAACTCAAGACGGTGTTTGCCGCGCGTGGTTCGGTCACTGCGGGCAACAGCTCGCAAACTTCCGACGGTGCTGGTGCACTGGTGCTGGCCAGCGATAAGGCCGTGAAGGATTTCGGCCTGAAACCCCTTGCACGTTTTGTGAGCTACGCCGCCAAGGGCGTGCCGCCAGAAATCATGGGCATAGGCCCCATCGAAGCCATCCCCGCCGCGCTGCGTTATGCCGGCCTGCAGCAGCAGGACATCGACTGGTTTGAACTGAACGAGGCTTTTGCCGCGCAGTCGCTGGCCGTCATCAACACGCTGAAGCTGGACGCCAGCAAGGTCAACCGCATGGGCGGCGCCATTGCGCTCGGCCACCCCTTGGGCGCGACCGGTGCCATCCGCGCTGCGACCGTCATCCACGCATTGCACCGCCACCAGCTGAAGTACGGCATGGTGACCATGTGTGTAGGCATGGGACAGGGCGCCGCCGGCATCTTCGAGCGCGTCTAGGACATAAAAAGTTAACCTCCAGCTTTACAAAGTTAATATGGAAGTTAACTTTTGCGCCACCTGAGCCTGAAAAACCGGTTTTGAACCTCAAAAATGGCTCAAAAACTGCTTTTTTAAGTATCAAATCGGCCTCCAGCCCTTTGTTGACGGGCGTGAGCAGCTATTGAAATAATAGTAACTGGCAGTTAAAAACATCACCGAAAACGCCATGCAAACCCAGACATTGAACACCTCGGGCGCCCGGCTGTCGCTGAAGGTCTACGGCGGCGCTGCCAGCCATGCCAGCGTGGTCATAGGCGGTGCCATGGGTGTGCGGCAGGACTACTACGCTGCGTTTGCGCAGTGGCTGTCTACCCGGGGCTTTCGTGTCACCACTTTTGACTATCGCGGTTCCGGTGATTCGCTACCCGATACAGCGCATGGCGGTTTGCGCGGCTTCAAGGCCAACCTGTCCGACTGGGCCAAAGATTACGAGGCGGTGATTGATTCAGCGAAGGCGGCATTACCCACGTCACCGCTTTATCTTCTGGGTCACAGCCTGGGCGCACAACTCCCCGGACTTCTCGGCAACCCGCACAAGGTCGATGGCCTGCTCAGCGTGGCGGCGGGCAGCGGCTACTGGCGCGACAACGCGCCGCAGCTCCGGAGGCTGATTCTTTATTTCTGGTACGTTCTGGTGCCGGTCGCAACCCGCCTTTTTGGATACTTCCCCGGCCGCAAGCTCAAGAAGGTGGGGGACCTGCCTGCAGGTGTGATGCTGCAGTGGCGCAAGTGGTGCCTCGATCCGCACTACAGCGTCGGTGCAGAAGGCGAGGGCGCGCGGCTGAGTTACAGCCAGGTCGCCTTTCCGGTACGTGCGTTGTCTATCACGGATGACGAACTCATGACCCTGCGCGGCACGCACAACCTCATCAACCTGTATGGCAACGCGCCGCGCAGCGTGGAGCTGATCGCGCCTGCCGATGTTGAGGCCAGACGCATCGGCCACTTCGGTTTTTTCCGCGAGCAGTTCATGCAGACCTTGTGGCCGCGCAGCCTGCAGATGCTGGGTGACATGGCAAAGCTGCCGGCGGCAGTCGTCCCGAATACGACTGCCTGAGCGTGAACTTCAAGGCAAACTCAAGCACATGAGCAAACATCCTTTTGACCAGGCGCTCGCGCTGGAGCCTGCGGGCGCAGACAGGCCTGGCACCTTCACCGGCCACACCAGCCCGGCCTACTGGAACATGGTGGGCCCCTTTGGCGGTTCCACCGCCGCGACGGCATTGCAGGCTGTGTTGTTGCACCCGGCCCTGCTGGGCGAACCGGTTGCGCTGACCGTGAACTACGCAGCCGGGACGACCGCAGGTGCCTTCGCCATCACGGCGACGCCAGTACGTACCAACCGCTCCACCCAGCACTGGGTCATCAGCCTGAGCCAGCTTGATGCCAACGGCGAGGAGCAGATCGCCATGACAGCCACCGCCATGACGGCGTTGCGCCGTGACACCTGGCACCAGAACGACATGCCCATGCCGGAGGTTGCCAGACCGCAGGACGTTGAACGCGCCGACATGCGCGGTGCCATGGAATGGTTGAGTCGTTATGAGATGCGTTTTGCGCGCGGCGCGATTCCGACAGACTGGCATGGCGCAGAAAAACTGAGCCCTGACAGCCTGACGCAGATCTGGGTCCGCGACGACGTGCCGCGCGAGCTCGACTTCACCGCCATCACCGCGATGGCCGATGTGTTTTACCCGCGCATCTGGCTGCGCCGGCCCTTGCGTGTGCCGGCCGGTACGGTGTCGATGACGACTTACTTTCACGCCAGCGCCGCCCAGCTGAAGGAAGCCGGCACCGGCTATGTGCTGGCACAGGGCCAGGCGCAGGCTTTCCGGCATGGCTTTTTTGACCAGGCCGCGCAGTTGTGGAGTGAGGCTGGCACCTTGCTCGTTACGAGCCATCAGCTCGTTTATTTCAAGGAATAGATGAGCCCCCACGGTCGCTCACTTCGTGTAGTTCCCTGCCCCCCGAGGGAGCCGTTCGCCTGCCGCCCGGCGAAGCCGGTTCTGCGGCTCTACTTGCAAAAATCCTGCTTCGATGAAAATCAGAGATCGCTTCAAATTTTTTAATAGAGACAACCATGACAAGCACCTCCAACGCCATTCCTGAAATCCTCACCAGCGTCGAAGCTGGGGTGATGACCCTTACCATCAACCGCCTGGACAAAAAGAACTCGCTCACAGCCGCCATGTACGCTGCGATGGCTGACGCGATTGAAGCCGCGCAGCATGACAACAGCGTGCGGGCCTTTGTCATCCAGGGTCACGAAACCATCTTTTCCGCCGGTAATGACATCAGCGATTTTTTGAACAAACCGCCCTCAACGTCAGACGCGCCGGTGTTCCGCTTCCTGCGTGGCATCAGCACCTTCACCAAACCCGTCGTCGCCGCCGTCTGCGGCCCCGCAGTCGGCATCGGCACCACCATGCTGCTGCATTGCGACCTGATCTATGCCGGTGACAACGCTGCGTTCTCGCTGCCTTTTGTCAACCTTGGCCTCTGCCCTGAAGCGGCTTCCAGCTTTCTGGTGCCGCAACTCATGGGTTATCCCCGTGCGGCCGAGGCGCTGCTGTTGGGTGAGCCGTTCCGTGTTGAAAGCGCACTCGAGATGGGACTCATCAACCGCATCGTGCCGCCGGGTGAGGCGAATGCACTGGCGCAGCAGCAGGCACGCAAGCTTGCCGGCAAGCCGCTGTCCTCGCTGATCGAAACCAAGCGCCTCATGAAAAAGGGCCATGCCGGCATCATTGCCGAGCGTATGGCGGAAGAGGGCGCGAGCTTCGGGCGCATGCTGACCGAGCCTGCAGCCAAGGAGGCATTCACGGCCTTCATGCAAAAGCGCAAGCCTGATTTCTCTGCGGTTTGAACCGGCATGCCGTCGCGCCCGTGACGACATGCAGGCGTTGATTCAAGGGGTGTTGCGCTTTACGAGCCTGCCGGGACAAGATCTGGTCGGGTGGTAACGGGCGATACCGTCAGATCAGGGCAGGCTGGACTCAAACCTGGCGGGGCTGCGCATTCTGCAAGGCTGCAATCCGCTCTTCAATCGGCGGATGCGTGGAAAACAGCTTGCCAATCCCGCCCGTAATCCCCATGGCCTGAACAGTCTTGGGCAACTCGCCAGGCACCATGCCACCCAGGCGGGCCAGCGCATTGATCATGGGCTGCTTGCGGCCCAGCAACTGCGCCGAGCCCGCATCTGCGCGGAACTCGCGGTGACGTGAGAACCAGGCCACCACGATGGCGGCGGCAAAGCCCAGCACGATGTCGAGCACGATGGTGCTGATGTAGTAACCGATGCCGGGGCCGGAGTTGTTGTCGTTGCCGCGGCGCAAAAAGCTGTCAACCGCATAACCGATCACGCGGCTGAGGAAGACGACAAAGGTGTTCATCACGCCCTGAATCAACGTCATGGTGACCATGTCGCCGTTGGCAACGTGCGCGATTTCGTGGCCGAGCACGGCTTCGATCTCGTCACGCGTCATGCCTTGCAGCAAGCCGGTCGACACGGCGACCAGCGCAGAGTTCTTGAATGCGCCGGTGGCAAATGCGTTGGGCTCGCCCTCAAAGATGCCGACTTCGGGCATGCCGATGTTGGCGGTGGTGGCCAGCTTGCGCACGGTTTCCACGATCCAGGCTTCGTCGGCGTTTTGCGGTTCGTTGATCACGCGCACACCCGAGCTCCACTTGGCGACGGGTTTGCTGATCAGCAGCGAGATGATGGCGCCGCCAAAACCGATCACGGCGGCAAAACCCAGCAGCATGCCGAGGTTCAGGCCCTGCGGCGTGAGGTAGCGGTTCACGCCCAGCAGGCTGGCGACGATGCCCAGCACCACCACAACGGCGAGGTTGGTCATTACAAACAAAATAATGCGTTTCATGGATTCTCCGTGGGGAAACTCTTGGACTGATCTCGGACTCAATGACGCCAGCCAGGACCCTCGAAAGCTGCGTCACCGCTTAAATGGGGGACGAGGCAATCAAATCAAGCGGCTGGCGACAACTGCCGCACAACATTTTTACTCGTTGTTCTGGGTGCGCGGCCTGAATACGAAAGAGTCATCATAAAAGGAAAAGTTCTCGTTTTCAGCCCACCAGCCGGGTATGCCCAGCACCGGCAGCGGCAGGAAAGGCTTGGCAGCGAGCCTTTCTGCGCTGAGGCTGGCGGCTACGTCCGCGTCGAGTTCAGGGATGGAACTGTCTGCCACCTGCATCTGATAAACATGCGCCGTGATCGGTTTTCTGGGGTTGACGAGCTTTTCAAGCAGCGCGTGTCCGAAGAGCACCAGCTGTGACTCCTGCCAGAGTGGCCTCAGTTCCACAAACAAACACTTCCAGTTACGCGCCTCCAGCGCGTCCCAGATCACCTGCGGTGCCATTAGAAAAGCGGCGTTCTCGTCAAACAGAGTCAGCGCGTCACGCACTGGTCCGCGAACGTTTTGCACGCCGGCTTTTACAATTTCAGCAGCCTGCAGTTCGTTGAGTTTCTTTTTGGTCTGCGGAAAAGTGATCCAGCACAAGCCATTGAAAAAATCGTGGAGGTTGTCGCGTGTGGGGACTGTGCCTGTTTCGAAGATGAACTGTTCGTAGGCCGTGCCGGGTGGAAGCACGGACTGCCCGACAAAACGGATGGGCGCTTGCCCGCAACCATCGAGCACGTCCCTGATGGATCCGCGGGTCGTCGGTCTTGGAAATGACTGTAACCAGGGACGGGACCAGTCAATCGCTTCAAGGGCGCCGTCCGGCGAAGACATGCCGGACTGCAGCTTCAAACCACGCGCCAGGCTAGCGCCTCACCCGAACGCAGCGGCTTCAGCTCCGCGCCGCCAAACGGATAACTCTCAGGCGGCGTCCAGCTTTCTTTCTTCAGGGTGATGGTGCCTTCGTTGCGTGGCAGGCCGTAGAAGGCCGGTCCGTTGAAGCTGGCAAAGGCTTCGAGCTTGTCGAGTGCACCTGCCGCCTCGAAGGCTTCGGCATACAGCTCCATCGCCGCGTGGGAGGTGTAGCAGCCGGCGCAGCCTGTGGCATGTTCCTTCAAGTGTGCAGGATGTGGCGCGCTGTCTGTGCCCAGAAAGAACTTGTTGCTGCCGCTGGTCGCAGCCTCAACCAGTGCCACGCGGTGTGTTTCGCGCTTGAGTACCGGCAGGCAGTAGTAGTGCGGCCTGATGCCACCGGTGAAGATGGCGTTGCGGTTGTAGAGCAGGTGGTGCGCCGTGATGGTGGCGCCCGTGAAGCGGTCGGCCTCACGCACATACAGGGCCGCTTCTCTGGTGGTGATGTGCTCAAAAACAATTTTGAGTTCGGGGAAGTCCTTGCGCAGCGGGATCAGTTGCGTGTCGATGAAGACGGCTTCGCGGTCAAACAGGTCGATGTCGGAGCTGGTGACTTCACCGTGGACCAGCAGCAGCAAGCCTTCTTTCTGCATGGCCTCCAGCGTTTTGTAGGTCTTGCGCATGTCGGTCACGCCGGCATCGCTGTTGGTGGTGGCGCCCGCAGGATAAAGCTTGAGCGCGACGACGCCGGCGTCTTTGGCGCGCTTGATCTCATCGGACGGGAGGTTGTCGGTCAGGTAGAGCGACATCAGCGGCTCGAATTTCAGGCCTTTCGGTACCGCAGCCTGTATGCGTTCACGATAGGCGATGGCCATGGCCGCCGTGGTCACGGGCGGGCGCAAGTTGGGCATGATGAGTGCGCGACCGAACTGCGAAGCAACGTGCGGCACTACGGTGTTCAGGGCATCACCGTCGCGTACATGCAGATGCCAGTCGTCGGGGCGGGTAATGGTGAGGGTGGTGAGGCTTTGGAAGGTCGCTGATGTCATGTGCAAATTGTCGCATCGAGCAGGCAAGGACCTGGATTACCGCCATGCGTCTATTGCCTGCGGACATGCATTTAATGAAACGGGGCGCATGCAGCCCAAAAACGCAAGCAGGCATCGAATTTGCATTCAACCTTAATTGTGCACAATATTTGTCTAAATGTGCACAAAAAAGTATCATGCCAGCCGGGGCTACCGGTGCTTGAGTCCAAAAAGGTGCATCGATGAGAACTTTTCAACTACACCGCTTGCTGTGCCTCCCGCTTGCCGCGCTGGCTTTCACCATGTCTTCAACTGCCGCCCACGCACAAACCGCCGCAACCTACCCTGACAGGCCTGTCAAGATCGTCGTACCCTTCCCGCCCGGCGGCGCTGCAGATATCTTTGCGCGCCTGATCGGCCAGAAATATGGCGAACTCTGGGCCGGCAAACAGGCCGTGGTGATTGACAACCGCGCCGGCGCCAGCGGCATCATTGGCAGCGACGTGGTCGCCAAGTCACTCGCCGATGGCTACACCCTGCTGATGGTGACGATTGGCCACGCCATCAACCCTTTCATCTTTGCCAAATTGCCTTATGACACCCGCAAGGACTTCACGCCCATAGGCGTGATCGCCAACGTGCCCAGCATCGTGGTGACAGGCCCTTCGGCTGAGGGCAAGACTTTCAAGGACTTCATGGCCAATGCCAAGGCCCACCCGGGAGCCGTGAAGTTCGCCAGTTCAGGCGCCGGCACCACCAGCCACGTAGGCGCTGCCCTGATGGAATCGATGTCGGGTGTGGACATGCTGCACGTGCCTTACAAGGGCGCAGCGCCCGCGCTGCAGGACGTCATGGGCGGCCGCGTCGACATGTCGGTAGACATCATCCTGTCGTCACTGCCACTGGTGCAGGGCGGCAAGCTGAAGGCGCTGGCCGTGACCGGCCCGAAACGCTCGCCGTTGCTGCCAGACGTGCCGACGGTTACCGAGTCCGGCCTGCCGGGTTATGACTTCACCGCCTGGTACATGCTGATGGCGCCGGCAGGCACACCGGCCCCCATCCTTGCCAAACTCAACGACGACCTGCGCCGCATCGCGGCGATGCCGGACGTGCGCACGAAAATCGAAAGCATGGGTGGCGTGGTGGCCAACCCGACGCTCAAGGAAACCAACGACCTGCTGAACGCCGACTTCGCGCGCTGGAGCAAGGTCGCCAAAGAACGCAACATCAAGGCTGAATAGATGCAGACATCCACCCCGCGCGACCTCAAGGGCTACGGCCAGCAACTGCCTGGCATACGCTGGCCGTCAGGTGCGCGCGTGGCGGTGTCGTTCGTCGTCAACTTTGAGGAAGGCGCCGAGCTCTCGATGTCGGAGGGCGACAGCCAGAACGAGGCCGTCTATGAAGTCACCGATCCGCAGACGGTCGCCGACGCCTGTATCGACTCGCACTTTGAATACGGTACGCGCGTGGGTTACTGGCGGGTTGCGGAACTGTTCGACCGCTTCGGTGTGCCTTTCACACTGAGCGCCTGCGGCCGTGCGGTTGAGCGCTCGCCCTGGCTCGCACAGGATGCGGTGCAGCGCGGCCATGAAGTGTCTGCCCACGGCTATCGTTGGGAAAAACACCTGAAGATGGACGAGCAGACCGAGCGCGACAACATTCTTGCAGCGGTCAAGGCGATTGAAGACGCGACCGGCATGCGGCCAGCGGGCTGGCATACACGCTCCAGCCCCAGCCCCAACACACGCCGGCTACTGGTCGAAAACGGCTTCCTCTACGACAGCGATGCCTACAACGACGACACGCCCTATTTTGTGAAGGTTTCGGGCCAGCAGCATCTGGTCTTGCCCTACGCATTCGACACCAACGACATGCACTTCCAGCACAGCGACCGCTTCAGCACCGGGCGCGAGTTCAGCCAGTATGTCTGTGATGCCTATGACTGGCTGGAGCGGGAGGGCGACACCATGCCGCGCATGCTCTCCATCGGATTGCACCTGCGCATGATTGCCCGGCCGGGCCGCATGGGTGCGCTGGAGCAGATTCTTGCGCACATCACGCAGCGCCAGTCAGCGTGGGTCGCCACCCGCAAGGCGATTGCGCAACACTGGATTTCCTCGAGCAATGGCTAGCGGCTAAAGTCCAACACATGAAGAAAAAAGACGATGCGGTCTACGCCACATTGAGTCGGGCGTTGCTGACCGGCGCGCTGCCTGCCGGGACGCAGCTGATCGAAACCCGTATTGCGGCCATCTTCGGCGTGAGCCGCGAGCGCGTGCGCAAGGCGTTGCACAAGCTGGGCCACGAGCGCCTGCTGGAGCTGGTGCCCAACAAGGGTGCCTTCGTGAAGGCGCCGTCGCTGGAGCAGGCACGTGACATTTATGAAGCACGGCGCGTGGTGGAAGGCGGCATCGTCGCGCGGCTCACAGGCCGGCTGTCCATGCAGCAACTTCAAAATCTGCGCGCACATCTTGCAGCGGAGCAGGCCGCATCAGACCAGGGTGACCGGGCTGCAAGCATCCGACTGTCGGGGGAGTTCCATCTTCTGCTGGCGGAGGCTACCGGCAGTGATGCCGTAGTGCACGAATTGCGTGAACTGGTCAGCCGAACATCGATGCTGGTGGCGCTGTTTGAAGAGAGCACGTCCTCGCACTGTGGATGTGAAGAGCACAGCGCCATCCTGAAGCAGCTGGAGCACAACGATGTCAGCGGCGTGCTTAACGCCATGTACGCCCACCTTTCGCTGATTGAGACACGGCTGCAACATCGCAAGCCCGCTCACCCTGTGGATGCGGAGACCGTGCTGCAAAACGCCTGGCAGGCCAGCGGGCATGCGGACCCGGCTGGCGAATAAAACTATTACACCGGCAGCATCGTGCGCGTCCTCGTCATCAACCCCAACACCACGGCGGCGATGACCACGCACGTTGCAGCGCAGCTGCGTTTGTACCTGCCGCAGGATGTCGAGCTTATAGAAAGGACCACCACCTTCGGCGGCCCGGTCATTGCAACGGCGCAGGCGTTTGCAACCGGCGCCGAGGCGGCTGCCTCTGCACTGGCACAGGCCATCCGCGAAGACCTTGCATTTGACAGCGTCCTGCTGGCCTGTTTCGGCGACCCGGGCCTGGAGGCCTTGCGGGCCATGACACCTGTGCCAGTGACCGGCCTGGCGAAAGCCTGCATGCGTCATGCTGAAAGCAATGGTCAGCCTTACGCCGTCGTTACTTCGGGCGCGGGGTGGAAGACCATACTCAACAAACGCTTTGCAGACTGGGGCGCAAGCAGCCTTTATTGCGGCACTCACGTTATTCGCGCGACCGGCCTTGAAGTGTTTTCTGATCCCATGGGCGCGATGCCTGCTGTGCTGGAAGGCATCGCCAGTGCCAAGCACGTGGGCGCGCAACACATCATTCTGGGCGGGGCGGTGCTGGCTGGCTACAAAGCCCTGATGGCGCAATCCAGCGTGCAGACACAGGGCCTGGCGGATTGTGTTGAAGGCGCGGCAAAGGCACTGCTGCAGGCGTGACACAGGGCAGGCCCAAGGCGTGCCCCTAAGGAAAATCCCGATGTGGCGATGACTGGCCGCCGTTAACATGCACGGCTGGCCATAACAAGGCTGCCCAGGCGTCACCATCGCCGAATGCTCCCCACTACAAGAATTTTTCATGCCTCTGCCTCCCGAAGCTGGCCACGCGCCAGAAGCCATGCCGCCGCTTGATGCGGTCGACGAACCCGTCAAGGTTTCCCTCAAGATTGAAGACTGGCTCACCGTCATCGTGATGGGCGCACTGGCGCTTTTCACCTTTGCCAATGTGCTGGTGCGCTACTTCACCAGCCAGTCATTTGCCTGGACGGAAGAGTTCTCGGTCTTCCTCATGATCGTGCTGGCACTGGTGGGCAGCTCTGCTGCCATCGCGCGTGACCGCCACATACGCATCGAGTATTTTTCTGAAGGCGGCTCCATGGCCAGGCGCAAGAGGCTTGCGCAACTGGGTGCCGTGATGGTCGCCATCCTGTTCGGCCTGATTGCCGTGCTGAGCGTGCGTCTGGTGTGGGACGACTATCGCTTCAACGAAACCTCGCCCGGCATAGGCATTCCGCAATGGTGGTACTCGATCTGGCTACCGATTCTTTCGCTGGGCATGGCGCTGCGCGCCGTCGGCCTCTTCATCCGCCGGGGGCGCCGCGAATGATTCCGACGCTTCTTTTTATTGCTTTCATCGCGCTGATGCTGGTCGGCGTGCCGATTGGTGCGGCCCTGGGTCTCGCGGGTGCTGCTGCAATTGCACTGGCCAATTCGGATGCGCAGCTGTTCGGCCTGATGGCGGTACCTCAAAATTTTTACGCCGGGCTGGGCAAGTACCCGCTGCTGGCGATCCCGATGTTTGTGCTGGTGGGCTCCATCTTTGACCGCTCGGGTGTCGCGTTGCGGCTGGTGAATTTTGCGGTGGCGATTGTGGGACGCGGCCCCGGCATGCTGCCACTGGTGGCGATTGCCGTTGCCATGTTTCTGGGC
This sequence comes from Pseudomonadota bacterium, assembly GCA_040388335.1. Taxonomy (GTDB): domain Bacteria; phylum Pseudomonadota; class Gammaproteobacteria; order Burkholderiales; family Burkholderiaceae_C; genus Polaromonas. The sequence goes on along the minus strand of JAZKCB010000180.1, from coordinate 3,598 downwards.
GGCATTTCCGGGTCAGGCCCCGCCTGCGCCGCAGCCGTCGGTGCGGTAATGATCAGCGCGATGTCGCGTGCCGGTTATCCGCCTTCGTTCTCGGCCAGTGTGGTCGGCGCGGCAGCGTCGACCGACATCCTGATTCCGCCATCCATTGCCTTCATCGTTTACTCGGTACTGGTGCCCAACGCATCGGTGCCCGCACTGTTTGCAGCCGGCATGGTCCCCGGCATCCTTGCGGGGCTGGCACTCATCGTGCCGTCGGTCTGGCTGTCGCGCAAATACAGGATGGGCGCACTCGAAGCCAATATGCCCAAGCCGCCGTTCTGGGCCAGCTTTCGCGATGCGATCTGGGGACTGGCAGCGCCTGTGCTGATTCTGGGCGGCATGCGTGCGGGCTGGTTCACACCCACCGAAGCCGCCGTCGTGGCGGTCTTCTACGGTTTGTTTGTCGGCATGGTGATTCACCGCACCATCAAATTCCGTGACCTGTTTGAAATCCTGCGCGAGTCGGGCGAACTGTCGGCTGTGATTCTGCTGGTGGTGTCGCTGGCCGGTATCTTTGCCTACTCGCTCAGCACGCTGGGCGTGATTGACCCGCTCACCAACGCCATCACCACTTCGGGCCTGGGCGAATACGGCATCATGGCGCTGCTGATATTGATGCTGGTTACCGTGGGCATGTTCCTCGACGGCATTTCCATCTTCCTGATTTTTGTGCCGCTGCTGCTGCCGATCGCCCAGCACTACAACTGGGATCTGGTCTGGTTCGGTGTCATCCTCACGCTCAAGGTGGCCATTGGCCAGTTCACGCCGCCGCTGGCTGTCAACCTCATGGTGTCCTGCCGCATCGCCAATGTGCGCATGGAAGAAACCGTGCGCTGGGTGGTGTGGATGATGCTGGCCATGTTCCTCGTGCTGGTTGCCGTCATTGCTTTCCCGCAACTGGCTTTGTGGTTGCCACGCAAACTCGGCTATTAAAAAAACTTACCGCTTTTTACCAAGGAGACTCACCCCATGAAATTCAAAACAGTCCTCGGCCTTGCGCTGGCTTGCGCCTCGCTGGCGTTCACCGCCGCCGCGCCTGCGCAGACCTACAAATCCGAATACAAGATGTCGCTGGTCGTCGGCCCGGCATTCCCCTGGGGCAAGGGCGGCGAAATCTGGGCCAACCTCGTGCGCGAACGCACACAGGGCCGCATCAATATCAAGCTCTACCCAGGTGTCTCGCTGATTCAGGGCGACCAGACGCGCGAGTTCAGCGCCATCCGCCAGGGCGTGATCGACATGGCCGTGGGTTCGACCATCAACTGGTCTCCGCAGGTCAAGGAACTCAATGTGTTCTCGCTTCCCTTCCTGATGCCTGACTTTGCCGCAGCTGACGCGCTGACGCAGGGCGACGTGGGCAAGGAGATCTTCAAGGTCATCGACAAGGCCGGCGTCGTGCCGCTCGCCTGGGGGGAAAACGGCTACCGCGAAATCAGCAACTCCAAGCTGGCCATCAAAAAACCTGCCGACATGAAGGGTCTGAAGATTCGCGTGGTGGGTTCACCGCTCTTCCTTGACACCTTCACGGCTTTGGGCGCCAACCCGACACAAATGAGTTTTGCCGATGCGCAGCCTGCACTGGCAACCGGCGCAGTCGATGGCCAGGAGAACCCCCTGTCAATCTACACCGCCGCCAAGCTGCACAATTCGGCGCAGAAACACATCACGATGTGGGGCTACGTCAATGACCCGCTGATCTTTGTCGTGAACAAGGAAGTCTGGGCCTCATGGACCGAAGCCGACCGCGCCATCGTCAGGCAGGCAGCCATCGATGCAGGCAAGCAGGAAATCACCATCGCCCGCAAAGGCCTGGTTGAAACCGACAAGCCCCTGCTCAAGGACATCGCAGCCCTGGGTACCACCATCACCCAGCTGACGCCAGATGAACGCGCAGAGTTCGTCAAGGCTACCCGGCCTGTGTATGACAAGTGGAAAAACCAGATCGGCGCCGGCCTGGTCACCACGGCTGAAAAGTCGATTGCCGCGCGCAAGAAATAAAAGCCATCGAATCCAAATATCCACGAAACAAAAAGCCCCGCACTGCGGGGCTTTTTTTATGCGCCATCGCAGCGCAGCGGCAACTCAATGCGCGAGGATCTTGTTCAGGAAGTCCTTGGTGCGTGGCTGGCGGTTTTCCGGGTGGCTGAAGAATTCGTCCTTGGAGCAGTCCTCCAGCATCTTGCCGCCGACGTCCATGAAGATCACGCGGCTGCCGACCTTCTTGGCAAAACCCATTTCGTGCGTCACACACATCATGGTCATGCCGTCGAGGGCCAGGCCCATCATGGTGTCCAGCACCTCGCCCACCATTTCAGGGTCAAGCGCAGAAGTCGGCTCGTCAAACAGCATGGCAATCGGGTCCATGCTGAGCGCACGGGCAATCGCCACACGCTGCTGCTGGCCGCCCGAAAGCTGACCAGGGAACTTGTCCTTATGCAGCATCAGTCCCACGCGGTCTAGGTACTTCAGGCCGTGAGCCTTGGCATCGGTCGCGTTGCGGTTCAGCACCTTCATCTGCGCCAGGGTCAGGTTTTCTGTCACGCTCAGGTGTGGAAAGAGTTCAAAGTTCTGGAACACCATGCCGACACGGCTGCGCAACTTGGGCAAATCCGTCTTTGGGTCGTGCACAGCCTGGCCATCCACAAAAATCTCGCCTTTCTGGAAAGGCTCCAGCGCGTTGATGGTTTTGATCAGCGTGGATTTGCCTGAGCCCGACGGGCCGCACACGACAACCACTTCACCTTTTTCAATGCTGGTGGAGCAATCATTCAACACCTGCACCGGCCCATACCACTTGGACACATTTTTCATTTCAATCATGGCCATCTTCTAACTCCAGTAATTTTGACGTTGAGTCGTTTTGTTTTTTGGCTGAGCAGACTGGCTCAGCGGATGATCGCGATTTTGGTCTGCAGGCGCTTGACCATGAAGGACAGGCTGAAACACATCACAAAATAAACGACGGCGGCCAGCAGGTAGGCCTCTTCAGGGCGACCGTAGATCTTGCCGGCGGTGCTGAAGCCCTTGAGCAGGTCATAGGCGCCGATGGCGTAAACCAGCGAGGTATCCTGGAACAGGATGATGGTCTGCGTGAGCAGGATGGGCACCATGTTGCGGAAGGCCTGCGGCAGAATGATCAGCTTCATGTTCTGCGCGTAAGTCATGCCCAGCGCACGGCCCGCATTGACCTGGCCGCGCGAGATGGACTGGATGCCGGCGCGCATGATTTCGCTGAAATAGGCGGCCTCAAACGCGACGAACGTGATGATGGCCGAGATCTCTGCGCGGTAATTGCTGCCGCCCGGGATGATGGCGTAAAAACCTGCAGGCACCAGCAGGAAGAACCACAGGATCACCATCACCAGCGGCACAGAGCGCATGCCGTTGACGTAGAACGTCGCAGGAATCGTCAGGATTTTCTTGCCCGACAGGCGCATCAGCGCCAGGATCGTACCGAAGATGATGCCGCCTATGGTGGCCACCACCGTCAGTTCAATGCTGAAGATAAAGCCCTTGATGACGAACTTGGAAATAATGTCCCAGCTCAGGAAACTCAGGT
>JAZKCB010000179.1:0-2482 GCA_040388335.1 Pseudomonadota bacterium | reverse complement strand
ACTACACGATGCGGCGTTTCGGCATCGAGACCACCTTCGTCAAACCCGGTGACATCGACGGCTGGCGCGCCGCCGTGCGGCCCAACACAAAACTCTTTTTTGGCGAAACCGTGGGCAACCCGGGCCTGGACGTGCTGGACATGCCCACCGTCTCCGCCATCGCGCACGAGGCCGGTGTGCCGCTGCTGGTGGACTCCACCCTGACCTCGCCCTGGCTGATCAAGCCGTTCGACCACGGCGCCGATCTGGTCTACCACTCGGCCACCAAGTTCCTGAGCGGCCACGGCACGGTGATTGGCGGCATCGTGGTGGATGGCGGCAGCTTCGACTGGGAAAAGTCCGGCAAATTCGCCGAGCTGACCGAGGCTTACGACGGCTTTCACAACATGGTGTTCAGCGAGGAAAGCACCGTCGGCGCGTTTTTGCTGCGCGCGCGTCGCGAAGGCCTGCGTGACTTCGGCGCCTGCATGAGCCCGCACACCGCCTGGCTGATCCTGCAGGGCATCGAAACCCTGCCGCTGCGCATGGCGCGGCACATGAGCAACACCGAAAAGGTCGTGGCCTTCCTGGCCAGCCACCCGCTGGTGGCACGTGTCGGCCACCCGATGCTGGAGAGCCACCCCAGCCATGCGCTGGCCAAAAGGCTGCTGCCGCGCGGCGCCGGCTCGGTGTTCAGCTTCGACATCAAGGGCAACCGCGAACAGGGCAAGGCCTTCATCGAAACCCTCAAGGTGTTCAGCCACCTGGCCAACGTCGGCGACTGCCGCAGCCTGGTGATTCACCCGGCCAGCACCACGCATTTCCGCATGACCGACGAAGCGCTGGCAGGCGCCGGCATCACGCAGGGCACCATCCGCCTGTCCATCGGCCTGGAGGATCCGGATGATCTGATCGATGACTTGAAGCGCGCACTGAAGGCGGCGGAGAAAGCAGCATGATCCTCAACGTCAACGGCCACGCCATCTATTGCTACACCGGCGGCAAACCCTTCGATGCGGCCAAACCCACCGTGGTTTTCATCCACGGCGTGCTCAACGACCACAGCGTCTGGATTTTGCAAAGCCGCTACCTGGCCCACCACGGCTGGAACGTGCTCGCGGTGGACCTGCCGGGCCACTGCAAAAGCGCGGGCGAGGCGCCCTCGACGGTCGAAGAGGCCGCCGGTTTTGTAGCCGCCCTCCTCGACGCGGCCGGCGTGCAGCGCGCCGCCCTGGTCGGCCACAGCTGGGGTTCGCTGATTGCGCTGGAGGCGGCGTCCCGGCTGAAAGAGCGCGTGAGCCACCTCGTGCTGGTCGGCATTGCCTACCCGATGAAGGTTTCCCCGGCCCTGCTGGACGCCGCCCTGAACGAGCCGATAAAGGCGCTGACCATGATCAATGTGTTTTCGCGCAGCACCCTGGCCGCACCGCCATCGGCGCTGGGCCCGGGCACCTGGGTTTACGGCGCCAGCATGGCGCTGGGCCGGCGCGTGCTGGCGAGCAACACCAAAGTCAATGTCTTTCACCGCGGCTTCAAGGCCTGCGACAGTTATACCAATGGCGACAACGCCATCACGCAGATCACCTGCCCTGTGCTGTTCCTGCTGGGTGCGCAGGACCAGATGACACAGGCCAAAGCCGCGCAGCCCCTGATTGACAAGGCCCGGGCCAGCGGCAAAACCGTGCAGGTCGCCAGCCTGCCGGTCGGTCACCACCAGATGACCGAGGCGCCGGAAGAAACGTTGTTTGCAATGAGGGATTTCCTGAGAACCCCGTGACATGAAGGGCGCGGCGCGGCACCGGGAAATGCACGGAATGCGTTCATCTGTTGATTACCATCAAGTCCCCATCGTGACCGGCCGGTAGAGTAGCAGTGCCATCACGCACAACAACACAACTACCTCCACGATTGCCATGACACCCACCACACGCCGCACCTTTGTCATTCACGCCCTCACCGCCAGCGGAGCGCTGGCTGCCAGCAGTCTGGCGCTGTCCCAGACGGCGGCAGCGCCCATGGTCAAGGACACCGACGCCAATGCCGTCGCCTTGGGCTACAAGGCCGACGGCAGCAAGACCGACACCAAGAAATACCCCAAGTACGCCGCCGGCCAGAACTGCGCCAACTGCGCGCTGTACCAGGGCAAGGCGACCGACGCGGCCGCAGTTTGCCCCCTGTTCGCCGGCAAGCAGGTTGCCGCCAAAGGCTGGTGCAGCGCTTGGGCGAAAAAAGCCGCCTGACGCTGTCCTTGGTGCGGTGTAGCCCGCACCCAGGACGGCGAAAGTGATGCCAACGGCGACAACGCCGTCGCGCAGATCACCTGCCCCGTGCTATTCCTGCTGGGTGCGCAGGACCAGATGACGCAGGCCAAAGCCGCGCAGCCGCTGATAAACAAGGCCCGGGCCAACGGGAAAACCGTGCGGGTCGCCAGCCTGCCGGTCGGCCACCACCAGATGACCGAGGCGCCGGAAGAAACGCTGTTTGCGATGCGGGATTTCCTGAG
>JAZKCB010000178.1:0-9103 GCA_040388335.1 Pseudomonadota bacterium | reverse complement strand
GGCCCGTTGTCCGCGCCGCAAACCACTTGCAGCGTTTCCATGAGGGCAGAATTCTTCGCTTTTTTGAAGCGAAGCCCACGATTATGTGTGAAGGTTTAGCGCCTGTCAACACCCTTGAATGCAAAAGACGTGGAAATTAGCCCACATTTTTACATCCGGCCCTGAAAAGGATGGCTCCTTCAGGAGGGCACGTGCAGATATTGGTTGCACAGCGCCAGAAAAGCCCCGGTCTGCGGGTCAAGTCCGGTTTCTTCCTGCAACAACCGGGCAACCTCAGCCGCCATGGATCTGGCAAGCGCTGCATCCAGGAAGAGCAGGCGCGATCGTCTGGCCAGCACATCTTCCACCGTCCGGGCATATTCATGGCGCGCGGCAAACCTGACCATTGCTTCGGTCAGCCCTCCGCCCAATTGGCGCCCGGCACCAGGCAGCGCCAGCACGGCCGGCGCCTCGCTTCCATATGTATGTATGCCGGGTGCATCGCTGATTTTTTGAGGCATGGGCTGGGCACCCAGCAGCTTTAAGTGAGCAGTTACTCCTTTGGGCCGCTTTTCAAGCAGGCCCACCTCAAAACATTTGTCCAGCACATCCTCGGCCATGGCGCGGTAGGTGGTCCATTTGCCGCCAGTCACCGTGACCAGCCCGCTTTTGCTCGCCAATACCGTGTGTTCACGCGACAGGGCCTGGGTGCTTTCACCATCTTCATCAGGCGGTTTGACCAAGGGTCGCAAGCCGACCCAGATACTTTTTATATCCGCCAGCCCCGGCGCGCGCGTCAGGTAACGGGCTGATTCGCCCAATATGAAATTAACCTCTTCCCGGAAAGCCAGTGGCTCTCGCGCCAGGTCATGGCGCGGCGTGTCTGTCGTGCCCAGAATGGTTTTGCCAAGCCAGGGCACGGCAAACAAGACCCGCCCGTCAGCCGTTTTGGGGATCAGCATGGCGTGGTCGCCGGGCAAAAAGGAACGGTCGACCACGATGTGCACACCCTGGCTGGGCGCAACCATTTCCTTGACCTCGCGGCCAATCGCCTTGCCGTCCTCCATGCGGAACTGGTCTACCCAGACGCCGGTGGCATTCACCACACAGTCAGCCTTCACTTCGTAGCAATGCCTCGTCTCGTGGTCTTTCACCTCAAAGCCGGTGACCTTGCCCTCCTCATGACGCAAGGTCGTGGCAGCACAGTAATTGATGACCAGCGCGCCCTGCTCTGCCGCAGTACGGGCCAGCGCCAGCGCCAGCCGGGCATCGTCAAACTGGCCGTCCCAGTATTTCACGCCGCCGTTCAGCCGCCCGGCCGGGCCTTCGCGGCGTGAATTGGGCAACAGGGCCAGGGTTTCAGCGCGGTTTAAAAATTCGGTCGGCGCCAGCCCGGCCTTGCCGGCCAGCGCGTCATAGATCTTGAGGCCCACGCCGTAAAACGGCGCTTCCCAGAACCTGTAGGCCGGCATCACAAAAGGCAGGGGTTGCGCCAGGTGCGGCGCATTGGCCAGCAGGGTGGTGCGCTCATGCAGCGCCTCGCGCACCAGCGAGATATTGCCCTGCGCCAGGTAACGCACGCCACCGTGAACCAGCTTGGTCGCACGCGACGACGTCCCCTTGGCAAAGTCGTGCGACTCGACCAGCACGACCGAAAAACCCCGCGCCGCCGCGTCCAGGGCCACACCCAGCCCGGTCGCGCCCCCGCCGATGACGGCCACGTCATATTTGACGGGCCGGGCGAGTTGCTCGATGAGCTGGCTGCGGTTCGTGGTCATTGTTTAATCGCCGCAGCTGTGCCCAGCGCCAGAAACTCAAATGTTAACCTGCAACTCAACATTGAACCTGTTGCGGGCTCCTGACCGGCTCGCTGGCCAGAAAAAGGCCGGAAACAGGACAAAAAAGGCCTTTTTCGGGCATCAAATCGGCCTCCAGACCAATAAAAACGGGCGTGACAAGCTATGTTTTTAATAGCATTTGACTGCACCCTGGTCACGACTCGGCCCACAATTTCGAACGTTCCACCGCCTTGTGCCAGCGCGCCAGCTTGGCCGCACGCGCGCTGGCGTCCATTTGCGGTTCAAAGCGCCGGTCAACCTGCCACTGAGCCATGATTTCGTCAGCACCGCTCCAGAAACCCACAGCCAGACCCGCCAGGTAGGCGGCGCCCAGCGCCGTAGTTTCCGTCACCTTGGGCCGCACGACGGGCACGCCTGAAAAGTCGGCCTGCATCTGCATGAGCAAATCGTTGCGGCTGGCGCCGCCGTCCACGCGCAATTCTTTCAGCGCCAGCCCGGCATCGCGGCTCATGGCGGCAAACACATCCGCGCTTTGCAGGGCAATGGCCTCCAAGGCGGCGCGGGCGATATGGGCACGCGCGGTGCCGCGCGTCATGCCCAGCAGAGCGCCACGTGCATACGGGTCCCAGTGCGGCGTGCCCAGGCCGGCAAAAGCGGGCACCAGATAAACGTCACCTGTGTCCGGCACGCTTTCGGCCAGAGACTGCACCTCGTCGGCCGACTTGATGACTTGCAGCCCGTCGCGCAGCCACTGGATGGTGGCACCGGCCATGAAGACGCTGCCCTCAAGGCAATAGGCTGCGCCCTCGGCAGCTGTTGAAGACCAGCCCACCGTCGTCAGCAAGCGGTTCTTCGATCGCACTGCCCGCCTCCCAGTGTTCATCAGCATGAAGCACCCGGTGCCATAGGTGTTTTTGGCCATGCCGGGCGCAAAGCAGACCTGACCAAAGGTGGCGGCCTGCTGGTCGCCCGCCATGCCGGCAATTTTGATGGGCATGCCCAACACGTCGGCCGCCGTTTCGGCCATCACGCCGCTGCTGGCCACCACTTCAGGCAGCACGGAGCGGGGGATGTTGAAGAGCCCGAGCAACTCGTCATCCCAGGCTAGCGTGTGCAGGTTGAACAGCAGGGTGCGCGAGGCATTGCTGACATCGGTAACGTGCACCTTGCCGCCGGTCAGGTTCCAGACCAGCCAGCTGTCCATGGTGCCGAAAGCGATCTCGCCCTTCTCCGCGCGCCCCCTGACGCCGGGCACCTTGTCCAGCAGCCATTCAATCTTGGTGCCTGAAAAGTAGGCATCGATCACCAGCCCGGTCTTTTTCTGGATCAGCGGAGCGTGACCGACCTTGCGCAGTTCGTCGCATCTCGCTGCCGTGCGCCTGTCCTGCCAGACGATGGCATTGGCGACCGGCTGGCCGGTCTTGCGGTCCCACAGCAGGGTCGTTTCGCGCTGGTTGGTGATGCCCAGGGCGGCGACCTTTCCGCCTGCGGGCAGCTTTTGCAGGCATTCACGCGCCACAGCCAGCTGGCTGGACCAGATCTCCAGCCCGTCATGCTCGACCTGCCCGGGTTCGGGGAATATCTGGCGAAATTCTTTCTGCGCCAGCGCCACAACGCTGCCCGCATGGTCAAACAAAATGGCGCGCGAACTGGTCGTGCCCTGGTCAAGTGCTAATAGATAGTCCATCGGGTCTTGCAAGAGTCGTTGAAGCCGAGGTTAGCGCAAGATGATGAAGACGCGTGTGGTCACTTTCCCCAGCTAACATTGACGGCTTATCGTTGAAAGCATCATGAGACCCCTCGACCACACCCGCACCGGCCTCACACGGCGGCAACTGATAGGGGCTTCGGCCCTGGTCGCGCTTGGCCTGCCGGCCTGCGCCCCCACCCCCCCCATCGCTGCAAAGCCGGAAGCAGCGCCAGAAACCCGGCTCAGGCTGATCGGCGAAGCCCGCATCCCCAACCGCCTGCAATACCAGGGCACGACCGTGGGCGGGCTGTCCGGCATTGACTATGACCCAGCCAGCGGCAACTACTTTTTACTGACCGATGACGGCTCTGCCCGCAACCCGGCACGGTTTTACACGGCGCGCATTCCGCTCGATGCGAACACGATAGGCCAGCCCGAGATCACCGGCATGACGCTGCTGCGCCGGGGCGATGGGTCACCCTACCCGTCCTCCATCACCGGCTACAAGCTGCTGGACCCGGAATCGATTCGCTGGCGCGCCTCCAGCAAAACGCTGTTCTGGAGCAGTGAGGGCAATGCGATGGCCGGCGTCGCGCCCTCCTTCAGCGAATCGCGGCTTGACGGCACCTTGCTGCGCCAGTTTGCGCTGCCCCTGATGTTCGACTTTGGCCTGACCCGAGGGCCGCGCAGCAACCTTGCTTTTGAAGGCATGAGCCTGACTCCTGACGGCAAAACAGCCTGGCTGTCCATGGAAGCGGCCATGCTGCAGGACGGCCCTGTGCCGACGGTGCAGTCGCCGGGCGGGCCCTGCCGGCTGACGCAGATTGACCTGACCAGCGGCAAGCTGCTGCGACAGGTCGCCTACATCCCTGACGCCATTCCGCGCGCGCCGCAGCCACCCACAGGCAATGCAGATAACGGCATCAGCGAAATCCTGATGCTGGACGACCACCGCATGCTGGTGCTGGAGCGCGCCTATATGGCCGGGTACGACACCGCCAGCAGCAACTCACTGCGCCTCTACCTGGTCGATACACGGCAGGGCAGTGACACGCTGGACACGCCCACGCTGCAGGGCGCAAACTACCAGCCGGTGAACAAGCTGCTGCTGGCCAATTTCTCGGCATTCGTCGGTCCCGGCGCAGGCAAGCGCCTGGAGCGGCTGGACAACACCGAAGGCATGACCTGGGGCCCGCGCCTGGCCAACGGCAACCGCAGCCTTGTTTTTATCAGCGACGACAATTTCAGCGCAAGGCAGGTGACACAGCTGCTGGCGTTTGAATTCCTGGAGTGATCACCATGCCCAAAACATCCGCAGCACCCGCCTCTTCCTCCTCTTCCGCGTCTACTCCTGCAGCTTCAGCCCATGCGCCTGACAACATCGCCTTCATCGGCGGCGGCAACATGGCCAGCGCCATCATCGGCGGGCTGATCAGGCGCGGCACAAAAGCGGCCAGCATCCAGGTGGTCGAACCGTTTGACGAGCAGGCGGCCAAACTCAAAAAACAGTTTGGCGTGCAGGTTGAAGCCAACCCCAGTGCGGCGCTCGCCGCCGCGGGCCTGGTGGTCTGGGCCGTCAAGCCGCAGACCTTCAAGGAGGCCGCCATGATGGCGCGCTTTCACACCAAAACCGCGCTGCATTTGAGCGTGGCCGCCGGCATCCGGTCGGACAGCATTGCACGCTGGCTGGGCACTGAGGTGGTGGTGCGCTCCATGCCCAATACGCCGGCGCTGGTCGGCAAGGGCATGACGGCGCTGTTTGCCCGCAAGGCCGTCAACGCTGCCGACCGGCTGGCCGTCGAAGCCGTCATCAGGACCACGGGCGACTACGTCTGGCTGGACGACGAGCAACAGCTCGATGCCGTCACCGCCATTTCAGGCTCCGGTCCAGCCTATGTCTTTTATTTCATTGAAGGCATGATCGAGGCGGGCGTGGACATGGGCCTGACCCGCGAGCAGGCGCACAAGCTGGCCGTCGGCACCTTTGTCGGTTCATCGGCGCTGGCAAAAGCATCGGACGAACCACCCGAAATCCTGCGCGCGCGGGTCACGTCCAAGGGCGGCACCACCCACGCAGCCATCACCTCCATGGAGCAGGACAGGCTGAAAACGCTTTTCATGCGCGCCATGCATGCCGCCAGGCAGCGGGCGCGCGAAATGGGCGATGAGTTCGGCGCTGGCTGAGAGCCCCGGAGGCAGTAAGGGGGCAAGGGCGGTTACAAAAAAGCTTGCGCGGCCGGGTCAACCAAAATCCCGCAGCTGGCGTTATGTGAAAGCCGCAAGGCAAACATCCAATATCCAACACCAGGAGCCAACCATGAAAAAGATTCTTTCCATCCTCGCCAGCGCCGCAATTCTGGCCATGCCCCTGGCCGTGATCTCCACGCCAGCTGCAGCACAAACCGCTGCACCTGCAGCAGCTCCAGCCGCCGCACCTGCTGAAAAGCCAGCTGCCAAGGCTGTTGCAAAGACCAAGCGCGCAGCCCACAAAGGCAAGCGCAAGGCAAAGGCCGCCAAGAAGGCAGCTGTCGAGACGAAATAATCCAGGTTCGCCTGAATTGAAAAGCCCGCATCAAGCGGGCTTTTTTACGTCTGCCTGAAACTGGCGGCTGGCGTCCGCTCCCATTTGTTCAATGCATGGGTGGCAAGGATGAAAGCGCAATGCCCGCAAACACCGCAAAACCGACCCAGTGATTCAGGCGGAAGGCCTTGAAGCAGCCCTCGCGGCTGCGATCGCGGATCAGCGTGAAATGCCACACCGCCTGCAAAGCAGCCGCCGCAATGCCCATCAAAAACAGGAAGGGATGGTGGCGCGGCCACAGGGCGACCACCCAGATGCCAAGAAAAGCCGCATAACAAAACATCACAGCCGCCACGTCAAAGCGCCCCAGGGTGATGGCCGACGTTTTCATGCCGATGAGCAGGTCGTCATCGCGGTCCACCATGGCGTATTCGGTGTCGTAGGCAATCACCCAGAACAGGTTGCCCAGCAGCAGCACCCAGGCCAGCATGGGCACGCGCGACTGCACGGCGGCAAACGCCATCGGGATGCCAAAGCTGAAAGCAATGCCCAGCACCGCCTGCGGCATGGAGACAAACCGCTTGGCAAACGGATAGACCAAAGTGACAGCCAACGCGGCGAACGACCAGTAAATGGTGGTGAGGTTGGTCGTGAGCACCAGGCCAAACGCCAGCAGCGCCAGCCCCGCGCCGACGGCCAGCGCCTCTTTGCTCGCGAGCTTGCCGCTGGTGACCGGTCGCTGTGCTGTGCGTTTGACGTGTCTGTCAAAGTCACGGTCAGCCACATCATTCAGGCAGCAACCGGCGCTGCGCATCAGGAAGGTGCCCAGCGTGAACACGGCCAGCAGGTGCCAGCCCGGAAAGCCATGCGACGCGACCCACAGCGCGGAGAGGCCCGGCCAGAGCAGCAGCAACCAGCCCGCCGGGCGGTCCCAGCGGATCAGCTGCAAATACAGGACGAATTTATTTTTCAATCTGGATTACCGATAGCCTCGGTGCACCCAAAAATTCAATTTTTGGGGATGAAGTGCAAGGCGCACGGCGCGCAGCAACCGGAATGTACCCAGGTACATGAGGATTGCGAGCACCGGCGCAACGCAGCAATTCGCCCCACAAATGGATTTATGGGAGCGCCGGATCACTCTTCCAATAGCGAGCGCAGCATCCAGGCAGTCTGCTCATGCACAGTGAGGCGCTGCGTCAGCAGGTCTGCCGTTGGTTCGTCGCTCGCCTTGTCCGCCACCGGGAAGAGCTCACGCGCGGTGCGCGCCACGGCTTCATGGCCCTGCACCAGGATACGCACCATCTCCAGCGCCTTGGGCGGCGTGACCGGCACATCGGGAACCGACGCCAGCTTGCTGAACTGGGCATACGAGCCGGGTGCCGGGTGGCCAAGGGAGCGGATGCGTTCGGCGATCGGGTCGACGGCGTTCCAGAGTTCGGTGTACTGCGTCATGAACATCACATGCAGCGTGTTGAACATCGGGCCGGTGACGTTCCAGTGGAAGTTGTGGGTCGTCAGATACAGCGTGTAGGTGTCAGCCAGCAGACGGCTCAGTCCCTTGGCAATCGCGGCGCGGTCTTTTTCATTGATGCCGATGTTGATGGGCGGTGCGGATTTCGCGATTTTGGCCATGGTTTTTTCCTCTAAAAAATCTGAAGGGTTTACTTTACAAAATCAGGATGGGCCGGGCAACAGCGTCAGGCTATGGCTGGCATCAAGAACTTGTTGCAGACTCAGGACAGGCGCGTCACGCCAGGCAGCTCACACGCGTAAATGGCGTTGCGCAGCGCGGCAATCGCTTCATACCGCGTGAAGCTGCGGCGCCATGCCAGCACCACACGGCGGCTGGGAATGTGGCCTTCAAACGGCAGGTATTTGATGAAGGACGGCTGCTCTGCGGAGACGGCTGGTGCGCTGGCGGCCTTGCCCTTTTTGCCTTTGGGCGGCTCCAGCAGGGCCTCTTTGGGCACACCCAGTCGCGGCACCAGCGTGATGCCCATGCCGGCAGCCACCATGTGTTTGATGGTCTCCAGCGACGAGCCCTCAAAGCTCTTGCTGATGCCGTCAGAGCTGCTGGAGAACCGCGCAAACTCGGGGCAGACCTCCAGCACGTGGTCGCGAAAGCAATGCCCATTGCCCAGCAGCAGCATGGTTTCTTTCTTGATCTCTTCGGCGGTGATGCTTTTGCGCTGGGCCAGCGCGTGGCCGCTGGGCACAGCCGCCATAAAGGGCTCGTCATACAGCGGCGCAATCGCCAGGTTGGTGTCGGGGAAGGGCTCGGCCAGAATGGCGCAGTCGATTTCGCCGTTGCGCAGTTCTTCCAGCAGCTTGACGGTGAAGTTCTCCTGCAGCATCAGCGGCATCTGCGGGTTGAGCGAAATCATCTGGCGCACCAGGTCGGGCAGCAGATAGGGGCCGATGGTGTAGATCACACCCAGGCGCAGGGCGCCCGCGAGCGGGTCCTTGCCGCGCCGCGCGATCTCGCGGATGTTGTCAGCCTGCTCCAGCACGCTCTGCGCCTGGCGGATGATTTCTTCACCGAGCGGCGTGACGGTGATCTCATTGGCGTTGCGCTCAAACAGCTTGACCTGGAGTTCTTCTTCCAGCTTCTTGATCGCCACGCTGAGGGTGGGCTGGGAGACGTGGCAGGCGTCGGCACCCTTGCCAAAGTGCTTTTCCCGGGCCACGGCGACGATGTATTTGAGTTCGGTCAGCGTCATGGGCTTATTGTGCTGCTTTTCGGATTAAGCAGCGGCATTCGTGGGGATGGGCTTTGTGGGTTGGGGTGTTAGTGCCCTTCACTAACAGGCCGGGTCGCGAGGTAGTTTGTATTTGTGCCCTTCACGACCAAGCCGGGTCTCGCCCCGGCGGGCGAGTTACTTTCTTTTGCTTCGCCAAAGAAACCTAACGAAAAGAAAGGCGACCCTGTTCGTCGTCCCTACGCTGCGCTACGGGCACCCTGCGATGCTCCAAGGGTTTGGGGATGAAGTCCGAAGACTCGCCTCAAGCGCTTCGCGCGTGAGGCTCCCCGAATCCGTGCCCGATCCCGGATCCACTCCCCAACCCGTTGAGGCTGGGCCGAGCAGCGCAGACGGAGGCGGAAGGTCAGGC
>JAZKCB010000177.1:0-2698 GCA_040388335.1 Pseudomonadota bacterium | reverse complement strand
TTTGCATCATCAGCTTGACGTCCATGGCAATCTTGCCGAGTGAGCCGCCGACGATACCCAGGAAGGCGCCTACTTCGGCAAAGTTGTCGCGCACGGTATGCCAGGAAATCAGCGGCTGGCCCAGGCCGAGTTCCTTCATCAGGCCGGCCTGTGTTTCCATCGCGCCTTTTTCCAGCGATGACAGCGTGCCCGAGGCACCGCCGAACTCGCCCACCAGCACGCGGGGCTTGAGCTGTTGCAGGCGCTCGCGGTGCCTTTCAATGCCCGCAAGAATGCTGGCCATCTTGTAGCCGAAGGTGATGGGCGTGGCCTGCTGCAGGTTGCTGCGACCAATGATGGGTGTGTCGCGGTGCGCACGCGCCAATTTTGCGAGCGATGCAGAGATGTCTTGGAGGTCTGCCTCTACCAGCGCCAAGCCCTCGCGGATCTGCAGCACTGCTGCCGTATCGGTGATGTCCTGGGTGGTTGCGCCCCAGTGGCAATATTCGCCCAGCTTGTCCTTGCAGCGGGCATTGATCTGGTTTACCACCGCGATGATGGGGTAGCCGATCTGCTCCGTCTTGGCCTTGAGTTTGGCCCAGTCGATCTGGCTGGGCTCGCAGTTTTTGACGATTTCATCTGCCGCGTGTTGGGGGATGATGCCCAGCTCTCCCTGCACCTTCGCCAGGGCGCGTTCGATGTCCAGGTATTTGGCGGTGCGGTTTTCATCGGACCATACGTGGCGCATGGCGGCATCGCTGAACATGTCGCCGAATATTCTTGAATCAATGATGCTTGCTGGCATGTTTTCTCCGCTTGTGGTTGGGTGAGTAGGGGTAGTGGGTTTGTGCGAGGCGTTGTCAGCTGCGTTTGGCCCGCGCGATGATGCGTTCGGCCCTGAGCACGACCGGCCTGTCCACCATCTTGCCGTCAAGCTGGATCGCGCCGCCTGTGGCGGCATTCCAGGCCTGCAGCGTGCGGCGGGCCCAGGCCAGCTCGTCGTTGGAGGGCGCAAGGATTGCATGTACCGTTGCCACCTGGGACGGGTGTATGCACATCTTGGCGTTAAACCCCAGCGTCCTGGCATGCGCCATTTCAGCCGCGACGCGTGCGCCATCCAGATCGGGGGTGACGCCTGCCAGCGGCGAGGCGATGCCCGCCGCCCGGGATGCAAGCGCGATCTGCGTAGCCGCAAAGTCCAGCGCCAGGCTGCCGACGGGAATGTCCAGGTCGGCCATGTAGTCGAGTGAGCCGAAAGCCAGGCGGTCGACACCCTTGGCCGATGCGATGTCATGGAGGGCCAGCATGCCGCGAGCTGTTTCAATCAGCGGCAACACCGTTGCATGCTGCGGCAGGCGGGCCAGCACGTCAGCGACCTGGCTGGCGCCTTCACATTTGGGCAGCATGACGCAGGGTATGCGCACATTGCCGGCCAATACAAGGTCATCCGCGTACCAGGACGTGGTTCGGTCATTGATGCGTATGAGCAGCCTTGAAAGATGGTTGGCAATGCCAGCCATCCACACAGCAATCGCTTCACGTGCTCTTGATTTGTCTGCCGGCGCAACCGCGTCTTCAAGGTCGATGATGACGCGGTCTGCACCCGATGCCAGCGCCTTGTCAAAACGCCCGGGCTGGTTGCCCGGCACAAAAAGATAACTTGCTGGCTCGAATACGGCGGGGGCGGTCATGTTCAGATCGCGCCTTCCGCGCGCATGGTGGCAATCTGGTCTGCACCGTAGCCGAAGCTGCCCAGAATGGCATCGGTGTGTTCGCCGAGCGCGGGCACCGGGTCCATGCGCGGCAGGCCGTGTTGCCAGGAGCCGGGTGGCAAAAGAGCCGGTATGCGCCCTGCTGGCGTATCCACCTCCTGCCAGCGACCCCGCGCCTTGAGCTGGGGATGTGCCCAGACATCCTGCATGGTGTTGACCTGTGCATTGGCGATACCCGCAAGCTCCAGCCGCTGCGTGACCTGCTCTGCAGTCATGCTGGAGAAAGCTTCAACGATCAGGGCTGAGACCACCTCACGTTGCGCATTGCGCCTGGCGTTGGTGGAAAAGCGTTCCTCATCGGCCAGGCCGGGTTGCAGCAGCACCTTTGCGCAAAAAATCTTCCATTCGCGCTCGTTCTGCAAGCCGAGCATCACAGTCTTGCCGTCACCTGCCGGAAAAGGGCCATAGGGGTAAATCGTGGCGTGACTGGCACCGGTACGTGCGGGTGGCGCTGCACCGTCAAAAGCGTAGTAAAGCGGGTAACTCATCCATTCCGACAGGGACTCCAGCATGGAGACGTCAATGCGCTGGCCTTCACCGGTTTGCTGGCGGTGCATGATGGCCGCAAGAATGTTGGTATACGCATACATGCCTGCCGCGATGTCCGCCATGGACGGGCCTGCCTTGGATGGCGTTTCGGGCGTCCCTGTCACCGACAGGAACCCTGTCTCGCTCTGGATCAGCAGGTCGTAGGCCTTCTTGTCGCGGTAGGGGCCATCACTGCCGTAACCGGATATGTCGCAGACGATGATTCCGGGCTTGGCTGCAGACAGTGCTTCGTAAGACATGCCCAAACGGGCCGCTGCGCCGGGTGCCAGGTTTTGCACCAGTACGTCGGCCTCTTCCAGCACCAGGCGACGCAGGATTTTTTGAGCCTCTTCGTTTTTGACGTCCAGCGTCAGGCTTTCCTTGGATCGGTTGGTCCAGACAAAGTGCGAAGCCAGGCC
>JAZKCB010000176.1:0-5576 GCA_040388335.1 Pseudomonadota bacterium | reverse complement strand
GGCGATGCCAGGGCGAGCAGCCAGAACACCGGCTCCCACACTTTCCAGCGGCTGGTTTCATGCAGCCCCTTGCGGACGGCTTCTACGGAATTGGTCTGGTTTGTCATTTGCCGCCCTTGCGCACAAAGAGGCCTTGCGGACGCCAGATCAGGATGATGATCATGAGGCTGTAAACAATGAAGGCGCCCATTTTGGGGATGTAGTATTTGCCGGCCACATCGGCAATGCCCAGCAGCAGGGCAGCCAGCAGCGGGCCGGTAATCGATGACGTACCGCCGACAGCGACAACAATCAAAAAGTAGATCATGAACTTCAGAGGGAAGGTCGGGTCCAGCCCCAGCACCTCTGCGCCCAGCGCGCCGCCCAGGCCGGCAAGACCGGAGCCCACGGCGAAGGTCGAGAGAAACACGATATTGACGTTGATGCCCAGACCTGCAGCCACACGCTGGTCATCGACGGACGCACGCAGCCTGCTGCCGAAGCGGGTTTTGGCCAGCACAAACTGAAGGGCAATGGTCAGCGCGGCGCAGACGATCACGATAAACAGGCGATAGTGACCCATACCCAGCATCCAGGCGCCCTCGCCGAACTCGGAACGGCCCTTGAGCCACTCTGGCAACTGCACGATTTGCTGGGTTGAACCAATGAAATAGTCAGCTGCCGCCACCGCCATAAAAGTCAGGCCGATGGAAAACAGCACCTGGTCCAGGTGAGGCTTGTGGTACATCGGGCGGTACAGCGTACGCTCCAGCAGCCCGCCTATCAGCGCAGAACCAATGAAGGCCAGCGGCAGGCAGACCAGGAAGGGCACACCAAAACGCTGCATCAGCAGCACGGTGATGTAGCCGCCCACCATGGCAAAGGCACCATGCGCAAGGTTGATGAAGTTCATCAACCCCATGGTCACGGCCAGCCCGACAGCCAGAACGAAAAGCAGCATGCCGTAGGCAATGCCGTCAAAAAGGATGGTCAACATGGTTTTGGGCGGAAACTCAATTCAAAGAGGGTTCAAGCCAGGAACGCCGCGGAACCGGCTTCGCCGGGCCGCAGGCGTTGCCCCCTGGGGGGAGGCAGCAAAGCTGCCATGGGGGGTTACTTCGTCTTCCCGGGATCTTTCATGTCCTTGATCACGTCGAACTCCACGTTGTAGAGCTTGCCGTTCTTGCGCTCGACCTTGCGCAGATACATGTTCTGCACCACATCGCGGGTTTGCGCATCAATGAACATCGGACCGCGCGGGCTTTCAAAAATCTGGCCCTTCATGGCCGCCAGCAGCGCATCACCACCGCCGTTGCCCTTGGTGGCGCGCAGCGCTTCGTAAATCACGCGCATGCCGTCGTAAGCGCCAACAGCCACGAAGTTGGGGCGCATGCCCTTGTTGGCCTTCTCGAACGCCGCCACAAACTTCTTGTTCAGTGCAGAAGGATGGTCAGCGGAGTACTGGTGCGAGGTGACCACGCCCAGCGCGCCGTCGCCCATGTCGTTCAACTGGTCGTCATCGGTCAGGTCGCCGGTGCCGATCAGCTTGATGCCGGCTTTGTCCATGCCGCGCTCAAGAAACTGCTTCATCACCGCAGCGCCTGCGCCTGACGGCACAAACACAAACATCGCATCAGGCTTGAGGTCACGGACCTTCTGCAGGAAAGGTGCAAAGTCGGGGTTGCGCAGCGGCACGCGCAAGGATTCAAGCACCTGGCCACCATTGAAGGTGAAGCGTTCCTTGAAATACTTTTCACCATCGAGGCCAGGGCCGTAGTCGCTGACCAGCGTCACGACTTTCCTGATGCCGTTCTTGGGTGCCCAGTCCGCCATCGCAACGGCAGACTGTGGAATGGTGAAGCTGGTACGAACGATATAGGGTGATGCCTCGGTGATGATGGAGGTCGCTGCCAGCATCACAACTTCAGGCGTTTTCGACTGGGTGGCGATAGGCGCGACAGCCAGTGCAATCGGCGTCAGGCCCATGCCGGCCAGCACATTGACCTTGTCATTGACAACCAGTTCCTGGGCAATGCGCTTGGAGGCGTCTGGCAGGCCGCCGTCATCCTTGACAATCAGTTCAATCTTGCGGCCGTTGACGGTGTCGCCATTCATGGCCATGTAGGCGCGGGCACCGGCTTCCATCTGCTTGCCGGTAGTGGCCTGCTGGCCTGTCAACGGGGTGATCAGTCCGATTTTGAAGGGCGTGGCATTGGCCTGCGCCATGGCATTGCCGGCAACCAGGGTGGCAGCCGCAACAGCGACGGTGCCGAGAAAAAATCTTTTATTCATGGTCTCTCCAAAGGTTTCAGACATCAGTTATCGCCGCCCGAGAATGTCGCTTGCCCTGCAAAGATGCGCAAGCGATATTTCAGACTCTCAGTTATAGCAGTTTTAAATAACAGCACAACCCTTGCCGCCAGCTCATGCGGGTTTTGGCGCATGCATCAGGAACGCGGCCTTGCGACTGGCAAAGCGCCAGACGCCGCCATCAAGGACAAAGCAGTCATCAAACTCGCCAAGCACCAGGGGCTGCACTACAGCCCGCCCCTGGGGCCCTGCTTCGCTTCTGCTGTCAGAAGCCCACAGGGTCACAAGGCTGGTCGCCTGACAGCCATTTTCAGACACATCACTGAATCGCGTATTGGAGATTACGTGTAAGGACATGCGAGAGGCCGGCCTGGCCTGGTAGGCCGCCAGAATGGCCTCACGCCCGGTGAGAACACTGCCATCAGGCCGTTGCAAAGAGCCCCCCTCAACAAACAGCTCCGAAAACGAGCCGAAATCGTTGCCATCAATAAAAGCCGCTGCCGCGTAAATCACACGCTGGCAGGCGGCTTCAATCTCCAGCACCCTTGAAGCTGCCATCGTCATGTTCACTTGCCCGTCTTGCCCGGGTCCTTGACATCCTTGATGGTGTCGAACTCGACGTTGTAGAGCTGGCCGTTGACGCGCTCAACGCGGCGGATATAGACGTTCTGCACGATGTCGCGGGTTTGCGCATCAATAAAAATCGGGCCGCGCGGGCTCTCAAAGATCTGGCCCTTCATGGCGCCCACCAGCGCAGCGCCATCGCCCTGCCCTTTGGTCGCCTTGATGGCCTCATAGATCACACGCATGCCGTCATAGGCGGCCACCCCGAAGAAGTTGGGCCGCACGTTGTTGCTCAGCTTCATGAAGGCCGGCACAAACTTCTGGTTGGCCGCTGACTTGTGCGCCACCGAATAAGGGTGCGAGGTCACCAGGCCCAATGCCACATCGCCCATGTCGTTGAGGATCTCGTCGTCCGCCACGCTGCCTTCGCCGATCAGCTTGATGCCGGCCTTGTCCAGGCCGCGCTCGGCGAACTGCTTGAGCAGCGCCGTACCCGCACCTGCCGGCACAAAGACAAACAGTGCATCGGGCTTGAGGTCACGCACTTTCTGCAGAAAAGGCGCGTAGTCGGGGTTACGCAGGGGCACACGCAGGGAATCGACGATCTGCCCGCCATTGAAAGTAAAACGTTCCTTGAAGGTTTTTTCGGCATCCAGACCAGGGCCGTAATCGGTGACCAGTGTCACGACTTTCTTGATGCCATTTTTGGGTGCCCACTCGGCCACGCCCAGGGTTACCTGCGGCAGGGTCATGCTGGTGCGCACGATGTAGGGTGATGCTTCCGTGATGATGGACGTCGCTGCGGCCATGATGACCATGGGCGTTTTGGACTGCGTGGCAATCGGCGCGGTCGACAGGGCCAGCGGCGTCAGGCCGAAGCCGGCCAGAACGTCCACCTTGTCGGTCACGACCAGGTCTTGCGCGAGGCGCTTGGTGACATCTGGCAGGCCAGTGTCGTCCTTGATGACGAGTTCAATCTTGCGGCCAGCGACCATATCGCCGTTTTGCTGCATATAAAGCTTCACGCCGTTTTCGATCTGCTTGCCAGTCGAGGCGAACGGCCCGGTCATGGGCAGCAGCAGGCCGACCTTGAAAGGCTTGCCGGCCTGGGCCAGCGCAAGTCCGCCCTGCATGGCAAGGGCTGCGGCGGTCATCTTGCCCAGAAATACGCGTTTTGTTGAATCCATGGTCATCTCCTGTTACCTGTTGAAGTGGGGTTTTCTGATACTGCGTGAATACTGTTTGACTACTGCTTGACTACTGCTTGAACGCCGATCAATTGCTTTTCCGGATCAGCCGGACGCCGGGCATTCGGCCCGGATCATGGCCATCCATGACCTCGCGCAAATTGCGCCGGGCGATGCGCGCATGCTCGCGCATGATGGCTTCAGCCCGCGAACCTTCGCGCAGCCTGATGGCTTCCAGGACCTGCCAGTGCTGATCCTGGGCGACCACAAGCATATCGCGCGCATGCGGCGAATTGGCCTGCTGCAAGACAAATCCCGATGGCGAAGCAAACGGCAGGTTGACGACGCGCTCCAGCTCGCGCGCAATCACCGTGCTGCCGGCCATCTCGCCCAGCAGGTTATGAAATCGCTGGTTGAGCGTCACATAACGAAGAAACGCCTCGTCATCCAGTGAGGCCCGCGCCAGCACCTCGTCTATCTCATGCAGGCAGGCATCGGCTTCACGCAATGCATCCGCATTGACACCGCGCTCGGCGGCAAGACGGGCCGACAGACCCTCCAGCGTGCCTCGCAGCTCGATCGCCTCCGAGACATCGCGCTCCGAGAAAATCCTGACGCCGTAACCGCCATTGGCGAGTGCCTCCAGCAGACCCTCCTGCTCCAGCCGCATGAGGGCAGCGCGAATCGGGGTCCTGGAAACACCCAGTTTTTCAACAATCGCCAGTTCAGTGATTCGCTCGCCACTGGGCAACTCCCCCGCGAGGATCATTTCGCGCAGACGCAACTGAGCCTTGACGGCCTGGGAACCGCCCGGTTCGTGGCTCTCCATTACGGGGTTTGGCAAAGAGGATGGCGTGTTCATTTTTCAGTCTATGTATACATCTTAGGCGTTAGAAAGCTTTTCAATGCTCATTTTTGATGCATTTTTGCCAAAATCAGGGTATTCTCTTAGTAAATACAGAGATCAATGTATACATAAAACCAACCAGAGACGATTGACGGCCCGCCAGCATCGTCGCACGCATCAACCCCACCCAAGGAAATCCATGTTCCCCAAAAACACCTGGTACGTCGCCTGCACCCCCAACGAGATTGATGACAAGCCTCTTGGACGCAAGATTTGCGGCATCAATATTGTTTTTTACCGCGGCGCCGAGAACAAGGTCGTCGCGCTGGATGATTTTTGCCCCCATCGCGGCGCGGCCCTGTCGCTCGGCACCGTCTGCGAGGGCAAACTGGTCTGCGGCTACCACGGCCTGACCATGAATTGCGACGGCAAGGTGGCCTCCATGCCCGGCCAGCGCGTGCAGGGCTTTCCGAAGACACGCAGCTACCCGGTGGTGGAACGTCACGGCTTTATCTGGGTTTGGCCCGGCGACGAGAAACTGGCCGATGCCAACCTCATCCACCATCTGGAATGGGCAGAAAGCCCGGAGTGGGCCTATGCGGGCGGCCTGTACCACGTGAACTGCGACTATCGCCTGATGATCGACAACCTGATGGACCTGACGCACGAAACCTATGTGCACACCACCA
>JAZKCB010000175.1:0-11006 GCA_040388335.1 Pseudomonadota bacterium | reverse complement strand
CGTGTTCACAGCCCCGATACGGGTTCAGGCCGTAGTCGAAAAAGATGTCGGGCGAGTCGTTGCTGGTGATGGCGCTGCGGGCATCTTCAAAAATGACTTCGGTTTCAAGCCTGGGCGCATCGCCTTCTGCTGCATCCTCAAGCGTGCCCCAGCCGTCGTCATAGGCCAGCCGTGCGTCCTTTTCGAACCTGTGGGCGATACGTGTGGCTGTACCGCGGCCCTTGATGGCATGGATGGGGATGATGGCGTCGCTCATGGCTTGGCTTGCTCAGAATGCTGTACAAATATACAGTTTAATCCCCGTTAGCCAGCCTCACAACCATTTAGTGGACTCCTCACGCGCAGAGATTTGCTATGAATTCAGTAGCTTCTCACGCTCATATCTATTGGCCCGGTGGCATATTTAGCACCTTTTTTGAGCTGTTTTCATCCTCAAAATACCCCCAAAACCGCTTTGCATCTTCCAAAAACTGTTGGCAGACGATTAAAACAGCTAATATAGCTATATTAGCTGTTTTAAAGGAGGTGCAGAACACCTATGAAATGCCATCATGCGCCACACATAATGGACACAAGCAGCCACCTGTTGTCACTTTCCACAACATGATCCAGCGCCCTGAAAACGTCTACAACCACTACCACGCACATGTTTACTTCGGGCCGGACACCGTTGAACAGGCGCGTGCGCTCTGCCAGGCAGCCGGCGAAAAATTCGGCACTCCGGTCGGGCGTGTACACGAGCGCGAGGTGGGTCCGCATCCGCAGTGGAGCTGCCAGCTGTCGTTTGACCGTACGCAGTTTGATGCGCTGATTCCCTGGCTGGAGCAGGAGCGCAAGGGCCTGGATGTGTTTGTGCATGGCCAGACCGGCGACGACCTGGCGGACCACACCACGCATGCGTCGTGGCTGGGCAATGAATACCCTTTGAAACTGGACATGTTCAGGCGCAAGCGCTGAACACCTCAGGCTTCAGGCCAGTTTCAGCCGTGCGCGCGCTTCGTCGTATTCGCGCTTGAGTTGCGCCACAAATGCGGCCGTGCTCTGGATTTTGGTAATCGCACCGATGCCCTGACCACTGCCCCAGATGTCTTTCCAGGCCTTCGACTTGGAGCCTTCGCCACCGCCGAAATTCATCGTCTTCACGTCGCCTTCGGGCAGGTTCTCGGGGTCCATGCCGGCCGCACGAATCGACGCCGCCAGGTAATTGCCGTGCACGCCGGTGAAAAGGTTGCTGTAGACGATGTCATCAGAGTTGCTGTCGACAATCGCCTGCTTGTAGCCCTCCACAGCACGCGCTTCATCGGTGGCGATGAAGGCCGAGCCGATATAGGCAAAGTCAGCGCCCATGGCTTGTGCGGCCAGCACTGCGCCGCCACTGGCAATCGATCCCGATAGCGCGATGGGGCCGTCAAACCACTGGCGGATTTCCTGGATCAACGCAAACGGGCTCTTCACGCCTGCATGGCCACCGGCGCCGGCCGCCACGGCGATCAGGCCGTCAGCGCCCTTTTCAATCGCCTTGCGCGCAAACTTGTTGTTGATGATGTCGTGCAGCACCACCCCGCCATAGCTGTGCGCAGCGGCGTTGATGTCTTCACGCGCGCCCAGGCTGGTGATGATGATGGGCACCTTGTACTTGACGCACAGGGCCATGTCGTGCTCCAGCCTGTCGTTGGACTTGTGCACGATCTGATTGATGGCAAAGGGCGCGGCAGGCTTGCCTGGGTTGGCCTTGTTGTACGCAGCCAGCGCTTCGGTGATTTCAATCAGCCATTCTTCAAGCTGCTCTGCTGGGCGTGCATTGAGCGCAGGCATGGAGCCGACAACACCGGCGATACATTGCGCAATCACCAGCTTGGGATTGCTGATGATGAAGAGCGGCGAGCCGATGATGGGCAGCGGCAGGCTGTTGAGTGGCGCGGGAAGTTTAGACATGGTTTGTACAGTCCGTCAGTGAATTAAGGGTGGTCATCCCGGAATAGATCCGGGATCCATGCATTGAGGGTCAGGCCCGCAATGGCAACTTAAAAAGCTTCCAGCGCCAGCGCCGTCACGCATTCAGCACCTTCGACAATGCTGTCCCGCATGCCGGGGGCCTTGGTCAGCAGGTGGTCTGCATAAAAGCGCGCCGTCGTGATCTTGGCCTTCATGAAGTCCACATCCACGCCCCTGGCAATTTCATCCTGCGCGGCGAGCAGCGAACGGCCCATCTGCCAGCCAGCCACCACATTGCCTGCCAGCATCAGGTAAGGCACGCTACCTGCAAAGACGGCGTTCGGGCTGGCTTTCGTGTTGCCGGCCACAAAGTCGACCACATCGATGAACGCTTCGCGCGCCGCCTTCAGGCGTCTGGCCACAGCCACCGCATCTGCACTGCCCTGCTTGACCAGGGCCTGTTCGGTCTTTTCAATTTGCGCAGCGATGGCCTTGGCTGTCTGGCCGCCGTCACGCGAGGTTTTGCGGCCAATCAGGTCATTGGCCTGGATGGCGGTCGTGCCTTCGTAAATCGTCAGAATCTTGGCGTCACGGTAGTACTGTGCCGCGCCGGTTTCCTCGATAAAACCCATGCCGCCGTGCACCTGCACGCCGAGCGATGTGACTTCAAGGCTCATCTCCGTGCTGTAGCCCTTGACCAGCGGCACCATGAATTCATAGAAGGCCTGGTTCTGCTTGCGTACATCTGCATCGGGGTGGTGGTGCGTCGCGTCATAGGCCGCAGCGGCCACAGCAGCCATGCCGCGGCAGCCTTCAATGTAGGCGCGCATGGTCATCAGCATGCGCTTGACGTCGGGGTGGTGAATGATGGGCGCGCTGACCTTGATGGAGCCATCGACCGGGCGGCTCTGCACACGGTCTTTCGCAAACGCCACGGCCTTCTGGTAGGCCATTTCGGCAATCGCGATGCCCTGCATGCCAACGGCGTAGCGCGCCGAGTTCATCATGATGAACATGTACTCGAGGCCGCGGTTCTCTTCACCGACGATGTACCCAACGGCACCGCCGTTGTCGCCGTATTGCAGCACGGCCGTGGGCGAGGCCTTGATGCCCATCTTGTGCTCGATGCTGACGCAGTGCACATCGTTGCGCGCACCCGGGCTGCCGTCCTTGCCGACCATGAACTTGGGCACGACAAACAGGCTGATGCCCTTGACGCCTTCCGGTGCCCCGCTCACGCGGGCCAGCACGAGGTGCACGATGTTCTCGGCCATGTCGTGCTCACCATAGGTGATGAAAATCTTGGTGCCAAAGACCTTGTAGGTGCCGTCAGGCTGCGGCTCGGCACGGCTGCGCACCATGGCGAGGTCAGAGCCGGCCTGTGGCTCGGTCAGATTCATGGTACCCGTCCACTGGCCGCTGACCAGCTTTTCGAGGTATACCGCCTTGAGTTCGTCGGAACCGGCGGTGAGCAGCGCTTCAATCGCGCCATCACTGAGCAGGGGGCACAGCGCAAAACTCATGTTGGCCGAATTCAGCATCTCGCCGCAGGCAAAGCCAATCGCCTTGGGCAAGCCCTGGCCGCCGTAGTCTGCCGGGTGCTGCAGGCCCTGCCAGCCGCCTTCGACATATTGTTTGAAGGCTTCCTTGAAGCCGGGCGTCGTCGTGACCACGCCGTCTTTCCAGCTGGAAGGATTTTTGTCGCCTTCCCAGTTGAGCGGTGAAAGTACGCCTTCGTTGAACTTGGCGCACTCTTCAAGCACGGCCTGCGCGGTGTCAAAGCCCGCCTCTTCAAAACCGGGGATCTCTGCAACCTGGTCGATGTTGGCCAGGTGCCTGATGTCAAACAGCATGTCCTTGAGGGGGGCTTTGTAGCTCATGTCTTGTCTCCAGAATTCAGGTCAATAACAAATCAATCCCACAAGAAAAAAGGCACCGCTCACGATGCCTTTTTTCAATCTGCTTTTGCTCAGAGCGCGGCGACGAGTTCGGGCACAGCCACAAACAGGTCAGCCACCAGGCCGTAGTCAGCCACCGAGAAGATCGGTGCTTCTTCGTCCTTGTTGATGGCGACGATGACCTTGCTGTCCTTCATGCCGGCCAGATGCTGGATGGCGCCCGAGATACCGGCAGCCACATAAAGCTGCGGCGCAACAATCTTGCCCGTCTGGCCGACCTGCCAGTCGTTCGGCGCATAGCCTGCATCCACCGCAGCACGTGACGCACCGAGTGCTGCGCCCAGCTTGTCGGCCAGCGGCGTCATCACTTCATTGAACTTCTCGGCCGAGCCCAGGGCGCGTCCACCAGACACGATGATCTTGGCGGCCGTCAATTCTGGACGGTCGTTCTTGGCGATCTCGGAGCCGAGGAAGGTCGACTTGCCGCTGTCGGCAACGCCGGCAGGGGTTTCAATCGCGGCACTGCCACCCGTGGCAGCAGCAGGGTCAAAACCGGTGGTACGCACGGTGATGACCTTGGTCGCGTCCGAGCTTTGCACGACGGCAATCGCATTGCCGGCATAGATGGGGCGCTCAAAGGTGTCAGCAGCATCGACCTTGGTGATGTCGGAGATCTGGGCAACGTCCAGCGTCGCAGCAACGCGCGGGGCGATGTTCTTGCCCGACGCGGTGGCGGGGAACAGGATGTGCGAGTAGCCTGAAGCAATGGCCAGCACCTGTGCCGCCATGTTCTCTGCCAGGCCGTGTGCGAAATGATCGCCTTCGACGTGGATGACCTTGGCGACGCCGGCAATGGCGGCTGCAGCCTTGGCCGCGGCTTCGGCGCCCTTGCCTGCGACTAGCACGTGCACATCACCGCCGCACTGGGCGGCTGCGGTCACGGTGTTGAGGGTGGCGGGCTTGATGGAGTTGTTGTCGTGTTCAGCGATTACGAGAGCAGTCATGTCATCAACTCCTTAGATAACTTTGGATACGTTCTTGAGCTTGTCGACCAGCGTGGCGACATCCGGCACCTTGATGCCGGCGCTGCGTTTTGGCGGCTCGCTGACCTTGAGGGTCTTCAGGCGCGGCTTGACATCGACACCGAGGTCTTCGGGCTTGAAGTTGTCGAGCTGCTTTTTCTTGGCCTTCATGATGTTGGGCAAGGTGACATAGCGCGGCTCGTTCAGGCGCAGGTCGGTCGTGATGATCGCGGGCAGGCTGAGCGCCAGCGTTTCAAGGCCGCCGTCGACTTCGCGGGTGACCTTGACCTTGTCGCCGTCGATTTCAACTTTAGAAGCAAAGGTTGCCTGGGGCCAGCCGAGCAGGGCCGCCAGCATCTGGCCGGTCTGGTTGCAGTCGTCGTCGATGGCCTGTTTGCCGAGGATGACGAGCTGGGGTTGTTCTTTTTCGACCAGGGCTTTCAGCAGCTTCGCAACGGCCAGGGGTTGCAGTTCTTCCGCGGTTTCAACCAGGATGGCGCGGTCTGCACCGATGGCCATGGCGGTGCGCAGGGTTTCCTGGCACTGCAGCACACCGCAGCTGACGGCGATGACTTCAGTGACGGCGCCTTTTTCCTTCAGGCGGGTCGCCTCTTCGACGGCGATTTCGTCAAACGGGTTCATGCTCATCTTGACGTTGGCGATATCAACGCCGCTGCCATCGGATTTGACGCGGACTTTGACGTTGTAGTCGACTACACGTTTGACGGGGACCAGGACCTTCATTACAGCTCCAGAAAGTTTGTTAATTGACGTTTACGTAAAGGTAAGCTCTACATTCTATGTCGTGCGGCATTCATGATGCGCTGGCTTCGACCTGCTGCCGGAAGGGATACCCCAGCGAAAGAACCGAAAACGAACGGTCGTTCTATTTTTATTATACGGCGTCAGTTCCGCGTCATTAGAGCACCGCCCCCAAAGCCCGCGCTGCGCATCAGCGACACCCCTATGTCGGCCTTGTTTCAGGCTGCAGCACGGAAGGCATGACCCGGGTATGGACCACCCGCTGTGGATAGGGAATGTCGATCTTGTGCTCGCGCAGGGATTTGAGGATTTGCAGGTTGATGCGCGAGCGCAGGTTGGCCTGGCCGTTCTCCGGGTCGGTCATCCAGTAGTTCAGGGTGAACTCGATGCCGTCCGGGCCGAAATTCGTCAGGTTGACACCCGGCCCCGGGTCGCGCAGCACGCGATCCTGTGTCAGCGCGGCTTCAGTCAGCAGGCGCATGACCAGTTCAGGGTCGCTGTCGTAGCCTACCGAGATGACACTGGACTGCAGCACACGCAAGTCAGACAGCGAAAGGTTTTCAATGCGCTGGGTGATAAAAAGCTCATTGGGCACAATGGATTCACGGCCTGACAGCGCGCGAACCACGGTGTAACGCGCATTGATTTCGGTGATGCTGCCTTCAAAGGTGTCGACACGCACGTTGTCACCTATACGCACGCTGCGTTCAGCCAGGATGACAAAGCCGCTGACATAGTTGGAGGCCAGCTTCTGCAGGCCAAACCCCACACCGACACCTATCGCGCCGCCCAGCACCGAGAGCGCCGTCAGGTCTATGCCGACCGACGACAGCGCCACAATCAGACCGACAAAAATCAGCATCACCCGCACGACATTGCTGACCGCCTTGCGCAACGACAGCTCGCTGCCCGTGGCAGATCGCAGCAGCCTGCCCTCAATCGCTGAAGATATCCAGAGCGTGATGAGCAGCACGATGCCCGCCGTGACAGCGCCTTCAAGCATGGTGCGCACCGACAGCGTCGAGGCGCCGACTTTCCAGTGGATCTGGTCAAGCTCATCCAGAATCACCGGCAGCAGGCCGCTGACCCAGAGCGCCATGGCAATCCAGGCCAGCCAGGAGATGGTCCGCTCCAGCGGCTTGACCCAGGTGGCCGTCTTGAAAGCCACCTGCAGCACCTTCACGCCCAGCCTGATGACCGCGAGCGATACCAGTACCGGAATAGCCACCACAAAAACGGCCTGCGGCAGCCAGCGCGCCAGCAGGCCAGCGCTGATATAGGCAAAAAACAGCAGCAAAAGCGGGAACAGCACGCCATCAATGATGCGGCGGCCAAAAAGAATGGAGCTGTCGTGCACCTCCCCCGCCGCACGCCGGGCCAGCCGCACCAGCAGCCAGGCCAGCAGCACGCAAGCCACCAGGGTCGCCAGCTCAATCAGCGCGCCGGGCTGCAAAAGTGCCGCAAACCATTCATCCAGTGTGGTGACCCTGCCGGCCGGCCTCACGGCTGTGTGGGGGAAAACAGATCCAAGATTCATGGCACCTGGTCCGGCCATTGCGGTTTCCTTTTATCGATGAAGGCCTGAACGCCCTCTTGCGCGACCGGGTGCATCATGTTGAAGGCCATGGTCTGGCCCGCGAGCTGGTAAGCCGCCTCAACGCCGGTTTCGCGCTGTTTGTAAAAAAGTGCCTTGCCCATGGCAATCGCTTCTTTGGGCTTGACCAGTATGGTCTGCAAAAGTTTCGCAAGTTCGTCGTCCAGCGATGCAGCGGGCACCACACGGTTGACAAGGCCGCGCACCCTGGCTTCATCGGCACCGATGAACTCGCCCGTCAGCAGCATTTCCATCGCCTGCTTGGCGGGCATGTTGCGCACCAGCGGCACGCTGGGCGTGGCGCAGAACAGGCCGACATCAATGCCGTTGACGCCGAAGGTCGCATGGCCTGCAGCAATGGCCAGGTCGCATTGCGCCACCAGCTGGCAGCCTGCCGCCGTGGCCAGGCCCTGCACTTTGGCAATCACCGGCACCGGCAGCTTCTGGATGGACAGCATCATGCGTGTGCACTGCGCAAACAGCTTCTGGTAATAGGCCAGTTCGGGCTGGGCGCGCATGTCCTTGAGGTTGTGGCCGGCGCAAAAGGCCTTGCCCTCCGCAGCAATGACGACAGCACGTGCGGCAAAGTCTTTGGCCACATCGTCCAGCGCGGCCTGCAGCAGGGACAGCATCTCCTCGCTCAGTGCGTTGAAGGTAGCAGGGCTGTTCAGCGTCAGGGTATGCACACCGTTGGCCTCCCGGATATGCAACAGCAGCGGTGTTGTCTTCATGTCCATCAAAATCCTACAAATCGGCCAGCACGCGGATGTGGGCTTCAACACTGCGGGCCAGTGCCTGCAGGTTGTAGCCGCCTTCGAGCGACGACACAATGCGCCCCTTTGAATGACGTTTGGCCACATCCTTGATGCGCTGGGTGATCCATGCGTAATCCTGCTCGACCAGGCGCATCTGGCCCAAATCGTCGTCACGGTGGGCATCAAAACCGGCACTGATAAAAATCATCTCCGGCTTGAACTCTTCCAGCCGGGGTATCCACATCATGTCGATCAGCTCACGCACATCCATGCCCTTGGTGTAGGCCGGCACGGGCAGGTTGAGCATGTTGGCGGCGGGGTGGTCGGTGCCGCTGTACGGATAAAACGGGTGCTGGAAAAATCCCACCATCAGCACACGGTCATCGCCCTTGAGGATGTCTTCGGTGCCGTTGCCATGGTGCACATCGAAATCCACAATCGCCACGCGCTGGAGGCCATGGCGCTCCAGTGCATAACGCGCCGCAATCGCCACATTGTTGAAAAAACAGAAGCCCATGGCCTTGTCATGGCAGGCGTGGTGGCCGGGCGGGCGCACGGCACAAAAAGCGTTCTCCAGGTCACCAGCCATCACCGCGTCGGTGGCAGCGAGGGCAGCGCCCGAGGCACGCAGCGCGGCGTTCCAGGTGTGGACATTGATGGAAGTGTCAGGGTCAATCTGCGCATGGGCCGGGCCGCCTGCCTTGATGTCGTCTGCCAGACGGTCGCTCATGCCGCGCAGGGCCGCGACCATCATGCGGTCGTGGGCCAGTTCAATGTCGGTCAGGGATGCCTGCGGCGCTTCACGCGCATCGAGCAAATCCTTCACGCCGGTGACCAGCAGCCAGTCTTCAATCGCGTCAAGCCGCTCGGGGCACTCGGGGTGGCCCGGGCCCATTTCATGCTTCCAGCAGTCTTTGTGGGTGAAATAACCGGTCTGGTTCATCTCGAAAAATTTTGGGTTAAGGTTGCAGCTATGGATGTTAAAGACAAGCTTCAGGCGCTGATAAATCAGCTTAACACGGTGATTGTCGGCAAGCCCGCACAGGTGCAGGACTGCGTGGCCTGTCTGCTGGCCGGCGGGCATTTGCTGATCGAGGACGTACCCGGCGTCGGCAAAACCACACTGGCCCATGCGCTGTCGCGCTCCTTCGGCCTGCAATTCTCACGCGTGCAGTTCACCGCCGACCTGATGCCCAGCGACCTGTCCGGCGTCTCGATTTACGAGCGGCAAAAGGAAGGTTTTGTGTTCCACCCCGGCCCGGTGTTTGCGCAGGTGCTGCTGGCCGACGAAATCAACCGTGCCAGCCCCAAGACGCAAAGCGCGCTGCTCGAAGCGATGGAAGAAAAGCAGGTCACCGTTGAAGGCGCCACCCGGCCGCTGCCCGTGCCATTTTTTGTGATCGCCACCCAGAACCCGCACGACCAGCTTGGCACCTACGCCCTGCCCG
This sequence comes from Pseudomonadota bacterium, assembly GCA_040388335.1. GTDB lineage: Bacteria > Pseudomonadota > Gammaproteobacteria > Burkholderiales > Burkholderiaceae_C > Polaromonas. Next base: position 1,592 of record JAZKCB010000175.1, on the reverse strand, counting down.
AATCCCAGCTGGACCGCTTTCACATGCGCATCTCGGTGGGCTACCCTGACCGCGCGGCCGAGCGCGAACTGCTCAAGGGCAGCGACAGGCGCGACATGGTTGAAAACCTTCAGGCCCTGTTGACACCGCATGAACTGCTGGAGCTGCAGCAACTGGTCAGCCAGGTCCATGCCGCGGAGCCGCTGCTCAACTACCTGCAGGACCTGATTGCCGCCACACGCTCCGGACGCTGGTTTTTGCAGGGCCTGAGCCCCCGCGCCGGCATTGCCATCATGCGCGCCGCCAGGGCGCAGGCTTTTCTCAGTGGCCGCGATTATGTGGCGCCCGACGACATCGCTGCAGTATTGCCGCAAACCGCCGCGCACCGGTTGATCCCAGTGAGCGACGCGGGGCGTGGTTCGGTCGAGCAGGTGCGTGCGATGCTGGACGCCGTACCGCTGCCCTGAGGCGACAGATACACCAGATGGCCGGGCTGGCAGTCTTTCCCAATCCCCTTGCGCCCTTGCGCAGGCGCATGCGCTCATGGTTTGAAAACCGCCTTGCCTTTACCGACCATGTCGAGCTGACACAACGCACGGTCTACATCCTGCCCACGCGCCCCGGGCTGATGCTGGGTGTCACGCTGCTCACCCTGCTGGTCGCATCGATCAACTACCAGCTCAACCTCGGCTACCTGCTGACGTTTCTGCTAGCCGGCAGCGCGGTCGTCGGCATGCATGTGTGTCACGGCACACTGCGCGGGCTGACCATGAACCTAACCGCGCCGCCAGCACAGCATGCGGGCACCACGGCCACATTTGACGTCAGGCTCACCAACACAAGACGCCGCCTTCGCCACGGCATAGGCCTGAGCGTGTTGAACCGGCCCGGCGCGAGTACCAAAGAGGCCAAGGAAACGCATTGGTCCTGGACCGACGTGCCGGCGCAAGGCAGCAGCACGGTGCAGGTCGGTTTCACACCACCCAGCCGCGGGCTGCACCGTCTGCCGACGCTGACCGCAGAAACGCGCTTTCCGCTCGGCACCTTTCGTGTGTGGACGGTCTGGCGCCCGGCTGCGCAAATCCTGGTCTACCCTGCACCCGAACTGCACGCACCGCCCTTGCCGCCCGGCGAGCCGCGTTCCGGTGGCGCGGCAGTCGCCACGCAATCACAAAGCTCCGGCGAGTTTGACGGTGTGCGTGGCTACCGGCGCGGCGACCCGATGAAACTGGTGGTCTGGAAGAAAGCGACCCGCGCCAGTGAACATTCCGTCAGCGAAGACGGCGGCCTCATCGTGCGCGATACCCAACAGGCACAGCGGCATGAACTCTGGCTCGACTTCATGCACGCCGGTACGCAGGATGTCGAGCACAAGCTGTCTCGGCTTTGCGCGTGGGTGCTGAGGGCTGACAAGCTTGGGGTTGACTATGGGTTGAGGTTACCTTCTGTGGAGATCAAGCCTTCTTTTGGGGAGGCGCATAAACGGCGGTGTCTTGAGGCGCTGGCTTTATGTTGAGGTTTTGCCCTTCACAACCAGGCCGGGGGTTGCCCGGCGGCAAGTCACTTTTCTTTTGCTTCGCCAAAAGAACAGTAACCAAAAGAAAAGGCGACCC
>JAZKCB010000174.1:0-12345 GCA_040388335.1 Pseudomonadota bacterium | reverse complement strand
GACCACGCCGTGCCAGACGGTGGCCATGCTGCCGACGATGGTGGCGCCCACCAGCACCAGCACAAACGGGCCAAACGCCGACTCAAAAACGCAGACCACCCGCTCGTTGCGCGCAAACAGGCCAGGCACGCCACGCGCCGTCACCGGGTTCACCGAGAACAGATCCCCGGGTACATAAATCATGCGCACCAGCCGGCCGTCGCACGGCATGTGGATGCGGTGGTAGTCGCGCGGGCTCAGGTACAGCGTGGCAAAGCTCCCGTCCTGGTATTGCGCTGCCAGCGCCGCATCACCACCCACCAGCGCGTTGGTCGAATAGCTGTGGCCCTTGGCCTGGAAAATCTGGTCGCGCTCAATGCGCCCGAACTGGCTGATCGCACCATCAACCGGCGAGATGAGATCAGCGTCGGCGATGGGCCTTGCCCCGGGCTTGAGTGCGCGCGTGAAAAAGCCGTTAAAGCTCTTGTAGCTGGCGATGTCAGGGTCCAGCGCCTCGCCCATGTTGACGTCGTACTTGAGGACAAAACGGCGAATGATTTCCGTGGTGACCCAACCGCGCTCTTTCGACGCGACCCAGCCGGCGAACTGGGTAAGCGCCTGCTTCGGGAACAGGTATTGGGGGAGGACGGCTGATCGGTCGGACACGTGTGCTTTTGGGATGGAAGTGGTTGCGATTCTATCGGGCGCCTCAACGCGCACCGTGTAAGCGCGCTGCCCGAAGCCATCCAAGACCGTCTGCTGTCGCTCCCGGCTGGTTGCCGCGCACGGGCTTGTATTCGCCGCCTATCCAGCCCTTGTAGCCGAGCTCTTCAAGCACCGAAAACAGATATGGGTAGTTGAGCTCGCCCATATCGGGCTCGTGACGCCCCGGTGATCCGGCAACCTGGATGTGCCCCACGTTGCCAGTCGGTATGTATTTGCGCAGCTTCATCGCCACATCACCTTCCACCACCTGGCAGTGGTAGAGATCCATCTGCACCTTGAAGTTTTTCGCGCCCACCTCGCGCAGGATTTCATGCGCATGGTCCTGGCGGTTCAGAAAGTAGCGCGGAATGTCGCGCGTGTTGATGGGCTCGATCAGCAGGTCAATGCCGGTTTTTTCTGCCATGCGGGCGGCGTGCTGCAAATTGCCGACATAAACCGGTTGCACGGTTTCGCGGTCCACACCTTGCGGCACAACGCCCGCCATGACGTGAATGCGGGGGCACGACAGGGCTTCGGCGTATTGCAGGGCCAGTTGCATGCCCGCGTTGAACTCTGCCTCCCGTCCGGGTGCGCAGCTGATGCCCTTGTCGCCGGCAGCCCATGCCTGCGCAACGCCTGCAGGATCGGTACCGGCAGGCGGGGCGTTGATGAGCACCAGCGACAGGCCATGGGCTTCAAGGCGTGCCCTCAGTTCATCGACAGGCCAGGCATAGGGCGAGAGGATTTCGACGCCGGTAAAGCCGTCCCTTGCCGCCGCTTCAAAACGCTCATCGGGCGGCAGCTCGGCATACATCCAGCTCAGGTTGGCGGCAAATTCAGGCATGGTTGGCTGGCTCCGGAGGCGGCACGCTTTTGCACTCCCAGAAGACGCGTGCTGTGCAGGTCTTGCATATCTCCGGGTCGAGTTTGGGGAAGATGGTGGCAATGGCGGTGCGCTTGTCGGGGAACTGGTGCTCGGGCCCGAGCAGCCGTGTGAAACCCGTTGTCTGCCACATCGCAATCACCTCGGGCCGTGGGCGGTGGAAGTACAGGTCACCGCCAATCGCGCGGCGCGCATTGAGCTCGGCCTCCCACAGCTCGGCACCGGCCAGGTCGATGAAGTTCATGCTTTTGCCCATGACGAGCAGGTGCTTCTGCACAGGCGGCGTGTGGCGCAGCGCATGCAGCGTGTCGGCCACGTGCTGCGTGGCGCCGAAATAAACCTCGCCCTCCATGCGCAAAAGTTTAAGTTGCGGGCATTCCGGCAACGCCTTTAATTCCGGCTGCGGCGACGCGCCGGCCGGCGGGTGCGGCACATCATCAATCACCACAAACTGCCGCTCTGGCCCCCAACCGTCAAAGCCCATGGTGCGCATCGCCGGCTTCGACGTGCGATACAGAAAGGACATCAGCGAAAGCAGCGTGCCCAGCAGGATGGCGATTTCAAGCCGGATGGTCACCGTCGCCACCATGGTGGCCAACGCGACCGCAAACTCGGTTCTGCTGAGCCTGAAAAGTTGTTTCCACCGGGCAAGGTCCAGCAGGGCAATGGCTACCAGGAGCAGCAAGGCCGCCAGCGCAGCCATGGGAATTCTCGCCAGAAGGGACGAGCTGACGGCCACCAGCACCAGCAGCAGCAAAGCCGAAAAGACCGATGCCAGCGGGGTTCGCGCGCCGGCTTCAAGATTGGGCATGGACCGGTTCATGGACCCGCAGGACACATAACATGAGAAAAAACCGCCAACGATATTGGACAGGCCCTGCCCGCGGAATTCGCGGTTGGGGTCAATGCGCTGGCCCGATCGCGCGGCGACCGCCTTTGAAATCGATATCGCCTGCCCGAGCGCCACGATGGTCAGCGCAAACGCCAGCCCCAGCAGGTCGGGTACCGCAGACCAGCTGATGTGCGGAAGCTCAAAGCGCGGCCACGGTGTCTTGAGTGCGCCGACGGTGCGCAAGGCCTGCGCGGGCGAAACCGGGTTGGTGGTGAAGTGCAGCCAGATCATGGTGGCCGCCGTCGCAGCGGCCAGGCCCATCAGCATGAAAGGCCAGTTCGGCCTCAGCCTGCGCACGCCAAACGCAACGGCGGCAGTGATGGCAGCCACCATCAGCGCGGCCGGCTGCGCATGGCTCAATTGCGACAGTACATGCTTGAGCACACCCCCAGCGCCATGCTCGGCCGCAGGCGCCAGGCCCAGCAGGTCGGGCAGCGCATACACCGCAATCAGCACGGCCGCACCCGACGTAAAACCGAACAGGGCAGCAGGTGAAATGAAGTTGGCGAGGCTGCCCAGCCTGAGTGTGCCAATCAGCCATTGCATGATGCCGACCATGATGGTCACGGCCAGCGCCAGCTGGATGTAGGCCGGGCTGAACGCAAAGGCCAGCGGCGAGAGCATGGCAAACAGGGCCAGCGAGTTGGCATTGGTCGGCCCCGACATCACATGCCAGCTGGAGCCAAATAACGCCGCAATGATGCAGGGAATGACGGCGGTGTAGAGCCCGTATTCAGGCGGCAGGCCGGCCAGCGTGGCAAACGCGATGCCCTGGGGCAGCACCAGCACGGCACCCAGCAAACCGGCGAGCGCATCGGCGCGCAGGGTAACGGGCGAGACGCGTTGGACCCAATCGCCAAAAACGCGCTCAAGGAGCAGCATTGCGCTACGCGGACTTTGAGCTTCGGTTCTGGCTTGCGTCATGGTGAAGAGGCAAGGATGGGCCGCTCAAGGCTGCAGGACATCGTCAGCGGCGCTGCACTTTGAAGACGGCGCGGCTGGCCCTGGCGTTGGGCCAGAGGCGTACTTCGCGACCATCCTGCAGGCCGAACTGGTCGAGGATGTCCAGCCTGTTCTGCGTGGCCAGCGCTTCAAAATCTTCCAGCGTGCCGACCCGGATGTTGGGCGTGTCGTACCACTGATAGGGCAGCACGCGGGTCACCGGCATGCGCCCGCGCAGCACGGCCAGGCGATTGCGCCAGTAACCGAAGTTGGGAAATGCGACGATGCCGATGCGCCCGACACGGGCGGTTTCCATCAGCATGGTTTCGGCATTGCGCAGGTGCTGCAGCGTGTCGATTTGCAGCACCACATCAAAACTGTTATCGCCGAACATGGCGAGGCCTGCCTCAAGATCCAGCTGTATGACGTTGACGCCGCGCGCCACGCAGGCCTGAACATTGGCGTCGTTGATCTCAACGCCGTAACCCGAGCAGCCGCGTTCGCGGATGAGGTGGTCGAGCAGTTCGCCGGTGCCGCAGCCCAGATCAAGCACACGCGAACCATGCGGAACCAGCCGCGCAATCGACAGCAGGTCTGGTGACGGTGCAGCGGTCATGTCACTGGTGGGGTTCATGCCGCCACCCTCGCATTGAAGTAGGAACGCACCACGCCCATATAACGCTCATCGTCGAGGAGGAAGGCATCGTGGCCATGCGGTGCATCGATTTCCGCGTAGCTGACATCGCGCTGGTTGTCGAGCAGGGCCTTGACGATTTCACGGCTGCGCGCCGGTGAGAAACGCCAGTCGGTGGTGAAGCTGACCAGCAGAAATTTTGCAGTCGCTTTGGCCAACGCAGCGCTGAGGTCACCGCCGAAAGCTGATGCCGGGTCGAAGTAATCGAGTGCGCGTGTGATGAGCAGATAGGTGTTGGCGTCAAAGTACTCGCTGAACTTGTCGCCCTGGTAGCGCAGGTAGCTTTCGATCTCAAACTCGACATCCTGCGTCGAAAATTTGTAGCCGGTTTCATGCGTGGCCGATATCTCACGCAACTGGCGTCCGAACTTCTCGTTCATCACGTCATCGCTCAAATACGTGATGTGGCCAATCATGCGGGCAATGCGCAGGCCGCGTTTGGGCAGCACGCCCTTGCGGCCGTAGTTGCCGCCATTGAAGTCGGGGTCGGTCACGATGGCCCGTCGCGCGACTTCATTGAAGGCGATGTTTTCGGCCGTCAGGTTGGGCGCGCTTGCCACCACCACGGCGTGGCGCACGCGGCCGGGGTATTGAAGCGTCCAGCTCAACGCCTGCATGCCACCCAGGCTGCCCCCCATCACCGCAGCAAGTGTCTCAATGCCGAGCGCATCAAGCAGCCGCGCCTGGGCGTTGACCCAGTCCTGCACGGTGACGACAGGAAAATCTGCGCCGTAAATTTCACCCGTGTCGGGGTTGATCTGCATCGGGCCCGTGGAGCCGAAACATGAACCGAGGTTGTTGACGCCGATGACAAAAAAGCGGTCAGTGTCCAGCGGCTTGCCGGGGCCGATCATGGTGTCCCACCAGCCTTCGGATTTTTCGATGATCTTGCCGTCGGCATCGACATAGACGCCCGCCACATGGTGCGAGGCATTGAGCGCGTGGCAGATCAGGACGGCGTTGGATTTGTCGGCGTTAAGCTCGCCGTAGGTCTCGTAACTGATGTCATAGGCGCGAATGGAGGCGCCGCTCTGCAAAGCCAGGGCGGCTTCAAAATGCATGCTGGACGGTGTGGCAATCAGGGGCAAAAAATCACCTGCAGAAAAACAAAAACCCGAAGTCGCCAAAGCACGTGTGAAGGCAGGTGCTAAAGCGAGTCCGGGTTCATGGGCTTTTTTTAGCTGTACTTTTTAAGCGCCCGCAAGCTGGGCAAATCGGCGCTTTGGGCAGTATATCAAGGGTCAGGCCTGCGCAGGAATCAGCAGCGCCAGCAGGCCTAGAACGGCAAACACGACAGCCGACACGATGTGCACAACGCGCAAGGGCACAAGCCGCGTGACGCGCTCGCCCAGCCAGACCACGGGTGCATTGGCCAGCATCATGCCCAGCGTGGTGCCGGCGACGACGGCAATCATGGCGTTGTAGCGCGCGGCCAGCATGACGGTGGCGATCTGCGTCTTGTCACCCATCTCGGCCAGAAAAAACACCACCACCGTGGTCGCGAAGACCCCGAAGCGCGGCGCCTTGCTGTCTTCGTCGTCGTCGAGTTTGTCGGGGATCAGCATCCACACCGCCATGGCGATGAAGGAGATGCCCAGAATCCAGCGCAAGGTCTGCGGGCTGATCAGCGTGGTGATCCAGGCGCCGGCAGCACCGGCGAGTGCGTGATTCAGGATGGTGGCGACGAAGATCCCGGCGACGATGGGCCAGGGTTTTTTAAAGCGCGCTGCCAGCACGAGGGCGAGCAATTGCGTCTTGTCGCCCATTTCGGCGAGGGCGACGATGCCCGTTGAGACGAGGAAAGCTTCCATAAGAGTAGACCCAATAGATTTCCGGCCGGAAACAAAAACCATTGACTGCACGACATCCCCGGCCAAAAACGGAGGCTGTGCAGTCAAAGGTCTCGCCAGGTCTGGAACTGTTTGCGCCATGTCCACCTTTGCAGGCAGTCAAGTCTGTTGACGCAAACCCCTCTCAATATCTTTTCGATAAGGAGGGCGGCTACTCCCCAATGACAGCCAGCATTCTAACCCGCCAAACGCCAAAACCCGGTTAAACCCTGAATCGCACGCTATTGGCGCATTTATTGCTTGTATTTGGTGCGTTTGGTGAATTTCGACCAATAACGCACCACAAACAAACAATTTTCTCAGTATTCATCCAAGAGGGACATATGGAAGCACTAAAACAGGGCTCGGACGCCTTGTTCATTTTGTTGGGCGGCATCATGGTGCTCGCCATGCACGCCGGTTTTGCGTTTCTCGAACTCGGCACCGTCCGCAAGAAAAACCAGGTGAATGCGCTGGTGAAGATCCTGGTCGACTTTTCAGTCTCGACCATCGTTTACTTCGTGGTCGGCTTTGGTGTGGCCTATGGCACCCACTTTTTTGTGGGCGCCGAACAGCTGGCCGCCAAAAACGGCTATGAACTGGTTCGCTTCTTCTTTTTGCTGACCTTTGCGGCGGCGATACCGGCCATCATCTCGGGCGGCATCGCCGAACGGGCGCGTTTTTACCCGCAACTGATTGCCACCGCCGTCATCGTCGGTTTTGTCTACCCTTTCTTTGAAGGCATCGCCTGGAACCAGCACTTCGGCGTGCAGGCCTGGATCAAGTCGCTGACGGGGGCCGAGTTCCACGACTTCGCCGGCTCCATCGTGGTTCACGCGGTCGGCGGCTGGCTGGCGCTGCCGGCGGTCATCCTGCTGGGCGCGCGCAGCAACCGCTACCGCAAGGATGGCGCGGTGTCGGCCCACCCGCCGTCCAACATTCCCTTCCTGGCGCTGGGCGCGTGGATTTTGACCGTAGGCTGGTTCGGCTTCAACGTGATGAGCGCGCAGACCATAGACAAGATCTCGGGCCTGGTGGCCGTCAACTCGCTGATGGCCATGGTGGGCGGCACGCTAGCTGCCCTGGCTTTCGGCAAGAACGACCCGGGCTTTGTACACAACGGCCCGCTGGCCGGCCTTGTCGCCGTCTGCGCGGGTTCTGACCTCATGCACCCGCTGGGCGCTCTGGTCACCGGCGGCGTGGCGGGCGGCGTGTTTGTGCTGATGTTCACGCTGACGCAGAACAAATGGAAGATCGACGACGTGCTGGGCGTCTGGCCGCTGCACGGCCTGTGCGGTTTATGGGGCGGAATTGCCGCCGGCATCTTTGGCACCAAGGCGCTGGGCGGGCTGGGCGGCGTGAGCTTCGGCGCGCAGCTGATCGGCAGTGCGATGGGCGTGCTCTGGGCAGTTGGCGCAGGATTTGTGGTCTACGGCGTTCTTAAAGCCACCATGGGGCTGCGCATGAGCCAGGAAGAAGAGTTTGAAGGCGCGGATTTGTCGATTCACCGCATAGGTTCCACGCCAGATCGTGAAGTGAACTGGTAGGAATGTGCAGTTTGCTATTTATTTAGTAGCTGCTCACGCACGTATTTATTGGCCTGCAGCCTGATTTGACCTCTAAAAAAGGCCATTTTTGCCGTTTTTGGGGCGTTTTTGAGCTGCGCAGGCTTTCGAAATACCCAAAAGTTAATATGGAAGTTAACTTTTAGTCGAGTCTTAACGTGTACGTTAAAAAATTAACGTACACGGCAAAATCTTGTCGCCCTTCGCCTCCTCGCTGTCATTGCGGACCTGATCCGCAATCCATGACTTCGGGTTCTGCGCCCGTGGGGAGATGGATCCCGGATCAAGTCCGGGATGACAGACAACACACCACGCTCACGTCAACAGGGCTGTCAGACCTGCTGGGCCTAAACACCTGCGCGGTCACGCCAGACCCACCGGTCCAGCGACCAGCTGCCCAGGCCAAAAATCGCCAGGCCGGCCAGCAGGGCACCCCAGAACACATGCTGCTGCAGGGCAGCTGGCGCGATCTCGCTGAGGGAGATGACGGCAACAGCATTCACCACAAACAGGCCCAGCGCAGAAAACCGGCCGCCCAGGCCCAGCACCAGCAGCACGGGCAGCACCAGCTCACCCGCCGTCCCCATCAGCGCTGCCGTGGCTGGCGAAAGCAGGGGCACCTTGTATTCGTCGGTAAACAGAGAAACGGTGATGTCCCAGTCGCGCAGCTTGGTCAGGCCCGACATAAAGAAGGCCTGCGCCACGTACAGCCGGGCCAGCAGGGCGGCTGCGGGCTGAAGCGCGTCCAGCCCACGGGTCAGGCTTGCCCAGGCGGCGATGCCGCGTTCAAGCGGGGCGTTGGGCGCGCCGTTGTTATAGGTGCTCATGATGTTTCCTCCTTGTTGTTGTCGATGTTGATGGCGCCTGTAACGAGGCCAGTTTGGACGGCCTGGCCCAGCCAGGTGCTGAAGTCGAACGGAATTTCGTCGGGAGAAGGCGCAAGCTCAAAGACCTGTTTCAGCGCATCCTCAAGCGGCATGCCTGACAGCAGGGCAGACAACAGCGCGTATTCAGCGGCACTCACCAGCCTGAGCTGCGGCTTGAAGCCCTGACGCCAGACCAGGGCCCGCTCGCCGGTGCCGCGCTGCAACAGGCCGCCCACCCGCGTGAGTGCCTGTGCTTTTTCATCGCCATACAGAAGATGCGCATGAAAGATGCTGACCACGGGCCAGTCGCTGGCCAGCAAGGCCGCGCCATCGCTCAACACCAGTGTCGGTTGACCCGGCGCATCGCCTGCCAGCAGGGCAAGTGATGCCACATCGGCAATTGCATCAGCAGCAGTGGCGGCGCAGTGCAGCAGCCATTCGATGCGGGCAACGTCACCCAGAAAAGGCTCATGGGCCAGCTGCGGCGCAGCATCGAGAAAATCAGGCAGGCCACCGCCCCACTGCGCGATGTCGCCACGCTGCGGGGGCTGTTGCTTCCAGAAATAGCTGGCCAGCGGCTCAAAGCTCTCGCTGCCAATCAGCTCTGCTGTCACAGGGTAGGCCGCCGTCAGGGCGCGCAGGGCAAGGCCTTCGCCATTGGCGCGCAGGGCCTGCAGGCCACGCTGTGGATTCAGGCCCACGCCTTTGAAGGTGTTCCCGAGGTCCCCAGCTTCGCCAAACAGCGCGGCCAGCAGCAGTGACTGCTCATGCGCAAGCCCGGCTGTGAGACTGGCGGCCGCCGTCATGCGAACCCGGTCACAGCAGTTTGCGGCGCCCGCGCCAGCGCCACCTCATCAAGCAGTACCTGCAGCGGCGGAATGCCGGTATCCCATTCCACCAGGGCGGGCACATTGCCGAAACATTGCCGGGCATGGGCATAGAGCTGCCAGACCGGATCGCTGACGCGGCTGCCGTGGTCATCAATCACGATGTCACCGCAATGCTGGTGTCCTGCCACATGCAGTTCACCGACCGCCCCAACCGGGATCTCATCCAGCCAGGCCAGGCAGGCAGCCACGGGGTCAGCCGTGCTGCCACCAAGCCGTGCGTTCAGCGCATTCACATAGATGTTGTTGACATCCACCAGCAGGCCGCAACCCGTGCGCTTCACAAGCTCTGCGAGAAAAACTGTTTCACTGCGGTCCGAGCTGTTGAAGCCGAGATAGGCCGAGAGGTTTTCGACCAGCAGCTGGCGTTTAAGGCGGTCCTGCACGCGCTGCACATTCGCGCACATGCCATTGAGCGCAGCAGCATTAAAGGGTATGGGCAGCAGATCAGCCGCATGCACCTCATGCACCTGTCTGTGCGCACGGCCCGGCAAGGCTGCCATCGTCCCGCGCGCAAAACAGGCGTGGTCTGACACCCGCACCGGCTCAATCTCTGCGACCAGGCGTGCAAGTTGTTCAAGATGCCAATCGTCAATGCCAGCCGCTGAGCCCAGGCCGAGACCCACGCCGTGCAGGCTGATGGGGTAATGCGCGCGCGCCTGCCGCAGCACAGCCCGCGCCGCACCACCGGCACCGAAAAAGTTTTCGGAGTGAACCTCCAGAAAATCCAGCGCGGGCAAAGACTGCAGCAGCTCCCCGTAGTGAGGGTGCCGCCAGCCTATGCCGGCCTGGGGGTGCGGGGGCGTTGTCATGACAGGGCCGTCAATGTCCGGATGACGGCCATGAACTGAATCAGCCCTTTTTGTCCGTCGTCATTTTGGCCTTGGCTTTGGCCGCATCGGCGCTCAGGCCTTTCATGCCCGCGCAAGTGCCCTTGGCAACATATTTCCATTCGTTGGCATCATTGGAAACCTTGGACTGGCCCGCGCAGGAGTGGCTGCCGCTGAGGTTGGCGCAGTCGTTCTGGCCAGCAGCGGCGATGCCGTAGCAACGCTCTTTTTCCTGGGCGACGGCGGGTGCCGAAACCAGCAGGGTGGAGAGCAGGGAAGCTGCAGCTGCAGCCATAAGGGCACGTTGGTTCATGAAGGAATCTCCTGTTGATCGGCAGTATTGAAAAGAACCAGAACAGGAAACCATTTCATGCCCCGGCTGGAACTTGGTCGCCCGCGTTGCCTGTTTCTTACAGTTCTTGCAGAACCATCGGGTAAACGCTAGAGCAGGTCTGCAATGCGGTCCCAGGCTTCCGCCGGGATACGGCCTACATAGCGCTCAACCACCTTGCCGTTCTTGTCGACCAGGTAGGCCGCCGGCAGCTGTGCGGCCTTGCCGATGTTGTCCCGGTAGCCGGTCTCGCCCGTCCAGAGCTGCACAAAGCGCTGCTTGAGCGGCACGGTGGCAGAAATGATGCGTTCGTAATCCAGAAAATCCTGCACCCGCGCATCGGTGTTGATGGCCACCAGCTCGAAAGGCTTGCCTTTCCAGCCCTCGTAGTTGGTACGCAGTTCGGGCATCTTGTCGCGGCACACCGCGCAGCCGGTTGACCAGAACATCACCAGCACGACCTTGCCCTTGAGCGAGGCCAGCCTGAAGGCGGTGCCCTCAATCGTCTTGCCTTCAATTTGTGGCGTGGTGACTGCTGCTGCCGGGGCCGGCGCACTTGACGGCCTGGAAGCGGGCGCGGGCTGCGCGTGTGCGAAAAATGGCTTGACCATCAACAGTGCGGAAAGGGCGACGGTACGCGTCAATGTGCTGTTGGTAAAACCCATGGGGTGCCTTTGTTCTGATTTGTTCTGCTTTGTTCTGAATTGCGGAAGCGGTCGCTACAGCACCTGATGTGTCGGAGCTGCACGGCAATCCTTACACCGCGCCATGAAAATAAATCTCTTCCTTGATGGCAACCCCCGGGATAGACTTTGCGCCCATGGCCAACTTTGAAGAGCAGCTCGTTGAGCACCGCACCTACCTCATGCGTTTTGCGCGCCTGCAGCTGCGCAACGATGCCTGGGCAGAAGACGCGGTGTCTGAAACCCTGCTGGCGGCGCTTGCCAAACCGCAGACTTTCGGCAACCGCTCGCAGCTCAAGACCTGGCTGGTGGGCATCCTCAAGCACAAGGTCATAGACATGATCCGCAGCAACACACGTGAGGTGTCTGCCACGGATTCGGACACCGACCATGAAGGCGACGAGCTGGACCGGATCGCCTTCAAGGCCGATGGCCACTTTGCAGAACAACCCAATGACTGGGGTGACCCGCACAAGACCTTGCAGCAAAGCCAGTTCTTCCAGGTGCTGGACGCCTGCATGGAACGCCTGCCGCCCGCGTTGGGCCGGCTTTTTTTGATGCGCGAGTGGCTGGAGCTGTCTTCACAGGACATCTGTAAGGAACTGTCCCTGACGCCGACCAACCTGTATGTCCAGTTGCACCGGGCACGGCTGCGTTTGCAGGAGTGCCTCAATATCAACTGGTTTGGCCGGCACGGCGCATGAAATGCGCCTTTAACTTTTTACCCAACAGGCATTTCTGACGTGACACCAAAAATCACCCTGCTCAGACGTACCTGCCGTGAAGCGGCGGCACTGATCATCGCGCGCGAGGACCGTGCGCTGGGTTTGCCTGACACCGTCGCGCTGAAACTTCACCTGCTGGCCTGCAAGGCCTGCCCGAAATTTGAAAACCAGGTGCTGACCATGCGCAGCGCCATGGGGCAGTGGCGCCAGTACAAGGACGACGGCAGCAACTGATGCCCGTTTTGTGTCTGGCGGCCCGGCCCCCGGATACGCAAACTGACAAAACTGCAAAGCGCCCGGATTCGGGCCAAACAGGCACAAAACCGCTGGAAATGGCGTGGTTACAGGGTTTTTCCCGTATCGAAGAATGCCAATGTTGCTTGACTTCCCATCAAGTGCCGCATAATGTACGCCTACAAATGTCCGCATTTGTACAGGTCAGGTGATCGGTCAGTTTCGCGCGCCACAGCGGTACGTCTAAAGATTTGTTGTGCTTTCGGGACCCCATCGCTTTTGTTATTGTGTTTTAGAGGA
>JAZKCB010000173.1:0-13630 GCA_040388335.1 Pseudomonadota bacterium | reverse complement strand
ACTTCTCGGCCTACGGCATGCTGTTCAGCGACCTGCGTTACGACTATGTGCGCTCCGTCTTCCGCAAGCTCGAAGACGTGTCTTTCGAAGACATCGAGGCGATTTATGCCGGCATGGAGGTCGAAGGCATGAAGGCCATTGCGGGCTCGGCCGTGACCCCTGAAGAGGTGGTGATTGAACGCGCCGCAGACATGCGCTACGTTGGCCAGGAGCACGCGGTCACGGTAGACCTGCCCACGGAGTTCTTCAAAAGCCAGGACCGCGCTGCCATCAAGAATCACTTTGATGAGCTGCATGCCGTGCGTTACGGCACGTCGGCTCCCAAAGAGCCGGCCGACCTGGTCAGCCTGCGCGTGACGGTGCTGGGCCGCATGCGCAAGCCGCCCCGTCAGGCCGTGGCAGAGGGCAGCGAACAGCCCGCTCCAGACGCCTTGCGCGCGCACAAGAAGGTGTATTTCCGCAGTTCGGGTTTTGTATCGACGCCGATCTACAAACGCCCGGCCTTGCGAAGCGGCAACCGCATCACCGGCCCTGCGCTGGTGGAAGAGCACGCATCGACCACCGTGGTCCAGCCCGGCGACACGGTGCTGGTCGACGCCTTCGGCAACCTGCAAATCACCGTCGGGAACGAAAAATGACTGAACCCACCATCACTACCCGCTCATCCACCCAAGCCAGCGCCGCCAACGCCGCGTCTGTGGACGCGGTGACAGTCGAGATCATCCGCAACGGCCTGTTCGCCGTGACGGAAGAGATGAAGACCAACCTCACGCGCACGGCCTACAACCTCATCATTTACGAAGCGCTGGACTTCACCGTCGGCCTGTTCACGGTCGAGGGCGACACGGTGTCGATTGGCCTGGGTCTGCCCATGTTCATTCGCGGCATGTCGGAAACCGTCAAGGCCAAGATCAGGCACTTCGGGCTGGAGAACATCCACCCCGGCGATATCCTGGTCACCAACGATGCCTACACCACAGGTAGCCACCTGAACCACTTCACCTTCACCATGCCGGTGTTTCATGAGGGTGAGCTGATTGCCTTCACCTGCTGCATGGCGCACTGGCTGGACGTGGGCGGCACGCTGGGCAATGTGACGACGGATATTTATTCCGAAGGCATACAGATCCCCATCGTCAAATACCGCAAGGCCGGTGTCGTGAACCAGGACCTGGTCGACATCATCGCCATGAACGTGCGGCTTGCCGAACGCGCCATGGGCGACTTGCGCGCGCAAATCACCGCCATCACCACGGGCGAGCGCCGCTTCAGCGAGCTGGTGCAGCGTTACGGCTGGCCGGCGGTGCAGGGCTCCATCGTGCAGATCATGGATCACTCTGAAGCCGTTGCCCGCGCCAACACGCTGAGCATTCCTGATGGCACCTATGAAGCCGAATCATTTATGGATGACGACGGCCTTGAGATTGGCCAGCGCATCCCGATCAAGGTCAAGGTCATCGTCAAGGGTGACGAAATGACGGTTGATTTGTCGGACGTGAGCCGGCAGGTGCGCGGTTTCTACAACTCGGGTTTCACCACCGGCATCGCCTGCGCGCAGGTTGCCTACAAGTGCCTGACCACACCGACCGATTACCCGGTCAATGACGGCAGCTTCAGGCCGCTGAAGGTCATCATGCCCATGGGCACGGTGGTCAGTGCCGAGCGTCCCTTCCCGATGCGGGTATGGATGACGATTCCGATGACGGTGATCGACACCATTTTCAAGGCACTGGCACCTGCGATTCCAGACCGCTCCATTGCGGCCCACCATGCCGACCTGGTGTTCCCCAACATCCACGGCATCTCGCCGGAAGACGGCCGCCTGTTCATCGTCGGCATTGGTCCGCTGGGTGGGGGCTGGGGTGCGAAGTCGCGCGAAGACGGCGTCTCGGTCACTGTCTGCATCAACGACGGCGACACGCACAACAGCCCGACCGAGCAGCTTGAGTCCAAGTACCCGGTGCTGGTCGAGAGTTATTCAATTCGCGAAGACAGCAGTGGTGCAGGCCGCCAGCGCGGCGGGCTGGGTGCCGAGATGGTGGTGCAGGCGCTGTCGCCCTTCTCGGTCACGACGCGCATCGACCGCGTGCATTGCAAGCCGTGGGGGCTGGAGGGTGGCGGCGAGGCGGCGGGCAACGGCATCGCCATCCGCAAGAAGGGCGAGTGGGACAGCAGCATGCCCAACGCCAAGATTTTCAACGTGCGGCTGGCGCGCGGCGATGCCTACAAGATGCAGTCGGGCGGTGGCGGCGGTTTTGGTTTGCCGGTTGAGCGTGATGCAGAGCTTGTGGCGCACGATGTGCGTGAAGGGTATGTGAGTGCTGATGTCGCACACAAGGTTTACGGCGTGGCGATGACAGCTGCTGGCGAAGTGGACAAAGCCGCCACTGCTTCCCTGCGCAAAAACCTGGTGAAGGCCTGATGGTCCTGATGGCCGACCAGCCCACAGTCAATACCGACCCACGCGAAGAGGCCAAAAGCCTCCTCGGCCTGTGGGAGACACTGTCTCGCGCGCATGTGTCCATGGGCGCAGGCTGCGGCTGCGGCGCGGGTGGCGTCACGCTGGTGCTGGAAGACTTTGAGCAGGACATTGCCGACTACCTGCTGGGCGAGGCCGAACGCAACAAGCGCACGGAAGTGATTGCGTTTTTATGGGCGCATGCCTTTGTCAAAGAGACGCAGTTGTGGAGCCTGTCGCGCCTGCTCACCGCACTGGTCGATGAAGACGGCAGCATTCAGCCCGCTGAAGAGATTCGCGCGGGCCTCCTGCAGCGCATGGGCCGCACGCTGTCGTCATTTGCCAAACTGCATGGGTGACAGACATGACGAACCGGCTTCCTGTCACTGTGCTCACCGGCTTTCTGGGCAGTGGCAAAACCACGGTGCTGGCACGGCTGCTGAAGAACCCACAGCTGAAAGACACCGCCATCATCGTCAACGAGTTCGGCGAGGTGGGGCTTGACCATGACCTGCTGCAGCGCACGGATGAAGACCTGATTCTGCTGGCCAATGGCTGCGTCTGCTGCACGGTGCGCGGCGACCTGGTCGAGGCCTTTCACAAGTTCGAATCACAGCGCCTGGCTGGCGCAACATTTGACCGCGTCATCATCGAGACCACAGGTCTTGCCGACCCCGCGCCGATTTTGCACACGCTGATGAGCGACGAATCCGTCATCGCGCGTTACCGCCTGGCACAGGTCATCACCACGCTGGATGCGGTGAATGCCATGGCCACGCTGGACCAGCACCCCGAAGCCGTCAAGCAGGCGGCTGTGGCAGACCGTATTTTGCTGACCAAGACAGACATGGCGGGCGATATGGTGGCGCTGCGCGACCGCATCACTGCGCTCAACCCGGCTGCGCCTGTGGTCACGGTGCTCAATGGAGAAGTCAGCGTTGATGATTTCTTCGGTGATGCAGGGTTTGACATCACGGGAAAAACCGCCAGCGTGCAGGACTGGCTGCGCATTGAAGCTTACGAGCCGGACCACACACACCACGATCACAGCCACGGCCATGACCACCCTCACCATGACCACAGCGGTCACGAAGAAACTGTAGACCGCAACCGCCACAACGACCGCATCAGCGCGTATTCGGTGATCCGCGACCAGCCGATTTCATGGGCCGGCTTCTCAGCCTGGCTGGACATGATCAGCAAGATGCGTGGTGATGACCTGCTGCGCGTGAAGGGCATCGTCAATGTCATTGAACACCCGGGCAGACCGGTGGTGATCCATGGCGTGCAGCACGTGTTTCATCCGCCGGTGTTTCTCGATCAGTGGCCCGGCGACGACCACCGCACACGGCTGGTCTTCATCACGCGTGACATTGACCGTGAAGACATCGACGCCACCCTGCAGGTGTTTGAAAACCGCAGGGCGCGGCCGGCACGCCCGGCCTGACGCACCGTAAATTTTAAAAAGGAGACAAGCATGACAACCGCAAAACGAACCCTTCTGGGTGCAGCCCTCGCGCTGGGCCTTTCGGCACTTGCGCCTTTGGCGTTGGGCCAGGCGGCCTACCCGAGCAAGCCGGTACGGATCATCGTGCCGTATGCGCCCGGTGGCACGGTGGATGCCGTTGCACGCACGTTGGCGGTCAGGCTGTCGGAGCAGATGGGCCAGCCTTTCGTGGTGGAGAACCGCGCCGGCGCCAGTGGCGCCATCGGCAGCGACGTGGTCGCCAAGTCGCCGGCCGACGGCTACACCCTTCTGATGCAGGCCGCCACCTTCGTCGCTAATGTGTTGCTGGTCAAAAACTCACCCTATGACCTGGAGAAAGACTTCACACCGGTGGCCAACCTCGGCTCGGTGCCGCTGGTGATGCTTGCTTATCCGGGTGTGCCGATCAACAACCTGGGTGACTTCATCAAGGCCGCCAAAGCCGAGCCGAAAAGATATTCGCTCGGCACAGCCGCCATAGGCTCACCCAGCCACCTGGCGGAAGAAGCCATCCGGCACGAGGCGAAGATCGACATCCAGATCATTCCCTACAAAGGCACCGCGCCGGCCATGATCGACGTGCTGGGCGGCCACACCACCGGCATGATCGACGCCGTGCCCTCGTTGCTGCAACACATCAAGTCCGGCAAGGCGCGCGCACTGGCCGTGACCAGCGCCAAACGCCTGCCCTCGCTGCCTGATGTCCCCACCGTTGCCGAATCCGGTTTGCCGAATTTCGAGATGGTCTCCTGGTACGGCATCTGGGCGCCGGCCAAAATGCCGGCGGAACTGACGCAGCGTCTCAACAAGGAAATCAACACCGCCATGCAGTCGCCGCAGGTGGTGCAAAGCCTGGGCGCACAAGCCTTCATCTTCTCCAACACGACGAGTGCGCAGTTCGGCACTTACGTGAAGAACGAATCGGCCAAGTACAAGCAGCTGATTGAAAAAGCCAACATCAAGATAGACTAGTAAAAATCAATTTTGCTATTTATTTAGTAGCTGCTAACGCACGTATTTATTGGCCTATAGCCGTTTTTGGCACCTGAAATGGCCGTTTTTGGCTAAAAAAAGAGCTCCGTAGGCGCTCAAGCGACCAGCCCGCATCCAAAATGTAAAGTCGACTTTACATTTTGGATTAGGCGGGTTGTCATTGCAGATAAATAGTTGCGGCGTGTCGAGAAACCGTTGGCACCTTCGTCTTACAGGTAAGGGCTGGAAAGTCCGGTTAAATACCTTCATCGATTTCAAGGAGCGCTCATGACCCGCACCACCGCAACCCCCACCCCGGCCAGCGACCGGGAACTCGTCCTCACCCGCCTGATCGACGCGCCGCGCGCAAAGCTTTACGACACCTGGACCCAACCCGAGCTCATCGTTCAGTGGTTCACGCCCAAACCCTGGCAAACCGTGCGCGCTGAAACCGATGTGCGGCCCGGAGGCGCCAGCCTGATCGTGATGCGCGGCCCGGATGGCAGCGAGTTTCCCAATCGCGGCGTTTACCTTGAAGTGGTGCCCAATGAGCGCCTGGTGTTTACCGATGCCTTCACCGAGGCCTGGAAGCCATCCGACAAGCCCTTCATGACCGGCGTGCTCACCTTTGAAGACGAAGGCGGCAAGACACGCTACACCGCCCGCGTGCTGCACTGGACAGTCGCCGACCGCGAGGCGCATGAAAAAATGGGCTTTCACGAGGGCTGGGGCAAGGCGACCGAGCAGCTTTGCGAACTGATTGGGGCGCCCAGCCCGACGGCTTGAAACGCATGGAGCGCTTACAGTCAGCGGCATGACCACAGACCACCACTCCGCCCCGGCTGCCGAACGCGAGCTTGTCCTGACCCGCCTGGTAGACGCGCCGCCTGGCAAGGTTTACCAGGCCTGGACCGACCCGGAGCTGCTCAAGCGCTGGTTTGCGCCCAGGCCGTGGACGACGTCAAGGGTCGAGGTCGACGTGCGGCCCGGCGGCTCCAGCCTGATCGTGATGGCGGTGCCCGACGGCACGGAGTTCCCGAGCCGCGGCGTCTACCTTGAAGTCGTGCCCAACCAGCGCCTGGTGTTTACCGACGCCTATCTGGAGGCGTGGAAGCCGTCCGCCAAACCCTTCATGACGGTGGTGCTGACGTTTGACGATGAAGGCGGCAAGACGCGCTACACCGCAAGAGTGCAGCACTGGACGGTGGCCGACAGGCAGGCGCACGAGAAGATGGGCTTTCACATGGGCTGGGGCCTGTGCACTGACCAGTTGTGTGAGGCGATAGGCGCGCCAAAGCCGACGGCCTGATTCCCCGGTTGTCGCTGCGGGCCTGACCCGCAACCCGGTACCTCGCAAGCTTTAAAAGCAGCGGGTGCTCTGGCGCCTGTTCTGGAGATCTTTCGCACCCCGTGTCTGGCGTCTACAAACGGTTGAGTTCTCCGATACGCTTTTCCGTGCTGACCTGCATGCAGGAGAAGTACTCGATTTCCCAGATGGAGCCACCTTCGGACGGCCTGGCTTGCGCCTTGCAGTGAAGCTCGCGCCTTTTGAGCCAATCGCGCTGATGACTGCGCAGCTTCGCCTGTTCTGCCAATGACAGTCGGTTCATCACTTCCCCGTACTTGATGTTGAGAGCGGCGTCTGCTGCCCGGTAGTCGCGTACTGCGCAGGTATTCATTTCCTGCTGGTTGCCGGAGAGATTGCAGCGCATGTCTGGCTTGTCAGCTGCGAAGACCGGGCTCACGAAGGTCACTAGAAGCACCAGGACGTTCAGGCAACTGTGAGTTTTGGTGAGCACGCGTGATTCAGGGCGATTCATGCATTCATTTTGCCGTGTGTGTCTCCGGGAGCGCTGTATCCCGCGCGGCGACCTTGCATGCTGTTGGGGGCCCGTCCGGCAGGTGACGGTGAGATTGCCCGAGCCAGGCCTGGCGACCGCTATGCGTGCATGGGGTTGCAGGGCCGACTTTCCCCTGCGTCATCCTGTTTGCCAAGGATATTCAAAATTCCTATAATTTCAGTAATTCCTGAAATTTCAATAAATCCAGCCATGAATCTCGCACCCCTCACCCAGCGTTTTGTCCTCCACTTCGGCGAAATGGGTAGCCGTTGGGGTATTAACCGTACTGTTGGCCAGATTTACGCGCTTTTGTATGTCTCGCCAAGAGCCCTCAATGCGGATGAAATTGGCGAGGCGCTCAACTTTTCGCGCTCCAACGTCAGCATGGGGCTCAAGGAGCTTCAGTCCTGGAATCTGGTGCGGCTGCAGCACCTGCCCAATGACAGGCGTGAGTATTTCCAGGCGCCGGAGGACGTCTGGGCGATTTTTCGCACGCTGGCTGAAGAGCGCCGCAAACGCGAGATTGACCCAACGCTGTCGATGTTGCGCGATGCCCTGATGGAGCAGCCCTCCAGCCAGGACGACATCCACGCGCAGGCGCGCATGAAGCAGATGCACGACCTGATCGAACTCATGACGGGCTGGCTGGCCGATGTGCAGAAGATGGATTCAGCCACCCTGATGAGCCTGATGAAAATGGGCGCCAAGGTGCAGAAGCTGCTGGAAACCAAAGACAAGGTCGTCGCGGGTTTGACTGGCAAGGGTTTGAAAAAGCCTGCTGCTGCCCGGCCTGCTGAATTGGCTGCTGACCATGTTCCGGATGGCAGCGATGGCAAACAAACAAGGGGTTGATGATGGACGGTCTTGACGCATTCCTGTTGGCCCGCATCCAGTTTGCGGCCAACATTACCTTTCACATCCTGTTTCCGACCATCAGCATTTCGCTGGGCTGGGTGCTGCTGTTTTTCAAGCTGAGGTTTGTCAAAACCGGGCAGCAACACTGGATGGACGCCTACCAGTTCTGGGTCAAGATCTTTGCGCTGACCTTCGCCCTGGGTGTCGTCAGTGGCATCACCATGAGCTTCCAGTTCGGCACCAACTGGCCGGGCTACATGGAAAAAGTTGGCAACATCGCCGGGCCGCTGCTGGCCTATGAGGTGCTGACGGCGTTTTTTCTGGAAGCCACCATGCTGGGTGTGATGCTGTTTGCGCGCGAGCGCGTCAGCGAACGCATGCACACGATCGCTACCCTGCTGGTGGCGGGCGGCACCACGCTGTCTGCCTTCTGGATTCTGGCGCTCAACTCCTGGATGCACACGCCGGCCGGCTTTGAAATGATCAACGGCAAGGCCCATGTGACGAGCTGGTTTGAGGTGATCTTCAACCCGTCATTTCCGTATCGTTTGACGCACATGCTGCTGGCCTCGGGGCTGACGGTGGCGTTTCTGGTCGCGGGCATATCTGCTTACCGCTGGCTGCGCAGCGATCGCAGCGCTGAGGTCATGGCGGGGCTCAGGACCGGCGTTTACCTGGCTGCGATTTTGATACCGCTGCAAATCCTGGCCGGTGATGCACATGGACTGAACACCCTGGAGCACCAGCCGGCCAAGCTTGCCGCGATGGAAGGCATCTGGCAAACCGAAAAAGGCGTGCCCGCGGTGCTGTTTGCCTTGCCCGATGAAAAGACCAAAAGCAACCGTTTTGAGGTCGCCATTCCCAAACTGGCGTCGCTCTACCTCACACACAGCTGGGACGGCGAGGTCAGGGGCCTGAATGAATTTGAGGGGAAACACCCGCGGGTAGCGCCCGTGTTCTGGGCCTTCCGCATCATGGTGGGCATGGGCATGCTGATGCTGCTCGTCAGCTGGGCAACGACATTTCAACTCGCACCGTGGAACAGGCACTCAAGGCGAAGCCTGACCGTGTGGCATGCGCGCGTCCTTGTCGCGATGACCTTTGCAGGCTGGGTGGCACTGGTTGCCGGCTGGTATGTGACCGAGATAGGCCGCCAGCCCTGGCTGGTGACGGGCGTGCTCACGGCGGCGGAAGCGGCATCCAAAGTGCCGGCCCCGCGCATTGCACTGACGCTGGCGATGTACATCACGCTCTACCTTGCGCTGATCACCGCGTATATCTCTGTGGTGTTTTACCTGGCGCGGCACCGCAAGCATGCATACAGGCCCTTTGGCGATGACGACCAGACAGCGGGCGACACCGAGAAAGAGCTCAATGTCGTCAATTACCCCGAAAAGGAAGGAGCCCGCCATGCTTGATATGGCTCCCGACCTCACACAGGCGGCAGGATGGATGCCGATTGTTTTCCTCGTTGTCATGGGACTGGCCATGCTGGCCTATGTGATTCTTGATGGCTACGACCTCGGCGTGGGTGTACTGATGCGGCGTGCCAGCGATGACGATAAAGACGCCATGATTGCCAGCATCGGCCCCTTCTGGGACGCCAATGAAACCTGGCTGGTGCTGGGCGTGGGTATCTTGCTCACGGTCTTCCCGCTGGCGCACGGCGTGATCCTCGGTGCGCTGTATTTGCCAGTGGCCTTCATGTTGATAGGCCTGACCCTGCGCGGCGTGGCGTTTGACTTTCGGGTCAAGGCACGCGCCAGCCACAAACCGCTGTGGAACCGCATGTTCTACAGCGGCTCGCTGCTGGCCAGCTGGTCTCAAGGCTACATGCTGGGCTCGCTGATCACAGGCTTTGCAACGACATGGTGGACGATGCTGTTTAACGCCGTGATTGGCCTGGCGCTGGTTGCGGCCTATTGCCTGCTCGGTGCCGGCTGGCTCATCATCAAGTCGGAAGGCGCGCTGCAACTGCGCGCGGTGCGCTGGGCCAAGGGCAGCCTGTTGCTGACCATGGCCGGTATTACAGCGATCTCGATTGCCACACCTCTGGTGAGCCCAGTGATTTTTGCCAAGTGGTTTTCATTTCCCAACATCATTCTCCTGCTGCCGATTCCGGCGGCGACGGCAGTGCTGTTCTGGGTGATTTACCGTAGCCTGCAACGCCTGCCGGTGCGCCTGGGGCAGGGCAACGAATACGGCGCGTGGGTGCCTTTTGGTGCCACGGTGGGTGTGTTCCTGCTGGCCTTTTATGGCCTGGCCTACAGCCTCTTTCCCTGGCTGGTGATCGATAAAATCAACATCTGGCAGGCCGCTACGGCGCCTGAAGCGATGGGCGTGATACTTGTGGGCGCGCTTGTCGTGCTGCCCATGATCGTCGGCTACACGGTGTTTGCCTACCGCGTCTTTTGGGGCAAAAGCGCTGCGCTTGAATATTGAATGGGCTCTTGGCGTGGTGTAATACTTACGGTTGAAATTTTTAGTCTGTCGTGTCCATGCCCATCAACAAACCTGCCAAGTACAACGCGTCCCTTCAAGCTGCCAACGGTCTCCCTGAAAGCGTAAGGACAAAGGCTGAAGCGAAGTTTCTGGAATTGCTGGAAGCCACTTTTGGAAGCCCTTCCAGAGTGCGGGGCGCTTATGTGGAGTGGCTTGCCGCTCGCTCGCTGCATGCCGAGAATCCGACCGATCCCAAAACATCGGAAGAGTTACAGGCCATCAGCCTGTGGGAAAAAGCCTCCGAGGCGGCGACGCGTGCGGTCTTCAGCCAGCTGAAGATCAACGTGCGCGATGCATTTTTTGAGCTTCACGTCTGGAACTCACGGACCAACTGATTCCAGGTCCATTAAAAACGATGAAGCGCTGCTTCGTCTTACTGTGCCGCAGCACGGTCTGCAACTTTGCGCCCTGTTCCCGCTTTCATTGGAAACCGGAATGAATACCCGAAGATCTTCAGCTCGCCAGAGCAAGGTCGGCCAGCAATTCAGCTGCAGAGGCGTAGCGCTGCTTCGGGTCCTTGTGCATCAACCTGTTCACCAGCGGTTGCAGGCGGGCGTTCGACGCGGGCAGCGGTGGCGTCTCGGCATTCATGTGTTTGGCCAGCAACAGCTCCAGTGATTCGGCAATAAAAGGCCGTTTGCCAGCCAGCATTTCAAACATCATCACACCCAGACTGTACAAGTCTGACTGAGTGGTGACTGCCCGGCCGCTGGCCTGCTCGGGGCTGAGGTAGTAGGGTGTGCCCACGACGTCGCCGTGGCGGGTTTGTGTCAGCCCCATGCTTTCGGCCTTGAGCATGGACTTGGCGATGCCGAAGTCGGCCAATGCCACAGTCCCATCGGTACGCAACATGATGTTTTCGGGCTTGATGTCGCGGTGCACGATACCGGCCCGGTGAATCGCATCCAGCGCCTGCGCGATTTCATGGATAACCTGGAGTGCGCGTTTCTGGGTGAGTTCGGGCCCGAAGAGGCTGCGCAAATCGCCGAGCTCGAAATACTCCATCGCGATGTAGGCGTGCTCGTCGGTAAACCCCTGGTCATAAATGCGTATGACATTCGGATGCACGATTTTTGAGAGCAGGGCGTATTCCTGGATAAACCGCACCAGGTGGTCCGACGCCTCCTTGCCGCGCGAATCAAGCACCTTGAGCACGATGGGCAGCCCATCTGTTTCACGCTCGGCCAGGTAAACCTCTGTCATCCCCCCCGAGCCGATCTTGTTGGTGATGCGGTAGCCCTTGAGACGTACCGTGACGGCTGAAGGGTCAAAGCTCTGTGCTTTCAGGGCCGAGAGTTTGGCATCCAGCGCACTCTTGACGGCGCGCGCGGTGATGGCTGAATTGGCCTTGACCGCCTCGCTGATTTCCTGCGCACGCTCAGTGAGGCTGGCCATGCCGTGCACCTTGTCAGCCAGGGTGGTGACGAGCCCGGTGACTTCGAGAACATCCACGACGAGCTCCTTGCCGCGCACGGCCAGCGAGGTGCTGGAGCCCGTCAATATCCCGTCACCGGCCTTGAGCAGTACGGCTGTGCTGGCGACCACCGTCCAGCCGAGCTCCTTGCTCGCCGCTTCAAGCCGGGCGGCGGTGTTGACGGTGTCGCCAATCGGTGCCGTCTCCCTGCTTTGCACGGTGCCCAGCTGGCAGAGGGTGACTTCACCAGTATGCAGGCCAACGCCGATGGCAAAAGGTGGCAGGCCGCGGTCGGGGTAACGCAGTTCCAGCCAGGCGCGAAACTCATGTGCGGCCAGTGCCATCGCCAGTCCGGCAGAAACAGCGCGGCGTGCTGCAGGCAGGGGCGAGCCTTTGGCGCTGTCGGTGAAGACGGCCATCAGGCCGTCGCCAATGAATTTGACGTTGCGGCCGCCATTTTTAAGGACCGGCGGGCAGGCGCGTTCAAAGTATTCGGTGAGCAGCTCGGCGACCTCGCCCGAGCCGAGCTTTTCAGCCAGCGACGTGAAGTTGCGTATGTCGGAAAACAGCACGGTAGCGTTCTGCAATTGCTCGGTGACTGCGCCGTCGGGCGCCTCAACCATGAAGGCCTGCGTAACGCCGCCGCCTATGCTGTGCGAAAAAGCGGCGCGCAGGCGCTCTTCGCCGGCCGCGACTTCAGTCTGGATGACGGCTTCCACCAGTCCGCGCTTCCTGATCTGCGCATTGACGGCATCCAGCAGTTCGTTGCGTGTGAAAGGCTTGGACAGGTAATCGTCTGCGCCGCCCGTCATGCCCTTTCGCATGCTTTCGCGGTCGTCCAGTGCGGTCAGCAGGATGAAAGGCAGGGTGGACATGGACCTGTCCCCGCGTATGGCGGCCAGCAACTCAAAGCCGTTCATGCCTGGCATGCTCACGTCGGAGATGATCAGGTCCGGCTTGAAGGCCTGGGCCCGCCCGAATCCCACATTGCCGTCGGGCGCTGAAATGGTGTCAAAGCCTTCAAGTTTGAGCAGCCGTACGATGTTGTTGCGAATTGCGTCGTCGTCTTCAACAATCAGGATGGTGGTCATTGGCCGGTCTGGGTCTAAACAGGTAGGGCAATGTTATTTGTGGATAACTGCTTTTTTATGGGCGTGCGTCAGCCACCGTGCTCAAGCGTGAAGCTCGCATTTTTGTCCTGGCCCAGCAAGGCCACCATTTGCGGCAGTGCCAGTTGCAACTCGGCCTTGAGCGTGTGCGGCGGGTTGATGATGAACATGCCACTGGCTGGAAGCCCCGGCCTCACCACTTCACCCGCTTCATCTGTCGTCAACTTGCTTGATTTGACGGTTAAAACGGCGTTTAACCAGCTTCTCGATGCCTTGACGGCCAAGGTTTTGAGTTTGCGCGGCAGATCATGTGCTTCGGGCCTTGGAATGACGGGATACCAGACAACGTAAGTGCCGGTGGCAAACCGCTTGATGGCATCGGCCATGCAGACGCTGACGCGGCCGTAATCGGACTTCATTTCGTAGCTGGGGTCGCACAGAACCATGGCGCGGCGCGCAGGCGGCGGCAGGAAGGTCTTGAGGGCTTCAAACCCGTCCTCACGGGCGACGGCGACCTGGCGGCCCACGCCCAGCTGGTCAATGTTGCCGGACAGTGATTTGTAGTCCGTGGGATGGAGTTCAAACAGCTTGAGCTTGTCGCGGCCGCTCAGGAACTGTTGCTCGATAAACGGCGAACCCGGGTAAATCTTGAGATGGGCCGGATTGCCACTTTCGGAGAACTGCGGATTCAGGGCGCGTAAAACGTCCACATAGGCCTGCAGGGCCGGGCACAGGACAATGGGCGCCGCAGGTTTTGTTTTTTTGACGGGCTTGGCCGCAGCTGCGGGCGCCTCGGGGGGCATTACCGTTTTCGGGAACAGCCTGAAGACGCCATCTTTGGCTTCCCCGCTGGTCTCGGTGTAGTCCCCATCCAGGCGGTACAGACCGGCTCCGGCGTGGGTATCGATCACGGTCAGTGCCGTGTCTTTCTGGGTCAAATACTTCATCAACGCGATCAGCGTGGTGTGCTTGAGCACATCGGCATGGTTGCCT
>JAZKCB010000172.1:0-5030 GCA_040388335.1 Pseudomonadota bacterium | reverse complement strand
CGCACTTGCATGGGGTGCAAGGGGTCGAAGGTTCGAATCCTTTCACACCGACCATATGAATCAAAGACTTAGCGGCGCAAGCCTCTAAGTCTTTTCTTCTTTCTGGCTCTGAGGGTAAACAAAGGGTAAACAAATTCGCTGTTGATACCTCGCTGTTGCTTTTGTGCAATAGAGTCCAACGAAATCTTTTTTTGGTTTTCATTATTCGGTTGCTGAATTGACCGACAGTTGAGTGAATCTAATAAAGACGACAACCGATTCGGTCAAGGCGCTAGCCGCTCAACTCAGATTCTGAGAACGCCACCCTCAACTTGAAAGGGCGGCTTTGTAGTAACTATCTTGTCGCCTGCTTACGGCTTAAGCGCAACCAACTCACCCCGCGTAGTCGGTCCCCCTGTAAATGCTCCGCCATCGGTGACCACGTACAGCGTGTCGCGGTCTTGGGGTGTTTTGCCAAACACCGCATCGGTCGCACCCACAATGTGCTGCTCCGTTTTACCGATTACCGTGCGCTTGCCATCGGACGCCACCTTGACCACGGTGTTGTACGGATGGGTGGTAATAAACAACGAGCCGTCTGTACCGATGGCAAAGTCATCTCCGGGGATTCCAGTCGCTACTACGGTAGCGTTACCAAATCGGCCCTGTGCGTCCATGGAGTACTTCAGCACGGTGGTCTTGTCCGAAACGGTCACGTACATATCACGGCCGCTGAAATGCAATCCATTTGCGCCAGGTGCGAGTGCAATGAAAGGCCGGGCCAACAGCACGGGACTTTTGACGGCTTCTTCCGTTTGCCCAGTCGACGGATTGACGCGCCAGATCACTCCCAAATGGCTGTCCGGGGAGTACAGCATGCCGTCGGGTCCGATGTCGAGGCCGTTAGGCCACGCGCCTTGCGGAAAGTTGCCTAGTGGTTGACCGGCACCTTGGCCGTCCAGGCGCCAGAGACTGGACTTGTCACCGTGGCTTGTGAGGTAGAGCGTGCCGTCATTCGCTACGGCGACGACACCAGCGGTCGAGCCCCGCGGTGTTTTGAACACCACACGTTCATTGCCATCGGCGCGGCGTGCGATCACCTCACCCTGCGCATCACGGTAGTAGTCGTTTCTGGCGAAGTCCAGTCCGCGGTTGCCTGCCAAATAGAGCGTTCCGTCGTTACCCGCTGCAATACCCTCAAGCCAGAATCCCTCGTCGTACGTCTTGACGACCGTAGACAAGCTCGGCGCAAACGCCAGGTCGTCTGCCTTGGGCAAGGCCAGAACCTTCAAGCCCAAAGGCTGGGCTACCGCGACGGCTACGGCCACCAGGGCCATCAACACGGGTACAAAACGGAGGTGTTTGACTTTGGAAAGCAACATCCACACCAGCAAAAGTGCGGATGCAACGAGCGCGAGACACGATGCAAAGAACACGACGAAGGGAACCGCGATGCCACCCAAGGTAGCGATTCCTGCGAGCCCCGTAAGTATCGCGACCGCCCAGCGTGCAATGCCGGTTTGCGGCAAGTGTGTGGCCCACGCTGACAGTAAACGCAGCCGAAACGCGGCCGCAACCGACGTGAAAATCATCGACAGTGCCAGCAGCACTTGCAACGCAGAAGTAATCAGGTTCATAACGAGACTCCAAAGATTAATATTAAATAGCTTCCTACCGAATAACACAAAAAAATCACTCTGTAATCTGTTCCAAATTCGCCTGCACGCGACCCAGCAGCTTTTGAAACGTCTGTCGCTCTTGCGCAGAGAATCCGGCAAACATTTGGGCGACCAGTTGATCGCCCGCGTCGCAGAACTCCTGGGAGTAACAGACCTCCCGTGCCGAGTCAGTCATTGCAATCACTTTGACCCGTGCATCGTGGCCGCTGGGATACCGGGCGACATGGCCATTGCGCTCGAGGACATCGATCACGTTGGTCAGTGTCGGCGAGGTAATCGCCAATTGCCTTTGCAGTTCCCGATGCTCCAGCTCTTGCTCTTGCATCAGCAACTGCAAAACATCAAATTGCCCGCCATTGAAACCAAACGGCTTGATGGTTTGCTCCAAAGCACGTCGCAGTGCCAGGTAAGCGCGCTTCAAATCTAGAGTGGGATGTGACATTAGGTAGCATCCTACCGAATATCCGAAAGTCTGTCAACACAGCCTGCAATTTGGAGGATCACCCCTCGCTCCTGGGTAGTTACTTTTTCGCGCAGGTTTGATGGCAAGCAGCTATGTTCATTGCGGAAAATCAGCCATCGACTTCACCGTCTGCGCTAGCAATCCGGCGACAGGAGTGTTCCGCTTAGTGAATATGGTGGATAGCTCTGAGTAGTACCAAATGGTTCCATCGCGCTTAGCGGTGAACCTATCAAATACCGCCCATCCGATCTTGTGCAGATCAGACAGGATAGCCTGTGCATTGCTCAGTTTGTCGCAACCAGACACCAGAAGCATTTCATCCGATGCATCCGCCAAATGTTTGATGTACGCGCGCTTGCGTTCTTCCCACGGCGGCTTTACGCCTGTTGCATCTGGAACACCGTCCGTACATGCTTCAACAATTGATAAGACGGTTGATCCGAAAAGTGCCTTTATCTGCGGTGGTTTTGGGCTGGTCCAAGCGCTTTCTGACGCGCTCGAAGCCGCTAGTTTGCTGTATACGTCAAAAATTTAACGTATACGTTAAATTGGCTCTGCATGTGCCTGGCTTAGTCGAAGAAGGCTTCTTTGAGCATGTTTGTGCAATGCCTGATAGCCGTCACCACATGCGGGATGGACTCAATCACTTCGGCTTCCCGCTGGATCACCATCTCGGCCGTCAATATCAGCTGCTGGATTCTGTCAGTGGGGTCTGCCACCTGGCATACCCGGGCAAAGTCCAGCAGGCCCTGGCGGGCTGCAAAAAATGACTTCTGCCCGCACAAATCCAGGGCCAGCACGTCTTCGGGAATGTAGGCCGTGGTGTTGACCAGATCAAACGCTGGCGCCAGGCGGCAGTCGTTGGTGCCTGGGTCGGTGTAGAGCAGGCCAAAGTTTTTCAGGTGCGCATCGCCATTACCCACGATGCAGGACAGGGCCACCATGTCGAAAAGCGCCTGCAGTGACGTCATGACATGCGGGCCAGAGGCAAATGCCTCAACCAGCCTGGCCACATGGCTGTAGCTGGTTTTGTATTTCTCGCGTGATGAGAACCCGGCCAGCACGGCCATGTCTTCAAATCCGATGGGGGTGCCATCGGGCGTTCTGTCAAAGCGCTGCATGACAAACAGCTCTTTGTTGTCTGACAGATAAAACTCCGGCACTGACAGGCCTGACTCTTTGGCGATGCTCATGCAGAGAAATTCGTTGGCGGCCAGGCCCGGGTATTCCTGGCGACCACTTTTAACAATCAGGTCTGACGTGCTTACGGTGGCTTTGGAAGACGCGGCTTCCATCGCATGGGGCGCCACTGTTTGTGTTGAATTCTGCGGCACAACCTGTGGCACGAGCACCTTGGGCTGCACGCCTGAAATGCCGGTGCGGTAGATGTATTTGTCGACCAGCTCGGCAAACAAACTCTCTGTACCGTCCCAAGTCAGAATTTCACTTAAACGCTCGCCTTTGCCCTGCACACCCGCCAACGGGTTCACAAAATCCGATTGCACTGCCACCCGGCCAATGGGTGATTGCCCGCCGGACAGGGCCAGCAGCAGCATGGGCTCAAGGTTGACGATTTTGGCCAGGCGGTTTTGCAGCTCTTCCAGCAAAAAACCCTCGGGCAAATTCATTTGAAAGATGGGGTGCAAAGCGGCCTGGGCATATTGCGCCTTGCGGACCGGCATGGTCAGGCTGACCGCTGCGCCGGCGTCAGCTGGGCCGTAGCCAAACAAAAACTGCCCTTGTTCCTGCGTCAATTCCCCGGCAGCGCCCTGGGGCGTGCTGATGCGCAGTTGCGTGGCGGCCCTCATTGAAAGTCTTTCAGTTCGTCAAGCGTAGGCCTGGTTCGGGGCGAGAGGGTCAGTTCAGCGCCCAGTGCGCTGGCCAGCCTGGCGTAGCTCTCCATGGATACTGAACTGCGCCCGGCTTCCATCGCGATCACCTTGAGCCGCGTGACCCCGGCCAAGCGCGCCAATACCTCCTGGGTGAGGCCGCGGTTGGTGCGCATGGCTTTGAAGGCTTGCCCGAGTTTTTGGAGATGGAAAGATTGGTCCATGTATCGATAATAAGACTTTTACAAGAATATGATTAGTAAAAGATACTTTTTATGAGGTGAACGCCACAAAAATTCTTGTAGCGAAGGACAACGGGTTTCTGCTTTGGATGGCTTTTGCTACATATTTTATAGCTGCCCACGCCCATATCTAAAGCGCTGGTGGCCGATTTGACGCCTGAAAATGACCTGTTTTGACGGTTTTGGGTCACCCCAATTGCCTTGTGATGCGTCGGAAGCGCAGATTTTGCCGTATACGGCAAAAATTTAACGTGTACGTTAAATTTGGTGCTTTGCCAGCCGCTCGGGCTGATTCGCCTAAATCAACGAAGCCCAATGAATCTCAACCAAGCTCAACGAAGCGCGTTGTCCCCGCTCATGTAGACGAACACCTCATCAAACAGCTCACCGCTTGCATGAAAGAAGTTGCAGTTGTTCTTGTGAATGACGGGCTGGCCCGGGTTGCCGTTGGCGACCTTGAAGCGTGACGCGATGCGGTCGGGCAGTTGCAGCACGTGGTGGAAGTCGCCGTGCCAGATGTGGGTGTAGCGCGCGAAAAGCCGCTCGAACATGCCGCTGATCCCGGTGTCGCGCCCTGTGTAGACCGTGTTGTAGGTCGCGATGGTGAAGACCGCATCGGGTGTGAAGAACGCGAGTGCTGCGTCGAGGTCTTTGCGGTCGACAGCCGAGAAGTAGGCTTCTACGCGATCAATGAGCGGGTCTTGCGCCATTTGCGTGCTCACCGCTTACTCAATGTCTACCGTATGAAACCCGAAGTCATCGGTTTTGCGGTCGGCGAAGTAGAGCCTGAGCGTTTCCTTGACGGTGCGAAAGGCGATGTCGTCCCAGGGGATTTCTG
>JAZKCB010000171.1:0-4620 GCA_040388335.1 Pseudomonadota bacterium | reverse complement strand
TGATGTTCGACAAGATCGATCTGCACCTCATCAGGGTCCTGAACACCGTGCTTACTGAACGCAGCGTGTCGCGCGCCGCCATCCGCCTGGGTATGTACCAGCCTGCCGTCAGCGCTTCCCTGAAGCGCCTGCGCGAGCTGGCGGGTGACCCGATTCTTGTGCGCTCCGGTGCCGGCATGGTGCCCACCGACGCCGGCCTTCGCATGATCGAGCCCTCGGCCAGCATCCTGCGCGCAGCGGGCATGCTTTTCAGCGACGCCAAAGGGTTTGACCCGTCTACGGCCGACGCGACCTTCCGCATCGCCGCCAGTGACTACCTCGACCCGCTCTTTCTGCCGCAGCTCGTGGCGCAGATCAAGACCCAGGCGCCGCGCTGCCATATCGACATCCAGCCGCTGTCGCCAGATTCGGATTACCGCAGTCACCTCGCCCAGGGGCAGGTTGATATCGTCATCGGCAACTGGTCTTCACCCCCCGATGACCTGCACATGGGTCGCCTGTTTGGCGATGAGGTGGTCTGCCTGGTGGCCAAAAACCACCCGGCGGTGCGCAAGAAATGGGATACGTTCAACCCCGCCAGCTGGCTCGAAGCCGAGCACATCGCGCCTACTGCCACGCACCCCGGCGCCAAAGGCGTCATTGACGAGCACCTGACCAAGCTGGGCCTGACCCGCAACATCACGGTGCGCTGCCCGCACTTCGGCCTGATGCCGTCCATGGTGGCGTCCAGCCTGCTGGTGATGACAACCGGCCGCCAGTACTGCGAGCGCTTTGCGGGGTTGCTGCCTGTGAAGATATTGCCGTGCCCGATTGAATTCCCGCGCATGATGTATTACCAGCTCTGGCATGAGCGCACCCACGCATCGGCGGCGGCGAAGTGGCTGCGCGAGCGGGTCAAGACGGTGGCCAATGCATTGCGCAAACAATGAACATGCAGTGACGATGAATCCCCCGGCCTCCACTTCAACACCTGATACAACACGCCTGCAACTGGCGGGCATCACCAAGGCCTACCCGGGTGTGGTGGCCAACAGCCATATTTCGCTGACCGTGCAGCCCGGTGAAATCCATGCCGTGCTCGGTGAAAACGGCGCCGGCAAATCAACGCTGATGAAGATCATCTACGGCGCGGTCAAGCCCGATGCGGGCAGCATCACCGTCGACGGCAAGGCCGTGCAGGTGCGCAGCCCGCATGAGGCGCGTGCATTGGGCATCAGCATGGTGTTCCAGCATTTCAGCCTCTTCGACACCCTGACGGTGGCCGAGAACGTCTGGCTGGGGCTCGACAAAAACCTGAGCCTGGCAGACGTATCCCGGCGAATACGCGAGACGACCGAAGCCTATGGCCTGCAGCTTGACCCGGCGCGGCCCGTGCACACGCTGGGCGTGGGTGAGCGCCAGCGGGTCGAGATTGTGCGGGCGCTGCTCACCAACCCGCGCTTGCTGATTCTTGATGAGCCAACCTCAGTGCTGACGCCGCAGGCGGTTGAAAACCTGTTTGTCACCCTGCGCAAGCTGGCCGCGCAGGGTTGCAGCATTTTGTATATCAGCCACAAGCTGCATGAGATTCGCGCGCTCTGCACGGCCTGTACGGTGCTGCGCGGCGGGCAGGTGACAGGTGTGTGTGACCCGCGCCAGGAATCAAACGCTTCCCTGAGCCGCCTGATGATTGGCGCCGAGCCGCCTGCGCTTGAGCACCGTGATGCCAAAGTCGGTGACATCGTGCTCGACGTGCGGCAGATGGATTTGCCGGGCGATGGCCAGTTTGGTGTGAGCCTGCAACAGCTGGCGCTCAACGTGCGCGCCGGTGAGGTAGTTGGCATCGCCGGTGTCTCCGGCAACGGGCAGAAAGAACTGCTTTATGCGCTGTCCGGCGAAGACACCCGCGCCGCTGCTGATGCCGTGATGGTCAGGGGCAAGCCTGCGGGCAAGCTCAGCCCGCGCAAGCGGCGTGAACTGGGTCTGCACTTTGTGCCTGAAGAACGCCTGGGCCGCGGCGCCGTGCCGTCGTTGTCACTGGCGCGCAACCTCATGCTGACCCGTAAGGAAGCGATTGGCAAAAGCGGCTTGCTGCATCGCGGTACCTTGCATGCGCAGGCCACACGCATCATTGCGGCGTTTAACGTCAAGGCCGGTGGGCCGCAGGCAATGGCCAAGTCGCTGTCTGGCGGCAACCTGCAGAAGTTCATCATGGGCCGCGAGATCGATGCGAAGCCCGCGTTGCTCATTGTCTCGCAGCCGACCTGGGGTGTAGATGTCGGTGCGGCCTCGCAGATTCGCGGCGAGTTGCTCAAGCTGCGTGACGCCGGTTGCGCCGTGCTGGTGGTGAGTGAGGAGCTTGAAGAGCTGTTCGAGATCTGCGACCGGCTGTATGTGATGGCCAAGGGCCAGATGTCACCCTCGCTGCCACGCGCCGATGCGACGACCGAACTGGTCGGCCAGTGGATGAGCGGCCTGTGGGGCCAGGCGCCGCAAGGGGCGACAGCATGAACATGAAGCTTGAAGTCCGGCCGCAGCCCTCGTCGTTCTGGAGTTACGCCTCGCCGCTGCTGGCGCTGCTGATCACGGTGGTCATCGGCGTCTTGCTGTTTATCGCGCTCGGCAAGGACCCGGTGCGCGGCCTGCAGGTGTTTTTCTGGGAGCCGATCCGCTCGGTGCGCGCCATCAGCGAACTGCTGGTCAAGGCCACGCCGCTGCTCATCATTGCGCTGGGGCTGGCTGTGTGTTTCCGTTCCAACGTCTGGAACATTGGCGCAGAGGGGCAGTTTGTCATTGGTGCGGTGGCTGCAGGCGGCGTGGCGCTGCTGGCAGAAAAAACCACTGGCCCGTGGATTGTTCCGGCCATACTGCTGGCCGGCATTGCGGGTGGCATGGTGTGGGCCGGCATCACCGCGCTGCTGCGGGACCGCTTCAACGCCAATGAAATCCTGGTGAGCCTGATGCTGGTCTATGTGGCAGACATGGTGCTCAACTACCTGGTCTTTGGCCCCTGGAAAGACCCGAACGGCTACAACTTTCCGCAGACCAAGACCTTTGAGGCGGTGACGCAGATCCCGCGCCTGATGCAGGGCTCGCGCGTCAACATCGGCATCATCCTGGCGCTCATCGGTGTCGCCGCACTATGGCTGTTTCTGTTCCGCACCTTTGCGGGCTTCCGGCATGAGGTCAGCGGGCTGGCGCCTGCTGCTGCGCGTTACGCTGGTTTCTCGTCACGCCGCGCCTTGTGGCTGGCCTTGCTGACCTCGGGCGGGGCGGCAGGTCTCGCGGGTGCCCTTGAAGTCGCAGGCCCGATTGGCCAGCTCACACCTTATGTGCCGGCAGGTTATGGTTTTGCCGCCATCATCGTGGCCTTTGTCGGCCGCCTGCACCCGGTGGGCGTGGTGTTCTCGGCCATTTTGATGAGCATGTTTTACATCGGCGGTGAGCTGGCCCAGTCACGCCTGGGCATGCCCAAGTCCATCACCGGTGTGTTCCAGGGCCTGTTGCTTTTCAGCCTGCTGGCCTGCGACACCTTCATCGCCTACCGCCTGCGGCTGGCCAAACCCATCACCATGCCGGTGGCCAACCCGCCATCCACTGAAGTGCTGAAAGGAGCCGACTGATGGAATCGACCGCATTGCTGATCGCGGCAACGCTCAGCGCCGGCACCATCCTGGCGATTGCCGCGCTGGGGCTGCTGATCAACGAAAAAGCTGGCATCGTCAACCTCGGGGCAGAAGGCATGATGCTGTGCGCTGCCATTGCCGGTTTCGCCACGGTGGTGCATACGGGCAACACGTGGCTGGGGTTTGCGGCGGGCATGGCCGCAGGGGCCTTGCTGGCTTCCATTTTTGGTGTGCTGGTGATCTGGCTTAACACCAATCAGTACGCGACCGGGCTGGCGCTCAGCCTGTTCGGCGCAGGCTTTTCGGCCTTTGCCGGCATCAAATACGTGCAGGAAAAATTGCCCGAGCAGTCGCAATTTCCCATCCCCTTGCTGGGGGACATCCCGTTCATTGGCCCGGCGCTTTTCCGCCACCATCCCATGGTCTATATCGCCATGGCATTGACCGTGGGCCTGATCTGGTTTTTGTACCGCACGCGTGCCGGGCTGGTGTTGCGCTCCGTCGGCGAAAGCCCTGAATCGGCGCATGCCCTGGGTTACCCGGTGCGGCGCATCCGCCTGATGGCGGTTGTGGCCGGTGGTGCGCTCTGCGGCCTGGCGGGTGCTTATGTCTCGGTGGTCTACACCCCGCTGTGGGTCGAAGGCATGATCGCCGGCAAGGGCTGGATTGCCCTGGCCCTGACCACCTTCGCTACCTGGCGCCCGGCACGGGTGTTGCTTGGTGCTTACCTGTTCGGTGGTGTGACCATGCTGCAGTTTCACCTTCAGGGCCTGGGCGTGAATGTACCCAGCCAGTTTTTGACCATGCTGCCTTACCTGTCGACCATCGTGGTGCTGGTGCTGATATCGCGCAACCCGCTCTGGATACGCGTGAACATGCCCACGTCGATAGGCAAGCCGTTTTACCCGGGTGCCTGATCTTTTCAGCCCATAATTAACGGTTGTTCTGAAACCGGATTTTCTTTTTTCTTATTCCTGAACGAAAGCGAGACGACATGACTGACCTGCAAAAACGT